>JAZSIQ010000147.1:0-4435 GCA_045533875.1 Acutalibacteraceae bacterium | reverse complement strand
CGGCTTTAAATACGAGGTAAAGGCTCACGGCGATGCGGCAAAGCGTGTGGCAGAAAAATACAGCCTGCCTTTCGTTGAGCTTCAGAACAAATTCGACGAAGCAAGCGCCGACGGCGACACAAGATACTGGAGCGTTGACGGTGTGCATCCCTCCGCCGCAGGGCATCAGATTATTAAGGAAGAGCTGATAAAGGCTATTCTTGATATTGTTTAAATTAAAAAACACCCTCCGGCGAGGGTGTTTTTTGTTTTAATGCTTATCACAGATATATACTTCACAATCACTTGCCACCGCTTTTCTTCTGTCCGAAAACAGAGCGTAAACCTTTATCTTCTGCCCCTGCAAGCCGTCGGGCAGCTCCATATAAAACGTGTTGTTCTTATCGGAGGAGCAAACTCTGTGCTCCCACTGGTTGCTCTTGTAATCGGGCGCTCTTTCGGGGAAGCCGCTGAGTCCGCCGCCGATTTCGGCAACGCAGTAAACCCCCTCATCGCCGTGAGTGCCGTTTACCGCAACGGTAAGCTTAGCGCCGCTCCTGTACTGCGGCAGGGTGAATTCCTGCCACCTTGCAAGGGCGGTGTTTTTATGGCGGTAATGCGCCTGCATATTGTTCGCCTTTGGTGCGCATACGCTCACGGGCTTGCCGTCCTTAACGGGTCTTACCGAGTAAATTCTGTCCACGGGATTTTCCATTCTGAAATAACGCAGTGCGCCGTTTACGGGATAGCTCACCGTCAGCTTTCTGCCCTTTAAATCATAGAGAGTGTGCACGGTGAATTTTACAACCTTTGCGGTATAATCCTGTGCCGTGCCGAATTCAACCTGCTTTGTGCGCTTCCAATCGGCAAGGTTGCAGGAATACTCACCCGAGAGCGGAATATTCTGAATTTCAACCTCTCTTGTGGGATTATCCGCCGCAAAGAATTCTATTTCCACGCTGTCGCACTCCACCTCTTCACCGAAATCCACACGCAGGCAGCCGTTTTTGATACGCAGATTGTTGTCGCAGTAGGTCTTGCTCTGGGCATCGAAGAAGCTTTCGGGATTGCCGTCAAACATATTAGCCGCCTCACAGCCCCTGAGCTTGTAGCAAGCCTGCGAGAAGAAAGCATCCCTTGCCGCTTTCACCTGAGGAATCGCCGTTTCGCCCGAGCGGCACAGACTCTTGCTCTCAAGAGAATCGTTATTTATGGCAAACATTGCGCTTTCATACAGAAGCTCTCCGTTTTCGGGATTTATAATTTCATTCTCAAGCTTTCCGAGGTATTCGGGCGCACGCTCGGCGATATCCGTTTTTTCGCCCTTCATGAAGAAGCTCTCTTCGCCTGCGCTGAGCAGGAGGACATCCTCCCCTTTGCAGGTAAGAATTTTAACCTGCTCGGGAGTTCCGTTTTCATCCTCTTTTATGATTTCGTATTCGCAGTTTTTGAGCACGGGCTCCGCCTCGCTCACCGCCGCAAGCTCAATGAGCGTTGCACGGAAAGGCATAAGCTCAATTTCAACCGAATCGCCGCAGTTGAAAATACCGACGTGCTTTTCAAACGGGTGGTGAATATTGACACACACGGGCTCCGATGTATCAATGCCCGTTTCTTCGCCGATGTTTATTTTGATTTTCTGAGTCTGCCACGAGTTGTTGCCCGTAGAGATAAAACGCTTTGTTGCGCTTCCCCTCGAGCAGGCATTTGCACCGTAGGAGTCGGGCAGAAGCTTGCCGTTTACAAGAATTGCCGAGTTGCGTGCGTGGAGATTATAAATCCTCGCAAGGCGGGGAAGCTCATCATCGCGCACAAGCCAGGGATTGCCGTAGATTTCGGGGGCAAGTATGAGTGAGCGGTTAAATGCCTGATAAATCAGCTCATCCTCAAAATAATCAATGTGGGAGGAGATGCACACACCGTGGTCCTCCGCAAGGCGCTCAAGATTATCGGTATGTCCCCTTGTGAACATGAAGCCCCTGTGGTGCATACAGGTTTCCTTATTGCAGGAGAGCACGTCAACGTAGGTTTCCGCACCGTTCCACAGGTAGGTGGTTACGTATTTTTCCGCCTCGTAGAAATCAAGGCGGTGATTGAGCACCACAAGGTCGGGCGCATATTTGCGGCACTCTTTGAGCATATCGGCAAAGACGCCTGCCTTTTCGGGGCGGAGCCTGCCGCACACGCCGTCCAGCTTGAAGAGGGAAAAGTTGTAATCCCTGCAAAGGTGAACGAAAAATTCAAAGCGCTCCTTTTCCTCCTCGGGGGTATCGCCGAAGCCGTCAGGGCTGCCCCACAAGCCGAAGCGTATGCCCGATTTTGCCGCCTCTTCAACCACCTTTTTGTAGCCCTCGGGGTACTGCGAGCGGAATTTTTTGCCGTTTACATTGCCGTAGCCCTCGCTTGCACCGTCAAAGTTTCCTGCATCCCAGGCATATATTTTTATGCTCATACCGTAGGTTTCCTTAAGATACCTGAAAAAATCAAGATTTATAAGGGTGTGCTCCTCGGTCGAGCCCTCGTTTGTGTTGTTAATCCAGGAAAAATACTGCGGTATGCTGGGGGTGAGATTATCCGCACCTGCATCCCTTGCCGTTTTGTTCATAAGCATCCTCCTTTTGAAAGGTATATTTACAGTATAAATTAACACCGCCGTCAAGTCAATAATTTAAAGCGGTTGTTCTGTGTTGAATTAAAAACGCTTAACTGATATAATTCTTTTAAAAAAATTGACCAAAACGGTCTTTTGTGCGTGTTATTGATGAAGGAGGTTGAAAAATGTATCAGATATCTGAAGGTTTGGCTCCCGATATTGAAAAAGCAATAGAAGCATACAGCGACGTGCTTTTCAGAATTTGCCTCATTATGCTTGGCAACGAAAACGATGCAGAGGATGCCGTGCAGGAAACCTATTTAAAGTACATTGAAAAATCACCCGAATTTAATAATACGGAGCACGAAAAAGCCTGGCTTATAAAAGTCGCCGGTAACAAATGCAAGGATATAATCAGATGCCGAAAAAAAGCCGTCACCATCTGCACCGATTTAATTTGCGACAGTTACGAAATAGAAATAGATTTGTTTTCCGAAATCCTTATGAAAATCCCCGAAAGATTCCGTATCGTTTTAACTCTTTATTACGTTGAGGGTTATAAAGTAGCGGAAATTGCCAGAATAATCGGCAAAACACAGTCGGCGGTTAAAATGCGACTCAAAAAAGGCAGAATGATTTTTGAAGAACATTACAGAAAGGAGTTTTAGTGCTATGGATTTTAATAAGCTTGAAGAATCGGGCAAAAAAATAAAAATGCCGAACGATATGAAAACGCGGATTAAAGAAAAATGTACAGAACATAAAACTTCCGAAGCCGTTTCAAAGCCGCACCGTCCGCTCAACGGCAGAATTCTTGCGGTATGCGTGTGCTGCCTGTTTTTTTTTGTTGGAATGGGTTTGATTTTCGGCGGAGCATTCAATAAAAAAATCCCTGTGCAAACAACAACCTCCTATCAGGTATTAAGCGAATCAACGGTTACAAAGACGGAAGAACGCACACTCACCGACACGCCCGAAACAACCGTAAAGGATTTTTATCCGAACGAATCCGCAACCGTTACTTCATCTGTTGCCTCATCCCAACCCGTATCAGCAACCTCAACTAAACCTCCGTCAACAACCCAAACGCAACCTCCTGTAACAGATGAATATATCATTCAGGGAGAAGAGGCTCCGTTTACTTTATATATGGAGGATTTGAATGAACTCAAGGATGCCAAAAAAGCCGCACAGACAATGGATGCTGATGAATTCATTGCATTTTTGGACGAAAACCACTACGATATTTCCGGGTGTTTCCATTCTCCCGAAGAGTATCTTGCTTTTTGCGAGAGCGAAATATATGTTCCCGTTGTTGATTCTCAAGCCGCTGAGATGATGTGGATGCACTATACTCCCTGGTATGGGGATATAAATGCGGCTTTTCGCTTCAACGAAACGGACTGTTTTCGGTTTTTCATAAATATGTCGGGCGAAAGAGATTCTGCACTTAAGGATAATAAAAAATACAGATATATTGAAACAGTGCAGTCAGGCAACGTTACCACAGAAATATACAAAAGAAAACTGTGGTATCAGGTTACCGATACCAGCAGATGGGCTTGGGGTGGATTCGCCATAGAGCTGCTTGTTGACGGACAAGAGCTGCTGTTGCAAACAACCGAAGAGGTAACCTTGGAGGAGCTTAAAGAATATCTGGCGCTTGTAGAATTCGTAAAAATCAAGGATTGGATATAACTGAATATACAACAAAGGGGATGTTAAAAAAGCGCAGACCGCATAAAACAATATATGACAAAGGGTTCTACGGGAATTAATATCCTGCAGAACCCTGAATTTTTGCTATGAATTTAAAAATGAAGAAAAAACAATGTTTTATGCTACGAACAAACTTCGCCGCTC
>JAZSIQ010000035.1:0-5276 GCA_045533875.1 Acutalibacteraceae bacterium | reverse complement strand
TACTTCACCTGTCTCGGTATCAACCGTGGCTACGGTTTCATCCATTGATACAAAGAAGGTGCGGTCATCGTAGGCATCAGAGGGGGCAAAGGCAGAGGAAACGGTGAATTTTTCGCCCGATTTTACGCTTTTTTCGTATTCATGGCTGAGATACTTCCTTGCAGAATCGGAAAGTCCGTTGCCGACCTGCTCAGTTTTCTCGCTCATTCCCTCGGCGATCATAGTAACTTCCTCAATCTCCGCCAAATCGTGCCACCATTCCTCGGTGTATTCCTCTACGGGATAACCCATTTTTTCAAATTTTTCAACTCCCTTTGTATCGGGGGTTTTGTAAATGGTGGTGTCCGGATTGAACTCTGTATCAATATGGTCATTTAATGCATAATCAGGGTCGTTCCACGGCTCTTGGTTTAAAGCCAAATCGTCAAAGTTGGTAATATCGCTTGTTAAATAGATATTGCAGGAGGTTCGGTCGCTGTAGTCAAAGCGGGCAAAAACTCTGTTTTCCTTGTAGGCATTTTTTGAAACAGAGTGCTTATCCGCTTCGATATTGCTCTGAACAATCAGGTTATATATTCTTCCCGTGTTCAGTCCGTTTTCCCCGATTTTTTTAAGAGATTTCGGTAAAATCATTGTTTTTATGCTGGGGCTTACAATAATTTCACTGTAATAATCGGGTATGCTTTCTGCTTTAAAACAAATCTCCTCAAGCCCTTCGTTTAACTCAATGCCGCAACAAAATACACTTCTCGGATTGTTTGAGGAAACGGTGAGACCTCCAGTCAAAACGCTCTTAATGTTTTTACCGAACTTAATCTTCACTAAAGACGGACTTTCTGAGAAGAGGGTGGATATTTCCGTTATGCGATAGCCGTCAATTTCATCAGGAATTTCAAGAACCGTTATATCTGTTTCATAAGATTTTCCAAAACTTGCTTCTTTAGTTTGTTCATTGAAATAGCACCAGTATTTTCCGTCTTTTGACCTTTTTGCTTCATAATCATCTTCAACAACAGCAAAGCCAAGGCGGTCTGTAACATAAGCATTTGCTCCTGTAAATAAACAACCGAAGATAAGCAATGCAGATAATATAATTGATGTTGCTTTTTTCACCTAAACCCCTCCTTAATCCAGGTAGAAATCTGTAGCTTGTTTATAACTTGCACCGTTTTTGAAAACCTCATTGGGATAAGCCAGCCATGGTCTTTCCTCGGCGGTATAGGTTGGTGCAGTCTTGTGCAAACGGATTGTTTCCCCCGTATCCTATTATGTATATGCCAAAATATGAACTTTGTCACAGATTTTTTTGAACTTTTTTTGAAGGTCTGCCAAAGTTTGGAGGATTATACAAACGCACAGACGGAATTTTGTGGAAAACCGCCTGCTTCTTTCGCTTGCTGCGCAAAAAAACCGCCCCGTGCTGACACGGGACGGTTAAATTTTTTTGTTTTACGCAACTCTGCCGGACTTTTTCTTTGCGCGGTAAACGCCTACTACTGCGGCTGTTTCGGGCAAATCTGCGGGAGCTCTGCTCTGAGCCTCTCTCTGCTTTACGGAAAGCTCATAAGCCTTGCGCTTGCGGTAATTCTTAGCGTGAATCTTTATTGCTCTGAAGAGTTTGTCTTCAAAAGCAACAAGTTTTTTCTGATATATAGCTCCGAGAATAAGCAAAACAACAGCAACTATTTCTAATGTGGTGGTGATTACGAATGATGCCATGTTTTTCTCCTCCTTTGTTTCAATAAGTCAAAAACATTTGTTCTGTGTGTTTATTATAGCAAACGAACAATTGTTTGTCAATACAAATGTTCGATAATTTTCGATATTTTTTGATTTTTTTATAATTCTATTTTTACGCTTAGATTTTATCACAACATCTATGCCAAGTCAAAGATTTGCACCACAATCGGTGGGATTTTCGGCAAGTGGAGCAAAAAAACAAAAATCTTTTGCCCAACACAAAAAGGAATGAAAATTTTACTGAAAAAAAAGCGCCGCTTACCGAATATATATGCCCGAAAATGCGGTTACATGATACTTATACACAAAATATTGCGCTTTATTTCTACCTGCCTGTGCATTGACTAACCTTTTAAATTACTTTATACTAAATTTATGATTATACATAAAAGGAGCGGTGTAAATGGGCAACGGTAATTCCTTAAACAAGGTCAAGTCCCTTTTTTCTGAGATAAAGACCCATTGGAATACTCCTGCCGAAGGTAAATATGTTCCCTATAAGGAATATAAGAACATTTTCTTTGCCGTAGGCACAAACTACACGGCATCAAAGGTGCTTGAATACATTTCCTTCGCAGCGGGATGCTTCCTGATAATGCATCATTATCAGCTTCCCTACCTCACTTTTTCAATTATCAGCATCATCAACATGCCGCTGGGCTATGTGACGGCGCTTATATGGTGGTTTGTGTGCGATAATCTGGGCTTTATGCCAAAGAACACAGAACGAAAGCTGTACACCGTTTACATACTTATGGCTTTGTTCGGGCTATCGTGTATTTTCTTTGATTACTCGCAGCTTTTCAATCAGGCAAGCCGTTTTATCACCTACCTCAATAATCTGGAGGGCATGAGTGCCACCGCCTGCTTCAAGGTTTTCGGCACGCACTTCCTTTACAGCGGCTGGGTGGGCGCAAGGAACATCTTCTGGCGCAAAAAGCTTGTGCCCAAATACGGCAGATACAAATACTCCCTTTACTGTGATGCTATACCCAAGTGCATAATGGTAATTCTCATAGGCTGGCTTCCGCTTTATAACATCCCCGATATGTCAACAAGAGTATGGGCGGCAAATCTCCTTTTTGCCTGCTACAATGTTTTCGGCTTCGGCAACAATATGGAAACCGTGTCGCAGGTTATCAGCCCCAACCTGCAGGAAAGAATCATGGTAAGAACCTACCCCGTAAAGCTTTCCCATTTCCTGCACACCATAGTTTCCGTGCTTCTTCCGGTCTTTATAGGAATGCTCAGGTACGAATGGGCTGATATCAACGTTTTCAGATACGTTATCCCTATCACCTTCATCGGCTGTGTTATACTCACCATGATTTTTGCCAACAAGGTGCAGGAGAGAATTCCGCAGCCTCCCATTGAAAAGAAGGTAAATATAAAATTCTGGGACGGTATGTTCGGTGTACTTCACAATAAGTACCGCTGGATTAACACGACAGTAGGTCTGCTTGATTCGCTGGGTAACGGAATGCTTGTGTTTACCACCGTGCTTTACCTTTACACCTTCCGTTTAAGCGGTCTGCCCTATTCGCTTATTATGATTCTGATTTCCTTTGCAGGCACTCCGCCAGATTTGTGCACTCCGTATTTCCTCAAACGCTTCACCTACAAGCAGATTATGATTTTCTATCAGCTTTCAAGAGCAGTGGGCAATGCCGTTATAGTGCTTGCAATCACCTTCTGCGGCGATAATCTGCTGCTTTGCGGCACGCTGTGCTGTGTTGTTCTGTTCTTCATGGAGATGACCAAAACCGTGCCCACCTCCGCTCAGAGAGATATGGATGTTCGCATAAACGACTATCAGATGTACCTTTCAGGCGAAAGACTTGAGAGTTTCTCCGGCATTTTCGGCTGGTTTACGGGCCCTGTTGTAAACTTCGTAGGTCTTATTATCCCTCTTCTGCTGCTCGCTTACGGCTTCAACAGCAACTGGGATATACTGTTTATTGACTCCGCAAGGCAGAATATAATTGTTGTTCCGCTTATAATTGATATAATCGGCTTCCTGCTTATGACTCTGCCCTACCTTTTCTGGGATTACGATGCATCAAAGCAGCATAAGGTTATGCAGGTGCTCAAGCGCCGTGCCGAGGTTGCCGAAAAGCAGGCTCAGGAAAAGGGCGAAGCCGTTTCAGGCGGATATAAGGGCTAAGGGGGTGACGGTATGAAGAAGAATAAAAAAGAACGCAAGGACCATTTTATTGTTGAAGAAGAGCTTCTCAATATCCCTGAGGAGGATATATATTCCTATACCGTTGAAGGTCTTGCCGCTCCGCACATAAACAAACCCTACTCAAACTACAGGCTGAAAAAAATAATTTTTGTTCTCGTTATCATAGTTGCTGTTTCCCTTTCCATGTATTTCAGCGTAAGGGTTGTTCATAAGGAAACCTTTGAATACGCTCCCCTTGAATCGGGCACCTACGAGCTTGCGAAATTCAGCAACACGGGCTACATAAAGGAGCTTACAATTGATTTTGCGGCAGAGGTTGAGTATGACAAAAACATAACCGACCCCGAAAAGAACTTTACCGTTGTAACCGATAAATCAAAGCCCGTAACCAAAATCAGAGAGTACGCCTTCAACTGTGACGGAGCGCTCGAAACAGTTTACATAGGCAAGGATGTAACGGATATTGACGGCAAGGCATTCTACTCCTGCTGGGCGCTCAAGGCTATAGAGGTTGATGAAAACAATCCCGTTTACTGTGACATTGACGGTGTGCTTTACAGCAAGGATAAGAAAACCGTTATCTGCTACCCCTGCGACCGTGACCGTTATCTGCGTGAAAAATACGGCTACGAAGAGGAGCTTTTTGCGGATAACGAGGATACGGAGCTTTTTGCAAAATACAGAAAAGAGGTTATGACCTATGTTGTGCCCTCAACGGTTGAAACAGTAGGCGAGCTTTGCTTTAACTATTCAAACCTTGCCGACGTTTACCTGCCCGAGGGGCTTCGCACCATAGAAACACTCGGATTTTTTGAAATGCCGAATCTTGCAGGGATTTATACATACGTTCCCGATTCCGCCGTCGAGCTTACCGATATCTCCGCCGTTGACGGCAAGGAAATTTATCTTTCCCTGCCCGAAGGGCTCGAATACATCGGCTCCGACGCATTCAGCTACAATCAGGCGATGACCTATGTTTACATCCCCGCAAGCGTTACCTATATCGGCCACCACGCTTTCTGGGACACCGTTTATTCAAAGGACGGTGAGCTTGCAGGGCTTGCACAGATTGATGTTTCGCTTGATGAGGACACCTTCAAAAGCAAGGTTGAAACGGGCGACCAGTGGATACCCCAGCACGATAAAAACCTGCTGAGAAGAATTGACGTTGTTTACGGCATTGAAAGAAAAGCAAAATAAAACGGGGATGTAAAAAAGCGCAGACCGCATAAAACAATATATGACAAAGGGTTCTACGGGAATTAATATCCTGCAGAACCCTGAATTTTTGCTATGAATTTAAAAATGAAGAAAAAACAATGTTTTATGCTACGAACAAACTTCGCCGCTC
>JAZSIQ010000203.1:0-4813 GCA_045533875.1 Acutalibacteraceae bacterium | reverse complement strand
CAGAGCGAGCTATGAAATTCAGGAATACATCGGATGTCATGTGAAGTTGTGGTATAAAGCAGATAGTGAACATGCTCAAAAAAGAGCACTTTATGCAATTTTGACTGAACAAACAACAGTTCTGACTGTTGACATCAATGATGTTATCTATAACGATGGTGAAATAAAATATCATACCGAGACAAACGAAAAGAAAATAAAGCTTGATGATTTTGCTGTCACTTTTATGAATGGAAAAATGACAATTATGGACTATTCGGGGCGAATAGTCGGTATTGCTGGCGGAGCGGGTGAAATTGAACGTAACCGTGATTGGAACCGTGCTTCCGACACATTCCGTCAGCCGGGTTCAACCATTAAGCCCATATCCACCTACGCACCGTTGCTTGATTTGAATAAGATTACATGGTCATCACATACTCTGGACTATGCCTTTGCTTACCGTGGCGAAATGTGGCCTCACAACGTTGATAAAACCTACGGTTCAGGCAACAATGTCACTACTCAAAAAGCGGTTCAGGAATCAATGAATACTGTTCCTGCGAGACTTATCAACAATACTCTCACTCCCGCTATGTCACTTAAATATCTCAAAGAGCATTTCATGCTCTCGCAGATTGACGACGAAAACGACATTAACTTAGGCCCTCTTGCTACCGGCTCACTCACAAACGGTGCAAATACCGTTGAAATGGCGGCGGCATACGCCACATTCGGTAACGGCGGCAAGTATTATGAGCCTTACAGCTATTACAAAGTAACAAACAGTCAGGGAACTGAGGTTTTGCTTGATAATACGCAAAAAATCGGTATCCAGGTTATAAGCGAGGAAGCTTCAGACATTATGTGTGAAATTCTCCAGACTGTTAAAACCAGCTATTACGGCACAGCTTCCAATGTCCGTAAATTCCAGATCATGGCCAAAACCGGTACCACAACCGATGATAAGGACAGATGGTTCTGCGCAGGAACACCTTATTATGTAGGCGCTGTGTGGTACGGTTATGACAAGCCCAAATCAATCAACGCTTCCATCAACCCCGCCGGTACAATTTTCTTTAATGTGTTTGACCGTATCCATAAAGGTCTTGATGATGATATTACCTTCCCTAAGAGCGGAAAAACCGTACAGAAAAAATACTGTACGGCAACAGGCAACCTCGCAGGATCTTACTGTTCATCAGCGACCGGTTGGTTCAGCCTCACCAATCTTCCCAAAACCTGTACACACTGCACATCACGTCCTTCAAGCGAAAACAGCGAGGTCGGCAGTCTTATAGATGAAGCGGTCGGTAATATCAACAATATAATCAACGAGTTTCTCGATTAATACCACGCTGCGGAGCTCCTTTTTATAAGTTACGGAGTTCCGCAGTTTTTATAAGGCAGGGGATTCAATTGATAATCATGGCAGTAGATTACGGTGATGTAAGAACAGGCATTTCGGTTTGTGATAAATTCGAAATGCTCGCTTCACCCGTTTGTGTTATAACTGATGAAAATGAAGAAAGCTTAATCAGTAAAATCCACGAGCTTTCTCAACAGCACCGTGTTGAAAGGTTTGTAGTGGGATTACCTAAAAATATGGATTCATCCGAAGGCGAAAGAGCAGTCAAATGTAAAGAATTTGCCACTAAGCTTGAGGAAACCACAAAAATCAAAGTAGCCATGCGTGATGAAAGGCTCACAACCGTAAGTGCCCATAATGTATTGAATACAACCAATGTACGCGGCAAAAAACGAAAAGCCGTTGTTGATGCAGTTGCCGCAGTGATGATTCTTCAGGAATACCTTGATTACAGAAGGCTTAACCCTCAGGCAGATTAATATTTAAGACACCGTGCGCATATCTTTATTTTAACAATAAAGATATGGGCGGTATGTCGGATGAAGCTTATTGCAACGAAAAAAGCAAAACATAAAATCACTTTGATTTTAACTCTGTCTGCAGCTTTCTTTATAGGCTGCATCTGTGCATTTTTTTATGCTAAAATTGCAACAGACACCTACTCAAAAGTTTTCTCTTCTGATATCTGCATTGTTATTGATGCAGGTCACGGAGGTTTTGATTCAGGTACAGTCGGCGCTGATGGATCGACTTTAGAAAAAGACATAAACCTCGATATTGCCAACCGGGTTAATGCCATGTTAACAGCTTTCGGAATAAATACCGTAACTGTAAGAGATGTTGATAAATCCGTTGAAAGCGATTCATCACTGAAGAAGAAAAGCGCTAAAATTTCTGACATCAAGAACAGACTCTCTCTTGCGGAGTCAATAGACAATTCTGTTCTGTTAAGCATTCATCAGAATCATTACAGCGACCCTGATATAAACGGTGCTCAGGTTTTTTATTCACCAAATAATCCTTTGAGCGCTGATCTTGCCCAGCAGATTCAGGACAGTATTGTAAAGCTTGTACAAACCGAAAACAACCGCTCTATCAAAGAGAGTACGAGCAGTATTTATATACTTGACGATGACTCTGTACACGCCGTTATGGTGGAATGCGGCTTTTTATCTAACTACAACGAATTAAAACTTTTAAAAAGCGAAGATTATCGAAAAAAAATCTCTTTTTCCATAGCAATCGGAGTTTTGGAATATCTGAAACAAACGGAGGAAGTTTAATGGCTTCAAAAATCAAATCAATTTATATTTGCAGCGAATGCGGCTATGAAAGCGCCAAATGGTACGGCTGTTGCCCCGGATGTTCTCAATGGAACACTATGAACGAAGAAATCAGAAACACCGCCGTAAAAGCATCGTCAGGCATTCACAGCGGTGAAATTGCTATAGCTCAGACTATTGATGAAATCAGCGCTGATGACTCTATCAGATACAAAACAGGACTTGCTGAGTTTGACAGAGTGCTTGGCGGCGGAATCGTGAAGGGTTCACTTGTCCTTTTAAGCGGTGACCCCGGCATAGGCAAATCAACAATCCTTTTGCAGATTTGCAGACGCCTTGGCGAGCAGTTAAAAGTTCTTTATGTCACAGGCGAAGAGTCTGCTCAGCAAATCAAGCTGCGCGCCAAAAGACTTGGCGTTTCAACTCCGAATCTGCTTATAATGTGTGAGAATAATGTTCAGAGCATAACCGAATATGTAAGGGTAAACAAACCCGATATTCTTATTGTTGACTCAATCCAAACAATGAGTATACCTGAAATCAGCTCATCCTCCGGCAGCGTTACTCAGGTAAGGGAAGCTACATCTGCCTTTATGCGCTGCGCAAAAGCCTTTAATATCCCTACAATTATAGTAGGACATGTTAATAAAGACGGTAACATCGCAGGTCCAAAGGTGCTTGAACATATTGTTGACTGCGTTCTGTATTTTGAAGGAGAAAGACATCTCGCATACAGAATCCTCAGGGCTGTTAAAAACAGGTACGGCTCAACAAATGAAATCGGTGTTTTTGAGATGATGGACACCGGCTTAAAAGAAGTTGAAAATCCTTCACTTATGCTCATTTCAGGCAAACCAAAAAACACCTCAGGAACTTGCGTTGCCTGCGTAATGGAAGGAAGCAGACCCATTCTCGCTGAAGTTCAAGGTCTTGTTTCATCATCGAACTACGGTAATGCTCGCAGGATGTCAAACGGTTTTGACTATAACCGCATGGCAATGCTCCTTGCCGTACTTGAAAAAAGAGCCGGCTATTTTTTCAGCAATTGCGATGCTTATGTCAACATAGTCGGCGGACTTAAGCTTGATGAGCCTGCAACCGATCTTGCTGTTGCCCTTGCATTAATCTCAAGTCTTAAGGATACACCTATCAATGATGAAACAATCGCATTCGGTGAAGTCGGTCTTGGCGGAGAATTAAGAGCAATTTCATGCTGTGAGCAAAGAATTAAAGAAGCCGAAAGGCTCGGCTTTAAGCGTTGCATTATTCCGCGCCACAATTTCCGAACAATTTCCGACAATTTTACAGGTGATATTGAAATAGTAGGCGCAAGAAATATAAACGAAGCATTTAATGCAGCAACTTAAAGCTATGAAATTTATTGAAAGACCAAATTTGCCTCAAACCCGTGTCAGGCTTGCCGCAATTAGCGAGACAGCAGGGGAGGCCGCAAAAAAATTAAAGGAGCTGGGAATTGACACAATCAAAATCCCGTCTATTGATACATTACCGGCAGGAATATCAAGCCATGCGGATTTACAGCTTCTGCACATCAATTCCAACAAATTCATCACTTGTTCCGAACACTTGTTCGACCATGCGGATATTAAAAAAAAATCTGAAATTACCGCAATCGTAGCACCAACATCAGATTATCCGTCTGATGTACCGCTGAATGCCGCAATAGTCGGCAAATACATAATCTGCAATCCAAAGACTGTCTCTCATCTGGTTCTGGAGTTTGCAGCTAACAACGGACTTACCGTAATTCCTGTCAGCCAAGGATATTCCAAGTGCTCAGTCTGCATTCTTAATGAATCAGCTATTATAACAGATGATATCGGCATTTACAGAGCCACTCAGAATTTTTTAAACGATGTAACACTCGTTCAAAAAAAATCTATCGTCCTCAAAGGATACAATTATGGATTCATAGGAGGATGTTGCGGTAAGCTAAGTATGAACACAATAGCTTTTAACGGAGAACTCAGCAGCCATAGCGACTGTAACGATATTGTTGATGCCTTGCAGCGAAACAAACTTGAAGTAGTTGAATTAAAAAACGACGTATTGGAGGATATAGGCTCAATACTGCCAATCCTTGAAGAATAACTATTTATACCTTATAATTGAGCTTAAACAAATATTTTTCGGAAAATCGCTCCCCCAAATTATACAAAAT
>JAZSIQ010000135.1:0-67292 GCA_045533875.1 Acutalibacteraceae bacterium | reverse complement strand
CAATTATATAATATAACATTTATATTATGAATGATACGCACTGAAAAATCAATATTTACTTAAGATTTTTCTCAAGAAAGGAAACAGTTTATGGACCTTTGCAATATTTCGCAGGTAAAAGATCTGCTTGCAAGCCGCGGCTTTAAATTTTCAAAGGCTCTCGGTCAGAATTTTATAGTAAATCCCTCCGTCTGCCCCAGGATGGCTGAGGAGTGCGGAATTGACAGCGAAAGCGCAGTTATAGAAATCGGCCCCGGTATAGGCGTGCTTACGGCGGAGCTTGCAAAAAGGGCTAAAAAGGTTATCTGCATTGAGCTTGACAGCCGCTTGCCCGAAATACTTGCCTATACGCTCAGAGATTTTGACAATGTTGAAATCATAAATGCCGATGTGCTCAAAATTGACCTTAACCGTTTGATTGAAGAAAAGCTTGGCGGCATGAAGGTTTATATATGCGCCAACCTGCCGTATTACATCACCTCGCCCGTTATAATGCAGCTGCTTGAAAGCCGCCTGCCCGTGGAGGCAATAACCGTAATGGTGCAGAAGGAAGCGGCGCAGAGAATGTGCGCAGAGGTTGGCAGCAGGGATTCTGGCGCCGTTACCGTGGCGGTAAATTATTACACAAAGCCGAGGAAGCTTTTTGATGTAAGTGCAGGTTCGTTTATGCCTGCTCCTAAGGTTGACAGCAGCGTTATAAAACTGCGTGTCCGCAAGGAGCCTCCCGTGAATGTGGCGGATGAAAAATTCTTTTTCAAAACCGTGCGTGCCGCGTTCGGTCAGCGCAGAAAAACGGCATCAAATTCAATCAGCTCAGGGCTCTCGGTTCCTAAGGACAAGGTTGCCGCTGCAATTGCTTTTTGCGGCTTTGAGCCGAGCGTGAGGGCGGAATCGCTTACCATGCAGGAGCTTGCAAGACTCAGCGATGAGCTGAAAAACCTCTTATAAATAAAACATGGATTGCCTGATTTTTCAGACAATCCATGTTTTTGGTTTATTATTTTATTGCAGAAGTTCAAGCGCCTGCTTAAGCTGAACATCCTGAGCTTCGCTGAGAAGCCATACATTCGAAGGCTCCTGCATTTCGCACACATAGTCGGGCTCAATGCCTTTGCCGTCATAGACACTTTCAGCGTTATAAGGCTCAATTCTCGCAACGGTGAGCATTACGGCATCGCCGCTGCTGAGCGAATAGGCTTTCTGATAGGTGCCGATTCCTGCGGTGGCTGTGCCCACTGTTTTGGCAGAGCTTATGTCTCTTAAATCGCAGGCGAAAAGCTCGGCAGGTCCTGCGGTTGAGGAGTTTACAAGCACGGCATAAGAAGCCACAACGGAGTTGCTTTCGGCTGTGAAAACGCTTAATCTGTTGCCGTTTTTGTCATAGGTTGCGGCGAGGTATCTGCCCGAAGCGGATGCAGGTACAAGCACGTCAAGGGTCTGTGCCGCATATTCGAGCGTACCCTCGCTTGTATTCCTCAAATCAATGATGAAGCTTGTGATTGAGCTTTCCTGCAGGCCTTTGATACAGTCCGCAAACTCGGCAGGTGTATCTTTGTAGAATGAAGAAATGCGTACTCTTGCAATACTGCCGTGGACGGAGCTTGTAACCGTGGGGATTTCAAAGCCGAGCATAGGCTCAACGGTATCCGTTTCACCGTCACGCTCATAGAGGATTTTAACGCTGTTCAGCTTGCTTCCGTAAAGCTGTGATATGAGCGAAGAGTAGTTTTTCTTTGTTACTTTTGTGTCAGCAATCTCAATGAGTTTGTCGCCCTGCTCAAGCCCTGCGGTTTCGGCAGGCGAGCCGTCATAAACATAAGCGACAATCAGCGAATTGAGCTGATTGTCATAGACGCAGTCAATACCTATTCCGCTGAGCTTGCCGTTTATTCTGTCGGTATAATCGGCATATTCCTCAGAGGAAAGATAGCGGCTGTTTGAATCACCGAGACCCTCAACGTAGCCCTCAACAAGAGAGGCTGTGATGATGGCGGTGCGGTCGTCAACCGTGCCGAAAAAGTAGTTGGAAACTATTTCGCTGATTTCTTCAATAGCCTCGGATGCCGAGGTTCTCAGCGAAAGGTTATTTATGATTTTGTTGTAAACGGTTTTGGACATTGCCATGGTTACGGCAAAGGTGACCGTTATTGAAAGGATAATCAGCGAAAGGCTGAGCCCCAGCGAGATTTTTTTATTCACGCTGTTTCCTCCTTTGCATAATTTAAAATCAACAAAAAGGCGCTTTTGACGGCGCCTTTTTATATTTTTGGTTTTACGGACAGTTTATATAATTCTCGGGATTTACGCGGTTTACGGTGCCGTCTGCATTCTTTATTCTTACCTCAAAATGCAGATGATAACCCGTAGTGTTGCCGGTAAGACCGATTTCCGCGATTTTTTCGCCCTTCTTTACTATTTCGCCCTTGCTTACGGTGAGACGCTTGCAGTGAGCGTAAAGAGTGAGCATACCGTCGCCATGGTCGATAACGCAGTAATTGCCGAAGCCGGAATTCCAGTTGCCGTCATTATAAGCGATTATTACCTCGCCGCTCTGAGCCGCAACAATATCTTTTCCGTTGGAAGCGTTGCCGCCGCCTTCGCCTCTTACGCAAAGGTCTGTGCCCCAGTGCCTGCTGCCGTCGGAATAATAACCGTAGTGGCAGGATATGTAGCAGTTATCGTAGGGAAGCGGGAAAAGGAGCTTGCCGTCATTTTCAAAATCGGTGGGTTTATCGCCTACGCTTGAGCCGTTTTTGGCTATATAATCGTCAATTTCCTTTGACAGCTCTTCCATTTCGGCACGCTGCCTTGCGATTTCTTTCTGATAAGCCTCACTGTCCTCATCAAGCTCTACGAGCAAATCCTTCACCTGCTCGTATTTGCCCGAAAGGTTGGCCTTTTTATCCTCGGAAGCATCAAGGCTTGATTGCAAATCCTGCTGATTGGAGGTCAGTTCATTCATGCTGGAGTCAAGCTGTGCCTTTTTAAGCTCAACGGTTGCTTTTTCGTGCTGAGCTTCTTTCTCAAGAGCATCAAGGGCTTCAACTCTTTCAGCGAGCTGTTCAATGAGCATTGTTTCCTGCTCGGAAACACGGTTTACAAGCTCCATCCTTGAGAGGAAGGAGGTTAAATCGTCACTGCTGAAAAGTATCTCAAGCATTGAAGCGTTGCCGCCTGACATATAATCCTCACGGATTCTTTCGAGCAGAGCCGCCTCAGTCTCCTGCGAGAGAGCTTTTGCATCTTCCATCTGAAGGTTAAGGTAATCAATGGAAACCTGAAGCCCGTCAATCTCACCCTGCAAGGTGTCGATTTTGGGCTGAAGCTCACCGATACTTGTGTTGAGTACGCCGATTTTTTGGTCAAGCACGGAAATCTGACCCTTTATTGTTTCAATCTGACCCGTGATGCTTGTAAGCTTTTTTTCGTTTGAGGAAATGTCCGACTGTATATCGGCAAGCTTTTCCTCGTTTTTCTTGAGGTCAGCCTCAAGGTCTTTGTATTCGTTTTCGAGGTCCTCAAGGGTCTGCTGGGCAGATGCCTTGGGAGCGTATGAATTGGGGTAAACGCCGGAAAGCAAAACCATAACCGCACACATGGCTATGCAAAGGATTTTTGCAAATACCCCGTGTGTTTTATTACAGCTCTTCAAGGTCAACAAACTTCCTTTCTTTAAGGTATTTTCTTATCGAGTTTGCACTGCCGAAAATTCCGCTGAACACACCGATAATCATAAATGCCGCAAGAATGTAAAGTAAATGGTCCTTGATATCAACAAGAGCTCCGGATGAGAAAACATCGGAAATTCTTGCAAGATATCTTACCGCCACCTCATAGAGACCCCAGAAGGTAAGAAGCGACACGATGCCGGAAATTACGCCGAGAAGCACACCCTCCACCATAAAGGGCCAGCGGATGAACGCATTTGTTGCGCCGACGCTTTTCATAATGCTTATCTCCAGCCTGCGGCTGAACATCGTAATCTTGATTGTGTTGGAAATAATAAACAGCGAAACAATAAGAAGCAAAAGAATAATTCCTATGCTTACATAGCTTACCGCATTCCTCATGGCGGAAAGCTTGCCCGCAAGGTCGCTGTTTTCTCTTGTTCTCATTACACTGTCAAGAATCTGAATTTTTGCAACGGTAGCGTCAAACTGCTCCATATCCTTGACGGTTACTTTGTATGCATCGGGGAGGGGGTTTTCTTCAAGCCCGCGAAGATACTCGCTTGCCTCGCCCATGTCATTGAGGATTGCCTCGTATGCTTCATCCCTGCCAACGAAGGTGCAGGAGTCAACATTGTCAACTGCCATTATGGCGGTGTGGAGGTTTACAACCTCTACCGAGTCGGCATCGTCCTCGATATAAACCATTATAACATTTTCCGACTCTATATCGGAAACAAGGCTGCCTATATTAACAAATACCATATAAGCAAAGCCCATAAGGAACATACAGCTGAAAAGCACCGTGATTGACGCCATGCTCATCAGCTTGTTTACCTTAAGATTCCTGAAGCCCTCTTTGGTGAGGTAACCTAAGCTTCCTGTTTTCACTGAGCGTCACCTCCTATTGCGGCGCCCTGCTTTTCTTCGGGCTTGGAGGGCTCAAAGCTTTCTTCGGGAATGAAGCTTTCCTGAATCTCAACGGGTGTTGCGGATTCAGGGCTTTCGGGAATAAAGCTTGAGCTGATTTCTGCCGCCGCATTTATATGGGCGGTTGCAATATCGCTGATAAGGGGGCCGCCGTCAGAAACAACGGAGCCTTTATCGAGGATGATAACTCTTCTGTCAAAGCTGCGCACAAGGTCGTGCTCATGGGTTACCATGATAACCGTTGTGCCGTTTTCGTTGAGCTTCATGAGCAAATCGACTATTTCGTAGCTCATCTGAGGGTCAACGTTGCCGGTGGGCTCGTCCGCAATTATGATGTCGGCATTGTTGGCGAGCGCTCTTGCAAGGGCAACTCGCTGCTGCTCACCGCCCGAAAGCTCGTTAGGCATGCAACGGGCTTTATGGGGCAGGCCCATAAGGGAAAGAGTGTAGGGCACTCTCTTGCGGATGATTTTTTCTTTGGTTCCGATAACACGCATTGCAAACGCCACGTTATCGAAAACCGACATATTCGGAATTAATCTGAAATCCTGAAAAACTACGCCGAGCTTACGGCGAAACTGCGGAATTTTCCTCTTCTTGAGGTTGTTGAGGACAACGCCATCCACCGTGATTGTTCCGTGTGAAGGAACTTCTTCACGCATCATAAGCTTGAGGAAGGTGCTTTTGCCGGCTCCCGATGAACCTACAACAAAAACAAATTCCCCGTCTTCAATTTTTATGTTGATGTCTTTTAAAGCAGTGGTGCCGTTATCGTATTTCTTGGTGACGCCTTTGAATTCAATCACTCTATCACATTACCTTTCTTAATAGTCGTTGTAAGACTTTCTGTTCCGCTCATCGGTGCAGGTCCACTCATACGGCGGCGCCTGCTGCGCACGCCTCTGCCCCGAACACAGAAATACGATAATAAATATTAAAATTTACCCCTCATTTGAGTAACTCAGAACTTTACGGGCTCTGAATCCAGATACTTCTTAACCATAAGCGCAACCTTGAAAACAATAGCATCATCAAAGCCTCTCAGGTCAAGACCTGTAAGCTTCTTGATTTTTTCAAGTCTGTAAACAAGGGTGTTGCGGTGAACGAAAAGCCTGCGTGAGGTTTCGGACACGTTGAGGTTATTCTCGAAGAATTTCTGAATGGTGAAAAGAGTTTCCTGGTCAAGGCTTTCAATAGAGCCGCGCTTGAATACCTCGCGCAGGAACATCTCGCAAAGAGTTGTGGGAAGCTGGTAAATAAGGCGGGCGATGCCGAGGTTTTCATAGCTGATGATAGCTTTCTCGGTGTCAAACACCTTGCCTACTTCAAGGGCAATCTGAGCCTCTTTGAAGGAGCGGGCAAGATCCTTTACGCCCTCTACCGTTGTGCCGATGCCGATAAGAGCATGAGTGTAAAGCTCGGTGTTGAGAGAATCGGAGATTGAACGGGCAAGCTTTTCAAGGTCGCTCGTTTCGATTGCACTCTTTACTTCCTTTACGATTGCAATATCCTTTTCGTTGATGTTTACAACAAAATCCTTGGTTTTGTCAGGGAAAAGATTCTGGATAACATCATATACCGAAGCATCGTTATGGTCAACGATTCTTACAAGCAAAACAACTCTTGAGGTTTCGTTGTTGAAGCGAAGTTCCCTTGACTTAACATAAATATCGCCGGGAAGGATATTGTCAAGAATAACATTTTTGATAAAGTTACCCCTGTCAAACTTCTCGTCATAATACTGCTTTATGTTTTCAAGCGATACACAGCAGATGCTGGCAAATTTGCCTGCAATTTCGTCTGTGCCTTCAACAAATACTGCATACTCAGACTGAACATGCGAGCTGAAGCAACGGAAAGTGCAGCCGTCTATGTAGTGAAGCTCACTGTCGGCAAAAACTTCGGAGGCGGTGGAAATAACCTCACCTATTTTGCCAAGTTCACTGCAAGAGATGACCGTTCCGGCTTCGTCGATAACGCCGATGGTTCTGCCCGCAGCGTCACGCATCTGATGGATAAGTCCCTGAAAAAGTCTGTTGGACATAATAATTACCCCTCACTGTTTGAATTTAGTTGCGGTTTATACAAATTGACTATCGGGATGTATACATTTTACACAATCGCACACGATATTGCAATAGAAAAGCTTCCCTTTTTTTTGAATTTTTTTAAAAAAACGGTCATTTTGTTCATCTTTTGTTTATTTTAAGCTGAAATTTGTTCATTTTTGCTATTCATTATGAGAAAATAAAAATTCGTCATTTTGTCAAAAAAGGCTCAACAATATTCTTAAAAGGAAAAATAGCGGCGTTTTTTGCCTCTCGGGTAAAAAAAGCTTTTGTGCTTTTTGACAATATACAAATTGCTGAAAAAAGCAGATATTTTTGACCCGAAACGGGCATACTGTATTGAGCGGCAAAAATTGAATGCAAATTGAACAGAAAAGCTTTGAATTTTGTTCAAAAATTTTTAACTTTTTCTTATGAATTAGGCTTTTCAATGCGGATTTATTGTGATATAATGAATTGGTTTATTTTACATTTAAATTTTAAATATCACATTTTATTGACATATACCCTCAAATTTTTTGAAAGAAAGGCGGGCGGCGCTCTTTGGAAAAAATCATTATCAACGGCGGCAGAGAGCTTCACGGAACTGTAAATATCAGCGGCGCTAAAAACGCGGCTGTTGCCATAATCCCCGCAGCTATCCTTTGCAAGGATATCTGCATTATTGAGAATGTACCTTCATCCATCAGCGATGTTACCATGATGATGCGCATTCTTCAGAGCATCGGTGCATCGGTAAGGCTTATCAACAAAAGCACGCTTGAGATTGACTCGCGATTTGTCAATTCCTACACCGTTTCAAATGAATTGACAAAGTATCTCAGAGCTTCCTATTACCTTCTCGGCGCCCTTCTCGGCAGATACGGCCACGCAAAGGTTGCAATGCCCGGCGGCTGTGACTTGGGCATACGCCCCATTGACCAGCATATCAAGGGCTTTGAGCTCCTCGGCGCCTGCGTTTCCATTGAGGAAAACGCCATTGTTGATGCCAAGGCTGAAAGGCTTGTAGGCAGCCCTGTTTACCTTGACGTTGTTTCGGTAGGTGCTACCGTAAACGTTATGCTTGCCGCAGTCAAGGCAAAGGGTCTTACCGTAATTGAGAATGCTGCAAAAGAGCCTCATATAGTTGACCTTGCAAACTTCCTTAACTCCATGGGCGCCGATGTAAGAGGCGCAGGTACTGACGTTATAAAAATCAGAGGTGTTGATGAGCTTCACGGCTGTACCTATTCCATTATACCTGACCAAATTGAGGCAGGCACTTATATGCTTGCCGCCGCTGCCACCAACAGCGATGTTATTATAAATAATGTTATCCCCAAGCACCTTGAATCAATTTCAAAGAAGCTTGTTGAATGCGGTGTTACGGTTGAGGAATTTGACGAGTGCGTGCGTGTCTGCGGCAACGGCAGACCCGAGAGATGCAACATCAAAACCATGCCTCATCCCGGCTTCCCCACCGATATGCAGCCCCAGATGGCGGTGCTCCTCAGCATTGCAGACGGTACAAGCACCATTTCCGAAGGAATATGGGATAACCGCTTCCGCTACGTTGAGCAGCTTATCCGCATGGGTGCCAACATCACGGTTGAGGGTAAGCGTGCATACATCGAAGGTGTTGAGCGTCTTAAGGGTGCTCCCGTTAAGGCTGATGACCTCAGAGCAGGTGCGGCAATGCTTATTGCAGGCCTTGTGGCAACGGGCACAACCGAAATTGAAGATATTCTTCATATCGACAGAGGCTATGAAGATGTAGTTGCAAAGCTCAGTGCTCTGGGTGCGGATATCAAGCGTGTTGAGTGCCCTGACGCTTCAAGCGTTTCCGCCGCAATCTGAAAAATCAAATCTGCAATTTACTGACGGGCCGTTTCGTAAGAAGCAGCCCGTTTTTGAAAGGAAAAATTATGGCTCGCTTTTGTCCCCTTTATTCATCCAGCAGCGGTAACTGCACTTACATAGGCTCTTCACAGGGCGGAATTCTGATTGATGCAGGCGTGAGCGCCAAAAGAACCGAGGCAGCTCTTACCGAGATAGGTGTTGACCCGAAATCAATCGGCGCAATATTTGTTACCCACGAGCACAGCGACCATGTAAGCGGCGTAAGGGTTTTTGCATCAAGATACGGCATAAAGGTGTATGCCACGGCGGGCACTCTTGAAGCAATGGAAAAATCGGGTGCCGTCAACTCAAAAAACGAAACGGCGGTTGTTCCATACAGCGGCATAGAGGCGGCATCAATGCTGGTTCGCCCGTTCAGAACCTCGCACGATGCGAGAGAAAGCTGCGGATATACGGTTATTACTCCCGACTCAAAGCGCATAAGCGTATGCACCGACCTTGGTGTTGTTACGGATGATGTGCTTGGCGCCGTGAGCGGCTCGGACCTTATTCTGCTGGAATCAAACCACGATGTGAATATGCTCAGAAACGGAAGTTATCCGTATATTACAAAGCGCAGGATTCTTTCTGATTTGGGGCATCTTTCAAATGCGGTATGCGCCGATACGGCGGTAAAGCTGCTTGAATCGGGCACAACGAGATTTTTCCTCGGTCACCTGAGCAGGGAGAATAATTTCCCCGAGCTTGCGTATGAAACAACAAAGGCGGCAATGAGCATGGCAGGCGCTTGCGAAAATGTGGATTATATTCTCAAAATAGCTTCGCAAGAGCTTAAAATGACGGCGATATAGGCGGTGATTTTATGATGAACATTCACATAATCTGCCTCGGCAAGCTTAAGGAAAGCTACCTTCGGGAGATGAGTGCGGAGTACATAAAAAGGCTTGGTGCATTCTGTAAGCTGAATGTGACGGAGCTTACCCCCGTTGCCCTGCCGGACAGTCCGTCCGATTCTCAGATTTCGGCCGCTCTTGCGCAGGAGGCAAAAACGATTCTTTCAAAAATCAAACCGTCGGATAAGGTGTGTGCGCTGTGCATTGAAGGCAAGCTCATATCCTCCGAAAAGCTCAGCAGCACCCTTGATGGGTTTGCTGTGTCGGGCAACGCAAGTGTGGTGTTTGTTATAGGCAGTTCATGCGGTCTTGACGATTCGGTTAAGCAGAGAGCGGATTTGCGTCTTTCAATGAGCCCCATGACTTTTCCGCATCAGCTTGCCCGTGTTATGCTCCTCGAGCAGATTTACAGGGCTTTTATGATTTCCGCGGGCGGTAAGTACCACAAATAATTCCGCAAAAGAATAATTCCTTTGGCAGAATTATACCCATTTTGTCCTTAAATCCGTCAATTTTTTAACAGGTTGCCAAAACTTTTGAAAAATTGGTTTTTTCTTCAAAAAGGTGTTGCATATAAAGGAAAAAATGGATAAAATATATATCGGTCAAAATTCTTGATTATAATTTTGGAGGTAATTCAAATGTCAGTTAAAGTTGCTATTAACGGTTTCGGCCGCATCGGTCGTCTTGCATTCCGCCAGATGTTCGGCGCAGAGGGTTATGATGTTGTTGCTATCAACGATCTTACCAAGCCCTCAATGCTTGCTAACCTTCTTAAGTATGACACCGCTCAGGGCGGTTACTGCGGCACCCTCGGTGAGAATCTTCACACCGTATCCGCTGATGACGAAGCAGGCACCATCACTGTAGACGGCAAGACCCTCAAGATTTACGCTATGGCTAACGCTGCTGAGCTCCCCTGGGGCGAAATCGGTGTTGACGTAGTTCTTGAGTGCACAGGCTTCTACTGCTCCAAGGCAAAGGCTCAGGCTCACATTGATGCAGGCGCTAAGAAAGTTGTTATTTCTGCTCCCGCAGGTAACGACCTTCCCACCATCGTTTACAGCGTAAACGAAGATACTCTTACCGCTGATGATACCATCATCTCCGCTGCTTCCTGCACCACCAACTGCCTTGCTCCCATGGCAAAGGCTCTTAACGATTACGCTGCAATCCAGAGCGGTATCATGACTACCGTTCATGCATATACAGGCGATCAGATGATCCTTGACGGTCCTCACAGAAAGGGCGACCTTCGCCGTGCACGTGCAGGCGCTGCTAACATCGTTCCCAACTCAACAGGCGCTGCTAAGGCAATCGGCCTTGTAATTCCCGAGCTCAACGGCAAGCTCATCGGCTCCGCTCAGAGAGTTCCCACCTGCACCGGTTCAACAACAATCCTTGTTGCTGTTGTTAAGGGCAAGGACATCACCGTTGACGGCATCAACGCTGCTATGAAGGCTGCTGCTTCCGCTTCCTTCGGCTACAACGAGGAGCAGATCGTTTCCTCCGACGTTATCGGTATGCGTTACGGCTCACTCTTCGATGCTACTCAGACCATGGTAGCTAAGATTGATGACGACACCTATCAGGTACAGGTTGTTTCATGGTATGACAATGAAAACAGCTACACCAGCCAGATGGTTCGCACAATCAAGTACTTTGCAGAGCTTGCATAAGTTAACTTAATCATTTAATCCTCAAACAGGGGCGGCGTAAGTCACCCCTGTTTTTGAATTCACGGAGATTTTTATGCCTACTCAAAGATTGGATAAGCTTGTATCCCTCAACTGCTCCGTTTCAAGGCGTGATGCAAGGAAACTTATAAAGGACGGTGCCGTTAGCGTCAACGGTGCTGTTGCCCTGCGTGCGGAAAGTGCGATAGACCCTGAGTGCGACCGCATTGAGGTGGACGGTTACGATTTTAAAATAAGGGAGCATCTTTATGTGATGCTCAACAAGCCTGAGGGAGTTATCAGCGCATCGAATGACACAAAAAAACAGACCGTGGTTGACCTTTTGCCCGACAGTCTGCGCCGCAGGAGTCTTTTCCCTGCAGGCAGGTTGGACCGTGACACAACGGGTCTGCTTATAATCACCGATGACGGGGATTTTGCTCACCGCTTGCTGTCGCCTTCACACCACGTTTACAAAACATATATTGCCACGCTGGACAATCCTCTGAGCGAAGCGGACGTGGCAAGGCTTGAGGACGGAATTGAGCTTTCCGACGGCACGGTTTGCTTGCCTGCAAAGGTGAAAACCTTTGAAAGTGAAGGTGAGCCCTGCGCCGAAATCAGGATAAGAGAGGGCAAATATCACCAGGTAAAGCGAATGACCGCCGCCTGCGGCAGCAAGGTTATGAAGCTGCGCAGAGTTTCAATAGGTGCGCTGAAGCTTGATGAATCTCTCGCTGAGGGAGAAAGCCGTGAGC
This sequence comes from Acutalibacteraceae bacterium, assembly GCA_045533875.1. GTDB lineage: Bacteria > Bacillota > Clostridia > Oscillospirales > Acutalibacteraceae > CAG-177. The sequence goes on along the minus strand of JAZSIQ010000135.1, from coordinate 55,459 downwards.
TTACCGACGAAGAGCTTCAACTGATTTTTAAGGATATATAATTATCAGAACACATTTTCACCACGATTGGCACATAAGCTTTTTTCGGAGGTGGGAATGTGTTTGCTGTTTTATGCCCGTTTGAAGTTACAAAGGAGCGGCGCTTCGGCAGACGGCGCACGGTTGCAGGAAAAAGCACGGTAAAAGCGCATAATCTCAGCGGCGGAATGAGGTTTTACACAGTACCAGTGCCGCTGAAAAACGGATGCGCTAACTGGGCGAGGATTGCCGAAACTGCAGGCGGATGTAAGGGCAGGATTATTGCGCCGTCACAGTTAAGCGTGCCTGAGGGTTACGGGTTTTGCGAATTTTACAGCGCAGATTTTGCGGCGCAGATGATTTTTGAGAGTGCGTTTTCTTTGCTTAAAACTGCCGCCGTGCCGCCGCAGGGGTTGAGTATATCGCTTGTTGACCCTGAAGCGTTTCTTGCTGAGAGAGTGTGCGATTTACTGTCGGTTGCGGCAAACGTTAAGGTTGTTACAAAAAAGCCGCAGGAATTTTTATCCGCCGCACAGCAGGCTATGCGTGAATACGGGGCAACGCTTGTTATAAGCGAAAGGTGTGACAATGCCTCTGCCATGATATCTTACCCTGCGGTAAAGCCGCCTGACGGGGTTTACAAAATTATTTCGGCAAAGGGCGTCAGCATTAAGGGCTTCGGAGCGGATAACGTGCAGGCATTTAAAGAGGTTCTACCCTCGGGGCTTGATTCTGTCTGCTTTGCCGCTGCGTGCGCAAGGCTGTGCGCCGACTCAGGAATGTCGCAGGCGAAGTTTGAATCATTTATCTGTAACTCACGTCAGACCGATTTCAACAGCGCCGCAAAAGCTCTCACTGCCATAGAAGGAAAAAATATTGGCTGATATTTTCATCTTTATTTTGATGAAAAAGTGTGGTATACTTTGTTGGGTGTTTTGAATGGTTGTAAATGCACAGGTAAAATTAATTGAATACGATAAAAGAACAGACCTTGGCAACTGCCTTACCCATGCTGCAGGCGCAGCTCTTGCCTTTGCAGGGCTTGCTGCAATTATTGCAAAAACTCACGGCGCAGGCGGCAGAGTTGTTTTTTCAGGGGTGGTTTATGCGTTTACTCTTATTGCGGTTTATACTGCCTCTGCGGTTTACCACGGATTGCCCGCGGGTGAAGCAAAGCGTGTGGCAAGGCTTGCCGACCATACGGCAATCCCTCTGCTTTTTGCAGGCACGGCTACCGCAAGCTCGCTTAACTCTCTGTACGAAGTGAACCCTGCGCACGGAATTACCGTTTTTTGCTGCGCATGGTTTTGCGCTCTTTTCGGCATTATCTCAAAGCTTTTCTTTTTTGAGAAGCTTAAAGCGCTTACAATGACTGTGTACATAGCAGGCGGTGCGGCAATGCTTTTAAGCGCCGTGCCGCATATAGGAGAGCTTGATCCTGAAGCTTTTTTTCTGTTTTCGCTCGGTTGTGTGCTGTATATTTCGGGTGCGGCTTTTTGCGCTCTGGGTATAAAAAGACCGCCGCTGCACATTGTTTTTCACCTTTTTGTGCTGGCAGGCAGTGCTGTTCATTATTATGTAATTTATACGTATATGCTGTAAGGATGTTCAAGGAGGATTTTTTATGGGAAACGAACTTTTTCACGGTGCGCCGCAGGATGAAAGAATAGAAAAGGAGATGCTCACCTATGCTCTGCTTGACAGACTCGGTATTGATTTTTACAGGGCAGATCACGAGGAGGCAGCAACCATTGAGGCGTGCCTTGAGGTGGAGAAGGTGCTCGGGTGCGAAATATGCAAGAATCTTCTGCTGTGCAACAGGCAGTGCACAGATTTTTATATGCTTCTTATGCCCGGCGCAAAGCCATTCAAAACAAAAGACCTTTCAAAACAGATTGGCACTTCAAGGCTTTCCTTTGCGAGCGCAGAGCACATGCAGGAGCTTGTAAACATAACCCCCGGCTCGCTGAGCGTGCTCGGTCTGCAGTTTGATAAAGAAAACAGGGTGAAGCTTATAATTGACCGCGATTTGCTCCAGAGTGAATACCTCGGCTGTCACCCTTGCATAAACACATCCTCACTTAAAATTAAGCTTGCCGATATACTTGAAAAATTCCTGCCTGCAGTAAACCATGCACCGGAATTTGTAACCTTGCCGAATATCCTTGAAGAATAGGAAAGTAATCTAAAAATCGACATAAAAAGACATTGCAGAGTATATTTTCTGCAATGTCTTTTTTAATGAAAATATGAGAGTGGGGGATGCTCAGCAGTCGGTTTCTTTAACGTCATCCTTGTATGATGCCAGTCCCATTTTTCCGTACCACACAACAAATCTGCCGAAATCCTGCCAAGTATCATACATTGTTGTATCTGTAAGAAGAAGCTTGTTTTCTCTTTTTTTCAAGGGCTGATATTTATTGATATAAATATTTGTTAAATAGTTATGGACATCATACTGTAATGATATTTTTTGCTGTTTGTCACCGGGTCTGCGGATTATGGCTTTTTGATAGGACATTAAATCAGAGTATATGTCATCAGGAATACCGAATTTTTTCAAGAAAGGTGACATTTCATCAAAGAATAAATCAAGGTTGGTCAGAACTTTAAGCACTATATATTCACAATCGGTCCAGTTAATATCTCCGTACGGTTCAAATATAAGCGGTTTGTTTTTGTTTCCCAAAGAAATATTCTCAGTTTTTTCGAATATATCAAAATAAATCTTTGATATATTCAAGTCTTTATTTTCCTCTAAATAAGTCAACACTTCATCATAGAACTTATCGTAAGGAATACCCATTTCATAGTAAAGATATATCGCAAAAGCTCTTAAGAGACCGTTTCCGTGAAATGCTTTGGTTATTGCACAGAAATTTGTTGAACGTATCCACATATCTCTGCTCATGGAGTTTGTTTCAATGATGATGTTATTATATTCGGGGATTTCAAAGGAGCTTACGCTTGTGTGCTCCCTCAAAACTTCTTTGCGGACGGTTTTTATGCCGTGTTTTTCAATATAATCCTTTTGATTCATTGGCGCATTAGGCAAAACGATACACGCATAAACATCAAAAAGAAAATGCTGTCCGATTTCAAAAAGTGTCGCAATTCCCTTAATAAAGCTTTCGTAAGTTTCTCCCGGCAGACCGAGAATAAACTCTGAATAGCATTTCATGTTATCCTTACGGTACGCGGCAAGAAGTTTTTTGTAAAAATCCAAAGAAGCATTGGTTCGTCCGATATTTTTTAAGACCTCGGGAGACAGACTTTGAAAAGAAAGTGTGGCACCGAATCGGTCCAAATCACAATCCTTTAACTTTTTTACTATCTCAAAAACATTTTCAAACTTATTTTTGGCATAATTGACTCGGAATTTTTCGGGACATCCTGTTTCTTTCTTGAGCCTTACAAGCTCGTCAACAATTTTGATGTCACGGTCATTTGCTCCGAAATTAGCATCAGCGCCCCAAACGTATACAATTTTGTGTTCGCTCATCCATTGCAACTCTTTTACAAGTCTGTCAAAGGGAGCGAACCTGATTTTGGATTTTTCAACAGCCCAGTCACAGTATGCACAGCGATGACCGCATCCGCGGCTGGTTTCCAGAATAGCACCGAACTCGGTATCGGGATTATTGTTGATTATGTCCTCAAACCAACCCTCCAGATAAGGGGAGGGATAATCTAACGTTGTTTGTAAAACGGATGCGGTTCTTACGTTCTGCAGAGGTGATTTTCTGAAAGAAATGTTGTCTACTTCTTCAAACGGCTTATCAAGAACGTAAGCTTCAAGCAGATTTCTTATTGTTTCTTCGCCTTCTCCGTGGCATAAAACATCTATAAATTGATTTTCTTCAAGTAAACCGAAATTGTCAGGAACGTCGTGCCCACCGAAAACAATCAGACATTGCGGGAATTTTTCTTTTACAGCTTTTGCCAGTTTCTTATTATACTCGGAATTCCAGCTGTAACATGAAAATCCCATAAAAGCGGGAGCGTTTAAACGTGAAACGACGGAATCTACGTCTTCACGGTAAAATATAAACTCTTTAAAACAACAGTTTTCTTTTACTGCTTGGCTTTGAAAAGCAGAGGCAACCAAGACACCGGCAGTATAAGGCAAAAACACACTTTTCCCCTTTATGATCACGGTGATATCAGCCTGTACAAAGTAAATGTTTTTCTTCATTTTACTAAAGCCTCCGTTGCCTCCGAATAATATCTTAATTTCGATTATAACATTTCGGAAATTTATTGTCAACTTATAGCCGTCGATACCAAAAACAGGTGTTATGAGATTCTTGACTTCACTATTCTACAATGTTATAATCATTTCAATTTGGTGTGTAAGGAGGTAAACTGAAATGTTTGAATCGCTTTCGGTTATGATAATTGCGTCTAATGAAACAGTTACCTTTAAACAGCTATTGAATGATATTTTGCAATCTGATGTTTATGACGATATATCGCAAATCGTTTTGTTTTTGAAATCCGAAAACTGCCCGAGTGCGGAGATTGCCAGACAATTTACAAAGGAAATCAACTGTAAAAAAATAGAAATACAGATACAAAAAACCTTTACTGTAGGCTCCGCTTTTTTAGAAATTCCGCAGTTTGTGAAAGGCTCACATTTTGTGATTATGGCGTCTGACGGTGAAGCGGATGCCGACACGCTGACAGAGTTTGTACGGCTTGCCAAACAAAAGCCGGAAAGTATTATATGCGGGTCAAAGTGGCATAAGGATTCTTTGGTTGAAAACGCATCCTTTATCCGTGAAATCGGCAGCAGATGCCTGAATAAATTTGCGGCAATTATGTTCGGTGTAAATGCAAGCGATGTTTTTTCTATATTCCAAATATATCCTGCTGAATTATATAAAAAACTCAACGCAAACTTATTTGAATACACGTTGATTCCTCTGAGGCTGGGTGTGGAATATATAGAAATTCCTACTCACTACAAAAGAGAAGAAGGACGGGAAAGCAATTTCAATTTCCCTAAACTTTTAAAGCTGGCATTAAGATATATCTGCAGTATTTTCCGTGTCAGATTTGTGCCGAAGAATAAGCTTTGGAAGAGTTAAATGAATATGAATTAAAGTAATTGTTGAATTATTCTTTTTTTGAGCACACAAGTTCGAATTTAAAGTCTTTCGCAGTTTTCAGAGAAGTAAAAAGCCACGCAAGGCTGCAGCCTTGCGTGGCTTTTAGTAATCTTAATAAGGAGTTTTGATTGAAAACTTTATTACCAACACTCTGAGAAAACGGTACGGATGTTATACCTGCAACAGGAAAAGCTTGGCAAGGCCGAAGTAAATGAGCAGGGTTACGATATCAACAAGGGTTGCAATCATGGGTCCTGCCATAAGGGCAGGGTCAAGCTTTATTATTTTGGCAAAAATCGGGAGCGAGCAACCGATTAACTTTGCAACGATTATTGCGAAGAACAGCGCAAGAGAAACAACAAGAAAAACATCAATGGTGCCGTCACAGAAAAGGAACATTCTGCCTATATTGGCAATGCCGAGCACAACGCCGCATACGGCGGCAACTCTTAACTCCTTGAGCACGATTTTGAAATAATCCTTAATTTCAATTTCGCCCACGGCAAGACCTCTTATGATAAGGGTTGAAACCTGGCTGCCTGCGTTACCGCCCGTGCCCATGAGCATGGGCATTGCAGCGGTGAGGGCTACGATGCCTGCAAGCATGGATTCGTAGCTTTCTATTATTTTGCCCGTGAAGGTGCCTGAAATCATAAGGATTAACAGCCAGACTATTCTGTTTTTGGCAAGCTTTAAAACACCTGTTTTAAGATATTCATTATCAGACGGGGCAAGCAATGCCATCTTCTCAAAGTCCTCTGTGGTTTCTTCTTCGATAACGTCAACGATATCGTCAACGGTGATAATACCTACAAGGCGTTTTTCGTTATCAACAACAGGAACACTCAGAAGGTCGTACTTTTTAACAAGAGCGGCAACCTCTTCTCTGTCGTCAAGAGTGTTTACGTAAATAAGCCTTGCATCGTCCTGCATTATGTCACGCACAAGGGTGTTTTCATCACAAAGCAGGAGCTGGAGCAGGGGCACGGCGCCTATAAGGGTGCGCTTTGAATCAATACAGTAGCAGGTGTAGACAGTTTCTTTGTCTACGCCTGTTTTTCTTATGCTTTCAATTGCCTGAGCTGCTGTCATATCGTCACGAAGCTGAACCATTTCAATGGTCATAATGCTTCCTGCCGAGGTTTCGGGATAGCGCAGGAATTTGTTGATAACGCTTCTGGTTTCAGGGTCGGCATTCTTAAGAACTCTTGTGACGATATTTGCGGGAACCTCCTCGAGAAAGTCAACCGCATCGTCAATGAACATTTCGTCAAGCAGGGCTTCAAGCTCACGGTCATTAATCATGTCAACAAGCTGAGTCTGAATTTCAACCTCTGAATACGAAAAAACATCCGCTGACATATCCTTGGGCAAAACACGGAAAAGCCTGAGCCTTTGCTGAGGCTCAAGTTCTCCTGCCACTGCGGCTATATCAACGGGATTCATTTCAACGAGCATGCTCCTCAAAGCGGAAATTTCACCCTTTGAGAGAAGCGAGCTTATTATTTTGAGTACGGTTTCAAAATCCATTGGTGCCTCCTTCTTTGCAGAGAACACCAAAAACAGCCAAAGCCTTTTTCACTAAACGAAAAAAGCAATCACCTGAACTTCGGCAGCTCCGCTGCAAATTTTATTTTTGAAATTCTACTTCGGGGGTTAGGCTTATCGGGACCTGCCAAAATTCTCACCACACGTTTCTTATATAATTGATACTTAAATATTCTAAGCACTTTTTAATTTTACTCCCGCAAGCTATAAAAGTCAAGAAAAAATCAGCCGTGCTAAAAAAATGATGACCGAAACGGGTCACGGAAAATGCGTTTTTCAGTTAAGGTTGAAAGACTTATTACCCGAAGAGAGGAGAAACCGAGTTGAAAAACAGGCTCACGGCAAAAGAAAAGCTCTTTTGTCTTCTTTTTGCAAGCAGCAGGGATGCGAGAGGCTCCGCTGCGCGGGCGGGCTACTTATCGCCTGCGAAGGCGGCGGTAAAGCTGCTCAACCGTGCCGAAATAAAGAAGGATATTGAGGCTCAGGAGGCTTCAAGAGGCTTTAACCTCGGCGAAATACGTGACGGACTGCGTCACCTGGCATTCGGCTCTGCCGCCGATGCGGTTATTCTTATGCTCAGGGGGGATGAGCTTACCCCTCAGGAAATCGAAGAGCTTGACCTTTTCAATGTTTCGGAAATCAAGCGTCCTAAGGGCGGAGGGCTTGAAATAAAGTTCTTTGACCGCATAAAGGCACTTGAGAAGCTTTCATCTTCGGGGGAGGGCGCAGGCGCTACGGCGAATGACCTGATAAAAGCGCTTGACGAGGGTGCCGCAAGCCTTTCAAACTCTCTGAGTAAGAATCAATAGTGACAAATTTCCGAAAACGGGAGTGAATTAAACGCGTAAGAAATCACCTTATGTACCTTTTTCGGCCAAACAGATGACAGTGCTTTGCTGGTGGCGTCCGTCAAGCCCCTATTCGGGAATGGATGCCGTAATCTGTGACGGTGCCGTGCGAAGCGGCAAGACGCTGTGTATGTCGATGTCGTTTATAACATGGGCGATGTGCAGCTTTGACAACACTTCCTTTGCTCTGTGCGGCAAAACGATAGCCTCGCTAAGGCGCAATGTTATCACCGTTTTGCTCTCGCCGCTTCGTGAGCTGGGCTTTGAATGCACGGAGAAGCTTAGCCGCAATCTTATTGAGGTTTCTGCCTTTGGCAAAACAAACCGTTTTTATCTTTTCGGCGGCAAGGATGAAAGCTCCGCTTCGCTTATACAGGGAATGACTCTGGGCGGAGTTTTGCTTGATGAGGTTGCTCTTATGCCCCGCTCTTTTGTGGAGCAGGCAATTGCCCGTTGCTCCCTTGAAGGGTCAAAGCTTTGGTTTAACTGCAACCCCGAGCATCCCATGCATTGGTTTCACGAGGAGTGGATTAAGAAAGCCGCCGAAAAAAACTGCCTTTATCTCCATTTTACCATGGAGGACAACCCGTCACTTACCCCTGCCATTATAAGCCGCTATAAAAATCTTTACAGCGGAGCGTTTTACGAGCGTTTCGTACTGGGGAAATGGGTTGCCGCTCACGGCAGTGTTTACCCGATGTTTGACCGCAGCGTTCACCTCGCCGAGCCTTGCGGAGAAATCGGGAAATATTATATTTCCTGCGATTACGGAACGGTAAATCCGTCCTCATTCGGTCTGTGGGGACTTTCGCAGGGGAAATGGTACCGCCTTGCGGAGTATTATTTTGATTCCCGAGCCATAGGAGAGCAACGCACCGATGAGGAGCATTATGCTGCCCTTGAGGAGCTTGCCGGAGGAAAAAGTGTTGAAGCGGTCATTGTTGACCCGTCAGCGGCGAGCTTTATCGAATGCATAAACCGCCACGCAAAGTTCAGAGTAATACCTGCAAAAAATGACGTGATTGACGGCATACGCAGGGTTTCCGATGCGCTAAAGCAACGGCAGATTTTGTTTTCACCGATGTGCAGGGATTGCATAAGGGAATTCGGACTCTACCGCTGGGAGCATAACAGCGCAAAGGACAGCGTAAGAAAAGAGAATGACCACGCAATGGACGATATCAGGTATTTTGTTTCAACCGTGCTTGCAAGCGAGGATGATACGGGCTTCTTCGCTCTTGCGGCGCAGAGAAAAGACCGAATTTAAACAGAAAGGGGGAATCAGCCATGGGACTGATAAAGAAAAAAAGCCCTCAGAGAACGGCTGTGCCCGTTGTTCAGACCGCTCAGCATACCAGAGCCTTTTCTATTCTTGACGGATATGTGCCCCTGTCAACTCCGCAGACGAAGCTTTACTACGCATTAAGGGAGGCTGTGCCGATAATTGATGCGGCAATTTTTAAAATCGTGCGCCTTGCCGGTGGATTCAAAGCGGTATGCGAAAATCCTCAGGCGCAGAAGGCTCTTGACAGTTTTGTATCTCATGTACCCGTCGGCGGCAATCAGACGGGGCTTGAGGCTTTTACCGCCACATATTTTGAACAGCTTCTGACTTGCGGCACGGCGGTGGGTGAGATTGTAACGGACTGCTTCGGTGTGCCTGCCGCACTCTGGAATTCGCCTCTTGATGCAGTTGAGCTGCGCAGAAACGAAAACGGCTTTGCTGTTGACCTTTATGTAAGAAACGGCAGCGAATGCGTAAAGGTGAGCAGGCCGGAGCTTTGTCTGCTGAGCGTTCTTAACCCTGAACCGGGCAAGCTTCAGGGTAGCTCTCTGCTTAAGGGTCTGCCCTTTGTAAGCTCCATACTTACAAGGATTTACGAAAGCATCGGCATAAACTGGGAGCGTGCGGGAAATATCCGCTTTGCCGTAACCTACAAGCCTCAGAATGATGCCGTGGACAGAGCGTATGCAAAGGACAGAGCCCTCCAGGTGGCAAAGGAGTGGGGCGAGGCGATGCAGACGGGCGGCGCAGTAAAGGATTTTGTTGCGGTAGGCGATGTGCAGATTAAAGTAATAGGCGCAGACAGCCCGATTCTTGACAGCGAAATTCCCGTGCGCCAGATGCTTGAGCAGATTGTTGCCAAAACGGGATTGCCTCCGTTTATGCTGGGGCTTTCCTGGTCTTCAACCGAGAGAATGTCCTCTCAGCAGGCAGACCTTCTCACAAGCGAGCTTGAGGCATACAGACGAATCCTCACTCCCGTAATTGAAAAAATCTGCCGCATGTTTCTTGGCCGAAGCGGCTACTCCGACTCGGTTGAGGTGCAGTGGAGCGATATTACTCTTCAGGATGAAGTGGACCTGAGCAGGGCGATGCTTTACAAGGCTCAGGCCGAAAGCTTAAACAAATCAAACAGGAGTGATTGATATCAACAAAGATTACATCAGCGAGATTGGCACCTGCACACCCGATGAGCAGGAGCTCAGTCTTATAAGCACCTTTACCCGTAAGCCTATCCCTGCTGAAAAGCTTTATACCTTCAGCCTCATTCTTTGCGATAACGAGGTTGACCGTGACTGCGAGCGCTTCAGTATTGATGCGTTAAATTCGCTTGCAAAGCTTTTTGTGGGCAAAACGGGTATTTATGACCACAGCATGAGCAGCAAGGACCAGACTGCCAGAATTTACAGCGCTCAGGTAATAACAGATGAAAGCAAAACCACATCCGCAGGCGAGCCTTACACTTATGTGAAAGCCAAGGCATATATGCTCAGAAACGAAAAAAATGCCGCACTTATTGAAGAAATAGACGGTGGCATCAAAAAGGAAACAAGCATTGGCTGCGCTGTTAGCGAGAAGCTTTGCTCCGTGTGCGGTGCATCGCTCATACAGGGAAGATGCGAGCATATAAGAGGCAAGCTTTACGGCGATAAGATGTGCCACACCGTGCTTGCGGATGCGAGCGATGCCTATGAGTGGTCATTTGTGGCGGTGCCTGCGCAGAGGGCGGCAGGGGTTATAAAATCTTTCAACACCTTCTCGCAAAAGGAAACCGAAAGAATAGTTAAAACTCTTTCGCAGGGCGACAGCGTAACGCTCAGCGGCAAAGCTCTTGAGCAGATAAAAGAGCATATTACAAAGCTCAGCAATCTTGCCGAATACGGCAGGCAATTCCGCGATGAGCTGCTGCTTGAAATAATCCGTTCAGGCGCACTTTGTCTGCCTGAGATGAAGGGCGAAAGCCTTTCGGATATATGCTCGGCGCTTACTCTTGAGCAGCTGCTTGACCTGAGAGCGGCTTTCCGTTCTCACTCAAGCAAGTCAGCCTGTTCATCCCTTCAGCTTCAGCCTCAGGGTGCTGCGGCAGAGGGAACAAACAATCAGTTTAAAATTTAAGGAGGATATAAAATGTCAGTATCTTTTAATGGCTTTAATGAAAAAGTTCTTACTTTCAAAACCGAATCCGCTGTTGAAACGGGATACCCCGTTATGATGAGCGGCAACGGCACCGTGGCTGCCTGCGAATCGGGCGATGCTTTTTGCGGCATTGCCGTTCACAGCGAGGGCACTTATGTGAGCGTTCAGCTTACAGGCGCAATAACAATGCCTTATACAGGCACCACTCCCGAGGTGGGTTATGAAAACCTTGCCGCCGGCGCTGACGGCAGCGTTTCGGTTGCTTCGGGCGGCAGAGAGTATCTGGTGCTCAGCGTTGATGCAGTTAATTCCAAAGTTACTTTTGTAATTTAAGAAAGGAGAATATACACAATGGCAACATTTGACAGCGTAAGACTTGAAAAAGGTCTTTATTCAACAGGCAATTTCACAAAGGCTCTTGAATCCATCGACCCCTCTGCAGAATATGCAGGCTCTTCCCTTGAGGGTCTTGACGCATATCAGCGCCAGCTCAAGCGTTTTGATATCAAGGTAAGCGGTCCTTCAAGCGATGTGGTTGACAAGTTCTTCAAAACCTCGGATTCGGCAGTTCTTTTCCCTGAATACGTATCAAGAGCGGTGCGCCAGGGTCTTGAGGAGGCAAACGTGCTTGACCAGATTGTGGCATCTACTACCGTAATTGACGGCCTTGATTACCGTTCAATTACCTCTGACCCCACAGAGGATGACAAGCAGCTCAAGGTTGTGGCTCAGGGCGCTCACATCCCCGAAACCAATATTACCATGAAGGAAAATCTTGTGTCTCTTCATAAGAGAGGCAGAATGCTTGTTTCTTCTTACGAAGCAATCAGATTCCAGCGCCTTGACCTTTTCACCGTAACTCTCAGACAGATTGGCGCCTACATTGCACGCTCACAGCTCAGCGATGCAATTGACGTGCTCAAAAACGGTGACGGCAACAACAATGCCGCTTCAAGCTCATCCGTAGCTTCTGCAGGCACTCTTACTTATGCCGACTTGGTTTCATTCTGGAACGGCTTTGACCCTTATGAGCTTAACACTATTATTGCAGACCCTGCGGTGATGGCATCAATCCTTAACCTTACCGAGTTCAGGGATGCGGCGGCAGGCCTTAACTTCCACGCTACGGGAAAGGCTGTAACTCCCATCGGCGCAAATCTTCTCAAGTCCTCCAAGGTGGATGCAGGTACCCTTATCGGTCTTGATAAGAGCTGCGCACTCGAAATGGTAAAGACAGGCGACGTGCTTACCGAATATGATAAGCTTATTGACCGTCAGCTTGAAAGAGCGGCTATTACCTGCACCGCAGGCTTTGCCAAAATCTTTGACGGCGCTTCAAAAATCCTTACTGTTTAATGCGGAGGGATGACGGTGATTAACAAATGGAGCGTTCTTTCTGCGCTTAAGCAGAATTATTCTCCCGGCGATGAGAACGAAACAGCGCTTCTCGCCGTTTGCGCCGCCGCAAGCGAGGAAATCTCCGTTAAAATGAAGGACGGCGCCGACCCGGGAGATATCCGCCTTATAAATGCTGCAGCCGCCGTTGCAAATTACCGCCTTGCCATACGAAGAAGCTTTTCTGCTTCGCAGATTACTTCCTTCAAGGCGGGTGACGTTACGGTAACCAAAACTCCGCAGGCTTCGCTTGACCTTGCGCTTGATGAAAAGAATCAGGCAATAATGCAGGCGTTTCCTCTCCTGCGAGATGACGGATTTTTGTTTGTGCAGGTGGATGCATGAATATTAAAGAGTGCCTTGAAGAATTCGGCAGACCTGTCGCACTTTGCAGCAGTGACGGCAAGGATGAAACAAACCTTTATGCCATCATCAGCCCCCTGAGATACAAGAATAAAATGTATCTCAGCGGCATTTATACCGAAATCGGCTATAACAGCGAGGGTCATTATCTTTACATTGGGCCTCCCGACTGTGACCTTACCGCACATGACGGAGGTTACCTGCTTTCGGAGGGTATAAAGTACAGAGTTGACAGAGCAGAGAAGGTTTATTTCGGCAAGGAAGTTTTTTATATATGGGCTATAATCAGAATCATAGTTGAGCCTGATTGATAATCCCGAGTGAACCGTAATTTCTTTCAAATCCGGGCTGTCCGTGTGCTTTTCGGGCAGCCCCTGCCAATTTTAAAAGAAAGGATATGATAATGTGAGCGAAATAAGCGCAATGCCCGGCAATATAGTAAACTGGCTGAGTGAGCAGGAGATACTCAAGTCTCTGCGCTTCATGACAGAATTCCCTGCCGAAAAGAAGGCGATTCCTCTTACCGCACCCATTGTGGCGGTAGGTATTGAGGAGATGCAGATAACGGATTCATTCATAGAGAATGATGAGGGAGTGCTTGAGAAAAACGATTATTGCAGAGTGGCGGCAATAAAAATCCGCCTTGCCATTCATGTGCCTTTTTCACAGGGCGGCGAAAAATGCTACGATGCATTTACCGATATCATTGACTGCCTCACCTTTGCCTCTGACCTTGAAATAGTTACCTCAGGATGCGAGGATATCAAAGCGGACAGAGATACCGATGCCTTTGTTCTTGCAGCATGGATAAACGTCAACGCAAGCTTCTGCCCGGCGGCGAGCAGCTCTGTTTCCTTCGGCTCGTTTATGATGAAGGATTTGCTTTGCGGCAAGCATATTTATGATGATGAAGTGCATTTATCCGGCAGAGACCGTGATTACCTTGATGAGCCGTTCGTCTGCTCATATTACATGGGCAACGGGCGTTCCTCCAGAAGCGTTTCCACCGTATTCGAGCCTCAGGCGGTGTTTGTGGCATGCTCGGAATATCCTCCTGTCATGATTGATTTTGAGGACGGAGTGTGCAGAGTTTTTTCAGGCTTTGCAGGTGCATACGGCAACACAAGCGGAATAAATATTACCTCCACAGGCTTTCGCATTGATGACGTTTCCGAAGACAGCGCAGGATTTGAAACCTGCCTCAATTTAAGCGGCGTGACATATTTTTTTATCGCCTTCAAGTAAATATAAGAAAACCGCCTCTCTTATGCATTAACGCAAAAGAGAAGCGGTTTTTCTTTACAAATCAATATTTTCGCTTAAAGGAAGCTTTATGTAAGCAGCTTCAAAGGGTTCAACGGTGATTTTTTTGCCTGTTGCGCCGCCGATAAGCTCCTGCGCATTGGTTGAAAAATCAAAGCACACGGCCCTGTCGCTTCGGTTTACGGCAACAAGGATAAAGTGCTTTTCACCGTTAAATGGGTTGCGCCTGAAAACAAAAAGCTCACGGGAAGAGTAAATATTCTCAAATGTTCCGCTTGCAAAAAGAGGCTCTTCCTTTCGGATTTTGCCAAGCTTTCTGTAATGCTCAAGCAGGCTTTTTTCTATATTGTGCCACGGGAAGGGCATACGGCAAAACGGGTCCCTGTATCCTTCAAGTCCCGCCTCATCGCCGTAGAAAACGCAGGGTACGCCGGGGCAGGCAACGGTAAGCGAGTAAGCAAGCTTTAAAAGCTTTATTGCATTTTTTCTCTGCTCAGCGGTCATGCGCAGGGTAGAAAGCTCAGCATTGGTCATATCCCCCTGGGGGATACCGCCGAGGACGGTGAGAATTCGCTGGGTATCGTGGCTGCCGAGAAAATTCATAAGGGTATCGCTCGATTGCTTCGGGTATCTGCGGTAAAGCCTTTCGAGTGTATCTGCAAGCTTTTTGGAATTGCCGTATTTTATGAAATCAATGACTGCTTCACGAAGCGGATAATTCATAACTGAGTCAAGCTGACCGCCCTTGAAATAATGGCGCCTGCGAGAATAGGCGATTTTATCGCTGGCATCCTCCCACACCTCGCCGATTATGGGTGCATCGGGATTTTTCTGCTTTACTTTTTTACGAAGAGCGTTGAGAAATTCATCCGAAAGCTCGTCTGCAACGTCAAGCCGCCAGCCGTAAACTCCGTAATTCATCCATTTTTCTATAACGCTGTCAAGAATAAATTTAAGGTAATCGGGATTTGCGCTTTTTACGTGGGGGAGGATATCAACTCCCCACCAGCATTCATAATCATCGGGATAATCCTTGAAGGCGTACCAACTGTAATAGGGCGAGCGGGGCGAATTGTAAGCGCCGGGAGTTTTGTAATTACCCTCTCGGTTAAAATATACGCTGTCACTTCCCGTGTGGTTAAAAACACCGTCAAGAATTATGTTGATGCCGAGCTTTGATGCCTTTTCGGTAAGCTCCCTGAGAGCTTCATCGCCGCCGAACATACTGTCCACCTTAAGGAAATCACCCGTATCGTATTTGTGATTTGACGCTGCTTCAAAAACGGGTGAAAGGTATATGGTTTTAGTGCCGAGGGATGCGATGTAATCAAGCTTTTCGGCAATTCCGTAAAGGTCGCCGCCGAAAAAGACATTGTTTTTTACCTTTGCGCCCGGATATTCGCCGTATTGCGGAATTCCGTTTTCCCAATCGGGATTAAATTCAGCACCCTTTTTGAGCGCACACCTGCCGCTTGATTTGAAACGGTCAACAAAGATGTGATAAATTATGCCCTCACGCATGCTTTCACAGGTTGTGTAATCATCGTCAAAAAGCAGCAGCTGACGGTCGCCCGCCAAAGAACACGGCTGAAGCTCGGTTGCTTTTTCGCCGCCGAGGAGAAGAGTGCCCTCGGCGCACTTTATTTCGTATCTGTAATAAAAAAGGCTTTCTTCGCCGCTTTTGCCGCAAAGGGAGGGTAAGGAAAGCTGCAGCTCGTATTTATCGCAGTTGCCTTCAAGCCCTGTCCATTTAAGGGTGAAGCATTTTTCGCTCTCAAAGGGAAAATCAAGCGCATCTGCATGAATTAAAAGCCTTACGCTGCTTGCACCCACAGTACGGGGAATTTTGAGCAAAAGGCGCAAAGAGTCGCTTCTCGGGAAAGCCCCGAAAAGCGACATCTCTTTTTTATACATTTTGCTGAATTTGAATTCTCTGATAAGGTTCATCATTTAATCTCGTTTATATGCCAGATATTTTTTGCGTACTCATGGATGCTTCTGTCAGATGAAAAGAAGCCTGCACCTGCAATGTTGGCAAGGGACTTGCGGTTCCAGTTTGCAGGGTCCGCGTAAGCGTTCATAACTTCCTTATAAGTGTTGAAATAGGAATCAAAATCCGCAAGGCACATATAGGGGTCGGCAACTCCGCTGCTGTGAAGCAGATAATTGAACATGGAGCTGAAATCGTTGCCAGCAAATGAGCCCTTAAGGGCATCAACAACGCCCTTGAGGCGGTCGCTTGTGATGTAATAATCAACCGATCTGTAGCCCTGCTTCCAGATTTCGTCAACCTCCTGAGAGGTGAGACCGAAAATGAAGATGTTATCGTCACCGACTGCTTCCTTCATTTCAACATTGGCGCCGTCAAGGGTGCCGAGAGTAATGGCACCGTTTATCATGAATTTCATGCAACCCGTGCCGCTTGCTTCTTTACCTGCAAGAGAAATCTGCTCGCTGATGTCGGTAGCAGGCATGAGCACCTCGGCTGTGCTGACATTGTAATCCTCAAGATAAACGACCTTGAGAATCTTGCTGATAACGGGATCTTTCGCTATCTCCTTACCAAGGCTCCAAATAAGGCGGATTATATCCTTTGCCATAATATATCCGCCCGCTGCTTTACCGCCGAAGATGAAGGTGGTGGGGGTTATATCGGCATTGGGATTTTCTTTAAGAATATTGTAAAGCGCAATAATCTTAAGCACATTGAGAAGCTGACGCTTATACTCATGCATACGCTTTACCTGAACATCGAACACACAGGATGTGTCAAGATGCTCGCCTGTTTTGTCAAAATAGAATTTATCAAGCCTCTGCTTATTCTCAAGCTTGATTTTTGCAAGGCGGTCAAGCACGGCGGGGTCATCCTTAAATTTAAGGAATTCGCCGAGCTGTGCTGAATCCTTACGGTATTCGGGGCCGATGCATTCATCAAGCAGAGCGGTAAGGCCGGGGTTTGAGTAGCAGAGCCATCTTCTGTGAGCAATGCCGTTAGTTACGTTGGTGAACTTATAGGGCATCGCCTTATAGTAATCGTGGAATATCGTTTTCTTAAGAATATCCGAATGAAGAGCGGAAACGCCGTTTACGGTATGAGAAGCGGCAACGCTCAGGTTAGCCATTCTCACCTGAGAATAGCCGATAATGGCCATGTTGGAAATTCTGTTCCAATCGCCGGGATACATATTCCATAAATCGGCGCAAAGTCTGCGGTTGATTTCGGTCACTATCATGTAAATTCTCGGCAGCTTGAGGCGGAAGAGATTTTCATCCCATGTTTCAAGCGCTTCGGGGAGAACGGTGTGATTGGTGTACGAAACAACCTGAGTTACCACGCTCCAGGCATCCTCCCATGAATATGAGTAAACATCAAGGAATATGCGCATAAGCTCGGGGATTACGAGAGCGGGGTGGGTATCGTTAATGTGGATTGCAACCTTCTGAGCAAAATTATCAAGGCTGCCGTATGCGGCAAGATGGTCATGAATAATGCTCTGAAGAGAGGCGGAAACAAGGAAATACTGCTGAGTAAGCCTGAGAAGCTTGCCCTCATCGTGATTGTCGGAGGGATAAAGCACCTTTGAAATGATTTCGGCATTGCTTGTTTCTTCAATAGCCTTTACATACTGACCCTGTGAGAAAAGACCCATGTTGAAATTGGAGGTGCTTACAGCCTTCCACAAACGCAAAACGTTTACCGCCTCTGAATTTGCGCCTGAAATCATCATGTCGTAGGGAACAGCCCTTACGGTCTGATAATTCTCGCAGGTGACTGTGCACTTGCCGTTTTCCCAGGTTTCGTTGATATTGCCGCCGAGGGTAACATCAAAGGCTTTATCCGTTCTCAGCACAAGCCAGGTATCGCCCCTGTTCATCCATGAATCAGGGAGTTCAAGCTGGTTACCGTCAATTATTTTCTGCTTGAAAAGGCCGTATTCATAGCAGATTGAAAAGCCCGTTGCAGGGTATTCAAGGGTGGTAAGCGAATCCATGAAGCATGAAGCAAGCCTGCCGAGACCGCCGTTGCCAAGACCCGGGTTGGGCTCCATTTCATAAAGCTTTTCAAGCTCGAATCCCATTTCCTTGAGCACAGCCTCATATTCATCGCAAACGCCGATGTTCATAAGGTTATTCTTAAGAGAGGGACCTACAAGGAATTCCATGCAAAGGTAGTAAACTCTCTTTGCACGCTGCTTTTTAATCTTTTCCCTGTAAGCCGAGCGCTTTTCGGTAAGAATATCCTTAACGCTCATAATGGTTGCTTTATAAATTTGCTCGTAGGTAGCTTCCTCGTAAGAGATACCGTAGTATCTTGAAAGCTTTGTAACGAGTGATTTTCTGATTTCCTGCTGAAGCTCTGTTTTGTTTTCGTTCATCGTAAAAATTCCTTTATTAAAAAATGTTATTATATATTACAACATTTTTTTATAAATATCAATATATTTTTTTGCAGAAGCGTTCCAGGAAAAATCAACCGCCGTAACACGCTCCACAAGGGCGCTCCATTCCTCTTTGTCATAATAAAGGTCAATCGCCTGTCTGATAACATTGAGCATATCGTGAGCGTTGTAATTTGCAAAGGTAAAGCCGTTGCCTGTGCTTTCAAATTTATTATAGGGCTTTATAGTATCATAAAGTCCGCCTGTTTCACGAACGATGGGCACGGTTGCATAGCGGGAGGCTATCATCTGAGCAAGGCCGCAGGGCTCGCTCTGGGAAGGCATAAGGAACATATCGGAGCCTGCATAAATCTTCTTTGAAAGAGCCTTGTCATACTTGAGAAGAGTGCAGAATCTGGCAGGATATTTTTCCGAAAGGGCGGCGAAGAAGCTCTCAAACTGAGGCTCACCAGTGCCGAGAAGAACGAATTTTGCATTGCTTGTGCAGATAAGCTCCTCGATTATGCACTGCACAAGGTCAAAACCCTTGTGGGATGCAAGGCGGGAAACCATTGAAATTATGGGCGCAGAAGCGTCACCTTCAAAGCCGCAAAGCTGCATGAGGTCAAGCTTATCCTCTGCCTTGCCCGATAAATCCCCGGCGCTGTAGGTGCATTTTATATCGGGGTCCTTTTCGGGGTTGTAATAATCAATATCTATACCGTTTATAACACCCGTAAGCTTGCCTCTGTTTTCGTTGAGAATGGGGTCGAGACCGTGGGAATAAAATTCCGTAAGAATTTCATCGGCATATTTTGCGCTTACGGTGCTTACCATATCCGCACATACTATTGCGCCTTTGAGCAGGTTGATGGCGCCGTTGTAGGCTACAACATCTCTGTCCCACTCCGCAAGCTCAAAAACATCACCGAGAATGGAGAAATCGTAAATGCCCTGATAAGCGATATTGTGAATGGTGAAAAGCACCTTGATTTTGCTGTACTGCTCAAGGTGGGCAAACTTTCTTTTAAGATAAATTACTGCGGGAGCGCTCTGCCAGTCGTTGGCATGGATGATATCGGGGTAATAGTTTACCGCAGACATAAGCTCCATTACCGCTTTGCCGAAGAATGCGAAGCGTTCACCGTCATCAAAGCTGCCGTAAAGAGAATCGCGCTTGAAGTAATACTCGTTATCAATGAAATAATAAATAACATTATCCTTTTTGAGCGAGTATATTCCGCAGTACTGATTACGCCAGGCAAGCTTTACGTTGGTTACGGTTTCTTCCTTGAGCTGTGAACCGTATTTTTCTTTAATTGAGCCGTAAAGAGGCATTACAACTCTTACGCCGCAGGTAACGCTGGCACGCCTGATGGCTGCAGGCAGAGAGCCTGCATCATCGGCAAGACCTCCCGTTGAGGCAAAGGGGAGCGCCTCGGAGGCAACAAATAATATTTTCATTTTTAAATCCTTTTACCTTTCATAATGTAATACGGGAATTCCGCAACTCCTGAAAGCACGGTATCCTCGCTTACCATTGCGTTTTTATCGGAGATTATACAGTTGAGCGAAGCGCCTTCGCCGATAGCGGTATCCTGCATGAGAATGCAGTTTTTAACAACGGCGCCCTTGCCTACCCTTACTCCTCTGAAAAGAATGGAATTTTCTACCTTGCCGTAAATCTGGCATCCGTCTGCAACAAGGGAGTTTGAAACCTCTGAATCCTCGCTGTAATAAGCGGGGGAGGAGTTGCGCACCTTGGTGTAGATGGGTCTGTTCTTTACATTGAAGAGAGAATCTCTGATTTCGGGGTCGGAAAGCAGAGCCATATTCTGCTTGAAGTAATCCGCAAAGGATGAAACGCAGCCGAAGTAACCGTCGTACTTATAAACTCTGTAATTCATGTGAGCGGCGTTTCTGAGAATAACGTCACGGGTAAGGCTTGTGTAATTATGGGAAATGGCATCAACAACAACCTGCTGAAGATACTTTGTATTTACAACAATTATATTAAGGCTGATATCTGCCTTGCCTTCAAAATCCTTGGGATAAGCGAGCACGTCAACGATTCTGCCGTCCTCATCGGATTTGAAAATGGTGTTGAATTCAGCGGTTTCCCTTGTGAGCTCAACGTTCTTTACGGCGAAGGTCATGTCTGACTTTGTTTTGATGTGGTAGGAAATAATGTCGTTAAGGTCGATATTGCAGATAACGTCACAGTCGGACATAACAACGTAATCGTCGGTAATTCTGCTTATGGAGTAGTTTGCGCTCTTGAGAGCATCAAGCCTTGTTGCATAAAGGGTGTTTGATGCGCCTGTGTAGCCGCCCATAATGTAGGGGGGCAGGATTTTGATACCGCCTGAGCGACGGGCAAGATCCCAGTCCTTACCGCTTCCTATATGGTCCATAAGGGACTGATAATTATAATTTGTAATTACATTAATATTATAAATATCGGAGTTTACCATGTTTGAAAGCGCAAAGTCAATGAAGCGGTATCTGCATCCGAAAGGTACGGAGGCTATGGTGCGCAGTCTGGTTAATTCCGGAATGTTATGGTCATGTATGTTTGAAAAAATAATTCCTGTTGCTGACATATTAAATCCTCACTTTCCCGCTTATTTCGCGCTTATCATGGCGCCGCTTTCAACGTGCTCGCCCGATGCTACGGTGTTTTCTGCTCCGATTACGGTAACCTCGCCGCCGTCAGCTTTGGCTTTGCCTACAACTGCGCCTGCGCCGATAACGCAATCGGAATCAATAATGCTGTAATCAACTACGGCGCCCTTGGCAACGGTAACGCCGCTCATGATTACACTGTCCCTGATAACGGCGCCTCTTTCGACCTTGACTCCGCTGAAGAGAATTGAATTCTCAACATCGCCGTCAATTACGCAGCCCTCGGTAACAAGGGAGTTTGAAACCTTGCCTGTGGAGGAAACGAAGTGAGGAGGCAGGGGGTCGTTGCGGGAGAAAATTCTCCATGAGGGGTCCTTGATTCTGAAGTTGGGATTCTTGCCGAGCAAATCCATGTTTGCTTCCCAGAGGGAGGAAACGGTGCCTACGTCCTTCCAGTAGCCCTCAAAGGGATATGCATACATACTGCAGCCGTCGTTGAGCATAGCTGGGATGACGTTTTTACCGAAGTCGTTCTGGGAATCGGGATTGTTTTCATCGAGGATAAGGTATTTTTCAAGCACTGCACGGCTGAAAACATAAATGCCCATTGAAGCATTTGTTGATTTGGGATGGGCAGGCTTCTCCTCAAATTCGATAATCTTCATGTTGTCATCGGTGTTGAGGATGCCGAAGCGGCTTGCCTCCTCAAGAGGAACATTGAGCACGGCTATGGTGCAGTCAGCGCCGTTTGCCTCATGAGCTTCAATCATCTTGGAGTAATCCATTTTATAAATATGGTCGCCCGAAAGGATAAGAACATAGTCGGGGTCATAGCGGTTGATGAAGTTAAGATTCTGATAAATTGCGTTGGCGGTACCCTTGTACCAATCAGCGCCCTGCTTGCCCTGGTAAGGAGGAAGCACCATAACGCCGCTCTGCATTTTATCAAGGTCCCACGGCTGACCGTTTCCGATATACTCATTAAGAGCAAGCGGCTGATACTGGGTAAGAACGCCTACGGTGTAAATTTTGGAGTTTACGCAGTTTGAAAGAGGAAAATCTATAATGCGGTATTTTCCTCCGAAGGGGACCGCAGGCTTTGCGGTCTTCTCCGTCAATGCATAGAGTCGGCTGCCCTGTCCTCCCGCAAGAAGCATTGCAACGCATTTTTGCTTTTTGTACATTGTCATACACCTCGATATTATTTTAAATTCTTTTTGCTTTTCTTTATTCTCTTAAAAATCACGCCGCCAAGAGCAGGCACGGTGATTTCAACAGCGTAGTTTTTATCTTTTTTGTCTCCCACGCAAAAGGCTTTAACAGGCTCGGTATTGAGCTGAGAGTATCCTCCGAATTCGGGGCTGTCGGTGGAAAAGATTTCCTCGTATTCGCCGCTTTTAGGTACTTTTATGCGGTAGCCTCTGCGGGTGACGGGAACAAAGTTTATAACCGCAATAAGCTCATTGCCGTCTGTGTCGATTCTTCGGTATGAGATTATGCTGTTATCGCAGTCATTCGGCTCAATCCATTGAAACCCGTCCCACGAGGTATCAATTTCCCACAGCTCTGGCGATGCCAGATAAAGATGATTGAGCGCTGCGGTAAAGCGCTGCATTTCGGCGTGCTTGGGGTAATCAAGCATAAACCATTCGAGCTGATTTTCATAATCCCATTCACGGAAGGGGCCGTATTCGCAGCCCATGAAGGTGAGCTTTTTGCCGGGCAGGGTCATCATATAAAGCAGGAAGGCCCGCATTGTTGCAAATTTATCCTCATACCCGCCGAACATTTTATCAAGCAGGGATTTTTTACCGTGAACAACCTCATCGTGAGAAACGGGAAGCACATAATTCTCCTTGAAAGCATACATCAACGGGAAGGTGAGCTTTGAATGGTGGTATTTTCGCATGAGAGGGTCAAGCGCAACATACTCAAACATATCGTTTGCCCAGCCCATGTTCCATTTGAAATTAAAACCGAGACCGCCTTCGTGAACGGGCTTGGTAATCATCGGCCACGAGGTGGATTCCTCCGCAATCATGAGAGCATCGGGTACTGCGGCGAAAACCTGGGTGTTCAGCTTTTGGAAGAAGGCTATTGCCTCTTTGTTTCGGTTGCTTCCGTCCTCGTTTGGTACCCATTCGCCGGGCAGACGGTCAAAATCAAGGTAAAGCATTGATGCCACCGCATCTATGCGCAAGCCGTCCGCATGATACTCCCTGAGCCAGAAAAGTGCGTTTGAAACAAGGAAGGACTGAACCTCGGGTCTGCCTATGTCAAAGCATCTTGTGCCCCAGCCCTTGTGCTCCATTCTGTCGGCGCCTTGATATTCGTAGAGCGGCTGACCGTCAAACTCATAAAGCCCGTGTCTGTCTTTGGGGAAGTGGGCAGGAACCCAGTCAAGGATAACACCGATTCCGTTTTCGTGAAGCTTGTTTATAAAATACTTGAAATCATCGGGAGTGCCGAAGCGTGAGGTGGGCGCATAATAGGAGCATACCTGATACCCCCACGAGCCGTCAAACGGGTGCTCGGCTACGGGAAGCAGCTCCACATGAGTGTAGCCCATCTTTTTAACATAGGGCACCAGCTCCTCAGCTATTTCACGGTAGTTGAGGTAGTGCTTGCCGTCTGCGTTGCATTCGCCGTTGCGTGTGCGCCATGAGGCAAGGTGTATTTCATATATATTCATAGGGGCACGGAAAAAGTATTTATTCTTTTTGCTGTTTGCCCTGTAAGGCGGATTGAGCACACCTTTTCTGTAAGCAAGCCACTCGGCATCGTTCCATTCGAAGTTATCCTCGCATTTTATGATTGATGCCGTGTTTTCAAGAGTCTGAGAGAAAAACGCATAAGGGTCGCTTTTCAGCCAGGTTTGTCCGTCTTTACCCGTCACCTCAAACTTGTAATAATTCCCCTCAATCGAATACGGCACCTTGAGCACGTATTCCCAGATTCCCGCTTCGGTAATTCTTGTTAACGGCTCGGCGCACCAGGAGTTGAAATCGCCCGTTACGGCAACCCTTACCGCATTGGGCGCCCATACCCTGAAGGTGTAAACATTGCCCGCTTCGCTGCAGGTTTTATGTACACCCAGATATTTATAGGAAAAGAAGTTTGTTCCCTGGTGAAAGTAATACGGCGCAAGGTCGTTTTCGGGAGTAAATTTTACGCTCATATACACATTTCCTCCATCGGGCTTGAATTTTCCGTAAAATAAGCCCATGTTATAAACATTATATAACAACAAAACGGGCGTTTCAAGTGATTTCTTGGGCAAAAATAAGATTTTTTATTAACATAAATGAAAGTTTTTGTTGAAAACACAGATAAAAAGCGAAACCCTGCCGAAACGGGAATACCGCTAAGGCAGAGTCTGATTTTTTATATTTGGTACACCATGCCGTCAAAAGCGACATCAATGCCGTGTTTTTTCATATCCTTGCAAAGCTCGGAGTGCTGCGTGTGAAGAGTGCGGGCCATGTGGCTTATGCAAAAGCGCTTAACGCTGTCAGCAAGCGAAGCTTTAATCTGAATCACCATTTCGAGGTTGTTGTGTTCAAAAACTCTGTAGTCACCCTCCTGAAAACCCACCGTAGCATCAAGCACGGCAAGATCGACCTTATCCTGCTTTATTGCCTGAATTTCTTCGTACATCAGCCATGCACCGTCAAGCCCGTAAAAAAAGCGCTTTTCACCGTCCGAGATTATGTAATGAACGGTTTCGGTGCTGTGGTTTGCACGAAGGGCTGTGATTGTATAATTCTCCGCTTGCCTTTCCTCGCCTGCGCACAGATTGAGGAAAACGGCGGATTTTTTCTTAAGGGTATCAACTGTTTCGGGGCAGAAATGGTCACTGTGCCTGTGGGTGGCAAGGATATACTTAATTCTTGACGGGTCTGCGCCGAATTCTTCCATTGCTTCAAGAGCACAGGGACCCGGGTCAATGAGAATTCTGCCGTCAATGAGCACGCTTGATTTGCGTCTGAAATCCCCCTTGAGGGCGCCCCTTTCATCGGGCCAGTCCGCCGCACCCGTACCTAAAAATAAAATCTTCATATCTTTTCGTTTAAGCCTTGTCATAGCAAGCCTGAACCCAGTTGCAGGCCTGTTCTGCGCCCTCTTCCGAGGCAGGAAATTGCTCTTTCATCATTATTGCAGGGTCGGTTTTATCGTAGCAGTTGCAGCCGAAATAGCAGGCGGCGTTGATAGCGGTTACCGCCTTGGTTTCCGTATCCTTTTTAAGCCAGAGACGGTATCTGAAAATGTTGGCAAAAACGCCCTTTGTACCGTCCTTTGCAGGCAGGGAGCCTGTATATTCGTTTTCGGGGCCGTCATGGGGCACGGCGCCGAGGAGATACTGATAATCTATTCTTGAAATATTATTCATAAAAATATCCTTTCTAAGCGGATTTCTTACCGTCACGGGTAAGGTCTTTTATCCAGTTGAAGCGGTTGATTTTGACTACGGCAACAAAGCATTTGAGAATCTGGTCGCATTTAAGGCAGGCGAAAACCACCCATGCAGGGGCGCCGAGATATGATGCGAGAATTGCCGAGGGTAAAACTACAAGAAGCACGAAAATCGTATCGTTCTTGAAAACAAAGCTGACATCTCCTCCGCTCTTGACAAGACCCATAAGGCAAGCCGCCTGATAGCAGGTGCCTACCATGGTTACGGACAGTACGGAGATAAACTGATGCGCCGTATCTGCCGCATCGGGGCTTATGCCGCTGTAAAGCGAAATGAACGGAGCCTTAAGCAGGGCAATCATTGCGCCCGTGACGATGCCGACACCGAGGAATATTATCTGCACGGTACGTGCGTATTCCTTCATAAGCTGAGTTTTTCCTTCGCCTATTGTTTTACCTGTTATGATGCCTACCGCCGCAGACATTCCGTTCATGGTAACATAAGCGAGGGTGTTCATCGTGTTGGCGATGCTTGTGGCGGTGATGACGGATTGGTCGAAGTGACCCAGAATAATGCTGTTGCCCATGAGGTTGATACCCCATATAAGCTGACCGCCGACGAGCGGCAGACCGTAGCGGATGAAATCACGGGTGAGCAGCTTATCCCGTGCAAACAGGTTTTTCGGTCTGAAGCGCAGCTTTTTGTCGGCGACAAAAACATAAATTACAATTATTCCCGTTTCAACGATTCTTGAAACAAGCGTTGCAATTGCCGCACCTTTGACTCCGAGTGCCGGGAAGCCGAGGCGTCCGCCGATGAGTGTGAAATTGAGAAAGATATCCGTAACAAGAGAGGCGAGGGAAACGTACATTCCGAGCCTTGCGGTTTCCACGCTTCTCATTGTGGAAATCAGGGATTGAGTAATACAGAAAAACGGATAGGAAAAGCAGACGATTCTCAGAAAATCCTTGCCCTGCGCTATAACCTCGGCATCGTCTGTAAAAACGGAGAGTATCGCTTCGGGGGCTGTTGCGCAGACGGTGGTAAGAATTGTGCCGAAAAACAGGGAAAAGCGAAGCCCTGTTGCGGCGATTTTTTTAATACTTTCGGTATCGTCCTTGCCCCAGTACTGAGCGGCAAGGATGAGGATTGTGCTGTCAATTCCGGCGGTGAATACCTGTAAAAGGGTCTGAATCTGACCGCCCATATAAACTCCCGAAACGGCGGCATCGCCAAGGGAGCTTACCATGTTATTGTCTGCGAAGGTTACAAGGAAGGTGATAAGATTCTGAAGTGCCACGGGGATCGCGAGCAAAAACAGGCGCTTGTAAAAGCTTTTATCATTAGTAAGAATTTTCATTTTAACCTCCTGCTGCTTTATTGAAATTGAGCCCTGAGCTCAACAACCTTGCCAAGCACGGTTACGGGTAGGGTGCGTGTTTCCTCAGCGGTAAAAACAAGCGGCTCATAAGCGGGATTAAGGGGCACAAGCAGCAGGCTTGAGCCTTTTTTTATTACCTTTTTAACCGTCGCCTCACGTCCGCC
The DNA here is from genome assembly GCA_045533875.1 of Acutalibacteraceae bacterium. Lineage (GTDB taxonomy): Bacteria > Bacillota > Clostridia > Oscillospirales > Acutalibacteraceae > CAG-177. Next base: position 28,529 of record JAZSIQ010000135.1, on the reverse strand, counting down.
GATGAGCACTACGGCAACCGTGCCGCTGTCCACGTCGCTCTGGCGGCGCACAATTACAAGGTCCGATTCGCAAAAACGGGGCTCCATGCTGTCACCCTTTATTTTAAGCGCAAAATGCTCGCCGTTTGCGGCAGTTTCGGCGCTGATTTCAACATAATCGAGTACCTCCTCCACGGCATCGGCATCAAAGCCTGCCTTAACATAACCGAGCAGGGGAATGAGATGCTTTTCGCCCGTCTGCCTGCCGATAAGGTAATCCACCGACACTCCGAAAATCTCAGAAAGGAGAATGAGCGTGGAGCGGTCAGGCTCGGTGCGTCCCTTTTCCCATTGGCTTACGGCTGTCTGATGAACATTGCACAGGTCTGCAAGCTCCTGCTGTGAAAGCCCTTTGTGAAGCCTGAGCTCTTTTACGGTATTCATAAATTCACTTCCGTTATTTTGATAATCACATTATGAGACATTCTATTGCAAAAGTCAAGAAAAACCAAAAATTATCATTTTTTCTCTTGACAAACATTTGTTCGGGTGCTATGGTTATTAGTGTCACTATTGAAAAACAGACAGAGAGGAGTGTTTGAAATCCATTGAAAAACGAAAAATTTTCCATTACTTATCCCACCGAGCAGGAGATAAAAGCGGCAAATGCCGTATGCTGCGGAAGAAACTGCAAAATGTGCGAGAGCCCGGCGGAATATGCCTGGCGCAAGAGAGATGTTGATATGTGCGAGCTGCTTCGCATAGCCATGGCAGAGCAACTCAGCGATACCGAAAGAAAAACCCTGGAGCTTCATTGGTTTGACGGAATAAGCATTGCGGAAATTGCAAGGCGGATTGGTATAAATTCCTCTGCTGTGAGCCGCACTCTTGACAGAGCAGAGCGCAAGCTCCACTCTGCACTAAAGCTTGCCGTGCTTTACCAGCATAATCTCGAAACAGAGCCTGAGCTTGTGCCGGCGGCAGTTGAAAGAGCGGCGGCGATTGAAGCCTCAAGGCGTTCTAGACCGCATAACTTCTGCGAGGAAATCCGCAAGTTGAGGACGGTGAGAAATTTCAGCCGTTCCCGTGCGGAAAAATTTATAGGGCTCGGCAAAGGCAGGCTTGTACAGCTTGAAAACGGCACTTCACAGCCGAAAATTGATGAAATATTAATGCTTGCCGCATTTTTCGGAGTAACAACCGATGAGTTGCTTAAGGGGGAGAATGAATGATTGCCAAAAAGACTCTTGCACAGCTCGGCGAGGAGTATGAGTATCAGGCTCAGCTTCTCTCTGAGCAGATAAAAAGAAAGAATAAAAAACTTGCCTCGCTTGCTGACCCGAGATGCAGCAAGCAGGCATATATAATCAAAAGCGACCTGAGTATTCTTTACCGTCAGAGGCGTGAGGCTCTCGAAACGGCAAGAAAGCTCAAAAATTATTATGACACCGAATCAACCGGAATATGTGAAAAGGAGGCGATTGCGGCTTGACGCAAAGACAAATCACGGCAACCATGGGTATGCATGACATTATTACATTAAAGGCGGATAAGGGTTATATGGGCGAAAACAACGCTCAGATGCTTGTAATTGAGCTCAACAACGAGTTTTCTGAGCCATATTATGACTTCCATACCCTGCTTTTTGATACAGGTATACATTCAGGTAAGTTTTCTTCAAACATAATCGAGGATGAAAACAGCTCCCCTGTCTACCGTAAGGGGAACAGAATCTACTGCCCTCTCTCGCAGGAGCTTACCAAAACAGGCAGGCTTTTTGTGCAGGTAAGAGCGCACGCTGACGGTGAGAATGAAAGCGGTTATGAGAGAAGGTCATCCGTTGCCGAAATTGAATTTCTGCCGTCCATTATGGGTACGGAAAATACGGTAAGCAACAGCGTAAGCTTTGAGGCGCAGGTAAGAAACGCGATTAAAACGCTTGAGGAAAATAAGCAGAAATGGAATGAGGGATTGAGGATATATCAGTATTCCGAAATGCCTCAGGCTAATGCGGGGCTTGTACGCACCGTTGTTCAGTTTACAGGCGAGAGCGGAGAATTTGAGAACGGCTACTTTTACCGCTGCATAGAAAATAGTGAGGGAGGTTATGAGTGGCAGAGAATAAACACTCAGCCCGATTATGAACTCCCCACGGCAAGTGAAACCGTAAAGGGCGGTGTAAAGCCCGGATATTTCATGAAAATGAACGGCGAAGAAATCGATTTTGACGATGATAAAATCCGAACAGTTGCAAGATATGCCGCCTGTGAAATGGCAAAGAAGAACACGGGCTATAAGGTCCTCATGTGTGACCCCGAAGAAGCAACATTTAAAAGCGAAGATGATTCCGGAGAGCTTACAATCAGATTGGGTGAATTGGTGGACCCGAATCAAAGAGTATTTTTTATTCCGCTGGGCAGCATGGACAATTTTCAGTATCTGGATTTTGTAACGGGCGAGCCACACAATATGGGCAACGTTTCAAGTAATTATATTTACGAATTCAGGTGCGACGAAGAGGGAAACATTACCTATAATGATAAGTCGGCATACGATCTGGGATTTTATATGAACAACCACAGGCACACCTACTCGCAGATTGAAAATCTCAATAACCACAGGCACGAATATCACCAGATAAACGGTTTGCCCATTTTCAGATTTTATCAAATTACGGGTTCTCTGCTTGCTGACGGAAAAGAGGTTACCTTTGCTGTTGAAGAAGTGCAAAATTCAAGCATGGTCTACTGTGTGCCGCATCCCAACAGTGCCGCCGAATGTGCCCGTACGGGGGCAAGGCTCAGCAGGCAGGAGGTGGGCTTGCTCGGATTTACTGCAGATACGAAGCCTGAAGGTGAAATCAGATTCAATGTTATTATTTACAATTTATAATGATGGAAGGAGAATGGTAAATTGAAGTTTTGTGTTCTTGTCGGTCACGGCAAATCAAATGCCGGCGGCTATGACCCAGGAGCTGTTTCGGGGAAATATCAGGAATTCAGAATAGCTAAGGAAATTGCAAAGTATACCGATGAATATCTTCGCTCGCTCGGCAACGAAAGCGTGCTTATCAATTATGATGCTTCGCTGTATCTTACCGAGCGCATTGCAAGGGTGAATGCTTCGGATTTCGATTTTGCCGTTGAAATTCATCTGAATGCGGGCGGAGGCACCGGCACGGAAGTGTATTACTCCGCAGGCAATTCTGTATCAAAGGGTGCGGCGCAGGCTGTAAGCGCAGGAATTGCAGGTGCTCTTTCCGTAAGAAACAGGGGGGCTAAAACGAGGCTTAATGCTGCTGGGTCAGATTATTTCGGGATTATCCGTTCAACAAAAATTTCGACTCTTCTTATAGAAACCGTTTTTATTGACGCCGATGATGTGAAGAAGGTAGAAAGTGCAGAAGGTCAGCGCAGATGCGGCAAAGCGATTGCCGAAGCGCTCAGTGGCTATTTTGATGTGCCTGTGAAAAAGGACACCGCATACACGGTGAGAATTGTGACGGATGAGCTCAATGTGCGCTCAGGCCCCGGCACACAGTACAAAATCAATACCACCGTAAAAAGAGGTGAAGTCTTTACGGTGGTGGAAAATAACGGCTCATGGGGCAGGCTTAAAAGCGGCGCAGGCTGGATAAGTCTTAATCCCAGGTATACAGAAAGGGCGGCGTGATGTTAGAAAATTTGGATGTTTTATTCTCGTTTCTCGGCTCGGCGGTGGGCTGCATTGCAGGCATCATGACTTCGCAAAGGCTTACAAGCTACCGCCTGGAGCAGCTTGAAAAACGGGTCAACAAACATAATAATCTTGTTGAACGCATGGCAGCGGCAGAGCATGACATAAAATCCGCCCATAAGCGCATTGACTCGATTATAAACGAATAGGAGACAGGAATGAAAAAAATCAAAGAAATAATCATGAATATTCCCAAGGTATCTGTGGGCAGTTATGTAAGGCTTGCCCTGCTTCTGATTTCTGTATTGAATCTTGCGCTCAGAAGCTTTGGCGCAGACACGCTGCCTGCGGATAACGAGGGCGTTGAGGATTTTGTGAGCGTTGCGTTTACGGCGGCAAGTGCACTTGCGGCTTATTGGAAAAACAATTCCTTTACAAGTGCCGCCATTGCCGCAGATGAAACTTTAAAGGAGCTTTCGGGGAAAAATCCGAAGAATTAAAATATAAGCGAGTGCGTAAAAATAAAACAGCCGTCCGTTTCTTATCGGAAACGGGCGGCTGTTCTTTTTGTGCATTATTAAAGCTTTGCGGCGATGTCAGCCATAGCCTTTTTGCCTTCTTCGCTGATGGGGAGGAAGGGCTTGCGGCAGGGACCCATATCAATGCCGAGGTTTGTAAGGATTTCCTTTTCGCACTGGAAAACGCCGTACTTTATCATTTCGGTAATAATCTCGCACGCCTCGCTCTGAAGCTTCTGTGCACCCTGAAGGTCACCTTCAAGGAAGAGCTTGCGTATCTGAACGAATTTATCACCCATAAAGTTGTAAGTGCTGCCGATTGCGCCGTCTGCACCCATTGCAAGACCTGCAAGGCATACTTCATCGTAGCCGTTAAAAACGGTGATGTTTTCAATTCTCTGCTTGAACTGCTTGAGGGCATAGAAATCGTTTGAGGTATGCTTGATGCCTGCAAAGCGGCTGTCGGAATTGAACATATCGGCGGCAATGTCCGCAGTAAAAGCGAAGCCGTTGCCTGCAGGGAAATTGTAGATGAACATGGGCATATCAGCGGCATCTACAATGTCAAGATAATACTGCTTGATAGCTGCATAGGGGAAGCTGTAATAGAAGGGAGCAACGGCAGAGATTGCATCGTAGCCGAGTTCCTTTGCTTCCTTTGCCATGTCAATTGCGGCATCGGTGGAAATAGCGCCAACATGGGCAATAAGGGGTACTGCGTCGCCTGCCGCTTCCTTAACGGTGCGGAAAACGAGCTTTCTTTCTTCATTGCTCATAACCATGCTTTCGCCTGTGCTTCCGCCTACATAGAAGCCGTTTATGCCCTTGCTGAGGTTGAATTCAACAAGCTTTTTGAGAGCATCGCAGTTGATTGAATAATCCTTGTTGAAAGGAGTAAGAAGAGCTGTGAAAATTCCGTTCATTTTTAACATCTCCTGATTTTTAATTATTCATAAAGAGGGTATTTCTTACAGATTGCATCAACGCCCGCTTTGATATCTTCCTTGCTGTTTTCAAAATCGGTAATGCAAAGATAAATGTATTCGGCGATTTTTTCCATATCCTCAACGCCGAGACCTCTTGAGGTTGCAGCAGCGGTGCCGAGTCTTACGCCGCTTGTAACAAAGGGCTTTTCAGGGTCGTTGGGAACAGCATTTTTGTTGGCAGTGATGTAAACCTCATCAAGCCTGTGCTCAAGCTCCTTGCCCGTAACGCCCGTGCCTCTGAGATCAACAAGCATAAGGTGGTTGTCCGTTCCGCCGGAAACAAGATTGATGCCTCTTGCGGTAAGCGCATTTGCAAGAGCGGCGCTGTTGGCAACGATATTATTCTGATATTCAACAAACGAGGGCTTGAGAGCCTCGCCGAAGCATACTGCCTTTGCGGCGATAACGTGCATAAGCGGACCGCCCTGATTGCCGGGGAATATAGCCTTATTGATTGCCTTGGCTATTTCTTCGTCATTGCAAAGGATGAGACCGCCCCTGGGACCTCTGAGGGTTTTGTGAGTGGTGGTGGTTACGATGTCGGCATAGGGTACGGGTGAGGGATGAAGACCTGCGGCAACAAGACCCGCAATGTGAGCCATATCTACCATATAAAGAGCGCCAACGGATTTTGCAATTTTGCCTATGCGCTCAAAATCAATGATTCTGGGGTAAGCGGAAGCGCCTGCAACGATAAGCTTGGGCTTGATTTCGTTGGCTTTCTTTTCCATCTCATCGTAATCAATAAAGCCGTTGTCATCAAGGCCGTAGGTTTCAAACTTATAAAGCTTGCCGCTTGCATTAACGGGAGAACCGTGGGTAAGGTGGCCGCCGTGAGCAAGGCTCATGCCCATAACAGTGTCACCGGGGTTGAGCACTGCGGAGTAAGCCGCCATGTTTGCCTGAGCGCCGGAGTGGGGCTGAACGTTTGCAAAGTTTGCGTTGAAAAGCTTCTTTGCTCTTTCGATTGCAATGTTTTCAACCACGTCCACGCACTCGCAGCCGCCGTAATATCTTTTTGAGGGGTAGCCTTCGGCATATTTGTTGGTAAGAACGCTGCCCATAGCAGCCATAACTGCAGGGGAAACGATGTTTTCGGAAGCGATAAGCTCGATGTTTCTTCTCTGTCTTTTAAGCTCACCGTTCATTGCTTCGCCTACTTCACTGTCAAAGCGGGAAACAAACTCTATTGTGTCAAGATATTCGGGAAACATAAATAAAAGCCCTCCGTTATTTCTTCTTATTTTTCACCTGTAATATGATACCATGAACGCATAGCTGTGTCAAACAACAAAATTCACAAAATATACAATATTATAAGCAGAAAAAAGCTTGTAATTCCCCAAAGAATAATGTATACTGTTTTTTAATATGATTAATCATAAATGATAGGAGTTGACGCAATGGACCCCATTAAAGTTGATTTTTCAAAAGGTGACGGCGCAAGAAAGAAGGAAATTGTAATTCCTCCCGAAAAAGCCGCTCTTAAAATCATCCTCAGCATTATAGGCTCTGTTATTGTTGCGGCGGTTGCATTTTACGTAATGCTTCCCGCAATCAATTTCAAATCCTACGATTTTTACCTTTACCTTGCAATAGTTGCAGCTTCTTTTGTTGTTTTTCTCGCCCTTCTTACGGGAGCTACCGCAAAGCCGGAGTATATCCCTTATGTCAAAAGGAAAGCAATAGTGCCTGCAATTCTCATCGGCTTAATCGGAATTACCGTGGGCATCGGCTGGCTCGCATCCTGCGTATTCTTCCGTGCGGATGATTACAGCAACCTTATTTCAAGCACTTATGAGCTTACTGCCGAGCAGGGCGCAGAGGTTGAAACCTTCAACGGCTCCAAGGGCATTGTTGAGGCGGATTTCTCCGAAGAGCTCAACGAAGAAACAGCAAGCAGCTTCAGCTCAATCCCCAAGCTTGACGAAAATGCTGCTGCCGAGCTTTCAAAGAGAGCTCTTTCCTCCCTTGCATCCCTCGGCAAGGTTTCACAGTTTACAGTTTACCCCGAATATACTCAGATTAACTATGAATCCAAGCCCGTAAGAGTTGTTCCCCTTCAGTATGCAAGCATCATCAAGTGGATTACCAACACCTCTGAGGGTCTTCCCGGCTACATCATAGTTGATATGGCGGACGAAAAAACAGAATTTGTTGAATGCACCGAAGAACTCGGCGGTTACATCAAGTATTCCCCCGCAGAGCATTTCAACGAGCTGCTCAAGCGCCATCTCCGCTTTGAGTATCCTACCTATATGTTCGGCGATTCCACCTTTGAAATTGACGAAAACGGCAAGCCCTACTGGGTATGCCCCGTTATTGATAAGACTATCGGCGTTTTCGGCGGTACTGACGTTATCGGCATAGTTCTCTGCGCTGCTGACGGCACCTGCACCGAATACACCATTGAAGAGGTTATCGCAGGCGAAGCTGTTGAAGAAGACGGCACCACCTTTGACCTCACATGGCTTGACAGAATCTACGATTCAGACCTTCTTGTTGAGCAGTACAATTACTTCGGCAAGTACAACGGCGGCTTCTGGAACTCCGTACTCGGCCAGAAGAATGTTTACGTTACCACCAGCGGTTACAACTACGTTGCAAAGGACGATGACGTTTACCTTTACACAGGCGTAACCTCCGTTACAAGTGACGACTCTATCACAGGCTTCATTCTCATCAACCAGAGAACAAAGCAGTCCAACTACTATGAGGTTCCCGGCGGTACAGAGGCATCAGCCCAGAACGCCGCACAGGGCCGAGTAAAGGAAAAGGGCTATACCGCAACCTTCCCGCTTCTTCTCAACATCGGCGGCGAGCCCACCTACTTCCTCTCTCTCAAGGACGATTCCGATATCGTTCAGCAGTATGCGCTCATCAACGTTAAGCAGTACAATAACATCGGTGCCACAAGCGAAAGCCTTACCGACTGCCTTGCAAAATACGTTGAGGACCTTGAGAAGAACGAGGTTGACACCAACATTGACGCTGACGATGTTGCACAGCAGATTGAAAACGAGGCAAACGGGGTTGAAACTCCCACACAGCCCGAAAAGCCCGTTGACACTGAAAAGAAAACCGTAAGCGGCAAGGTAGCTGTTAAGAAGGAAGCTGTAATCAGCGGCAACACCGTTTATTACATTAAGCTTGATTCCTCCGATGCTTATTACTGCATCGAGGCAAGGGACAGTGAAGAGGCTATAATCCTCAGCGCAGGCGACACCGTTACCGTAACCTACACTGACGGCACCGGCGCAATCCTTGCAGCATCTGCAATTACAATCGGATAAAGAAGATTAAAATAACAAAGCGGTTTGTGCTTTATCGGCACAAACCGCTTTACTTTTTAATTCTTATTTGCCGCATCAATGAAGTTGAATACTCTTTCAAGCAGGGCAAGCTGTTTTTCTTCTTTAAGGAGCTTTATTGCAATGTGCGGCTTGCCGCCTGAGGCGCTTACCACAACTCTGCCCTTGAAATGTGATGCAAGGATGCTCACCATATTCATATCAAGCTCGCTTATGAGCAGAATCAGCTTATCTGCCTGACGGCGGATTTCATAAATATTGTTCTTTGCCGCCCTGTTTCGCAGCAGGGCGATTTTTATAAGTCCGTTTACACATTCGGGCGGCTCACCGAAGCGGTCTATAAGCTCATCGGTAACGTCGTAGGCATCCTCTTTCGTTTTGATATCCGCAATTCTGCGGTATACCTTGAGTCTTTGCGGCACGCTTTCAATGTAAGAGTCGGGAATGTGGGCATCAATGGGCAGGTCAATAAGGCAGTCCTGCTCGGGAGCGGGAGGTGCTTCGCCTTTTTCCTCTTTGATTGCCTGCTCAAGCAGCTTTATATACATTTCGTAGCCGACACTCTCCATCTGACCGTGCTGCTGAGCGCCAAGCACATTGCCTGCGCCTCGCAGCTCAAGGTCACGCATCGCAATATGGAAGCCTGAGCCGAATTCGGTGAATTCCCTTATTGCATCAAGCCTGCGTGTTGCGATTTCGGAGGGCTGATAGCCTCTGTCAAAGGTGAAATATGCGCTCGCACGTCTTGCGGAGCGGCCGACTCTGCCCCTTATCTGATGAAGCTGAGCAAGACCCATGCGGTCCGCGTGCTCGATAATAAGAGTGTTTACGTTCGGCACGTCAACGCCCGTTTCGATAATCGTGGTGCATACGAGTATGTCTATTTCGCCCTCAAGAAGCCTGCGCCATACCTCGCTGAGCTCATCCTCGGTCATTTTTCCGTGAGCTATTGCGACAGAAGCGTCGGGCAGTTCTTCTTTGATTTTTGCGGCAACCCGTTCAATGGTTTCCACTCTGTTGTGCAGATAGTAAACCTGACCGCCTCGGCGAAGCTCTGCCTCCATTGCCTGAACGAGCACGGGCATATTGTGCTCTATAACGTAGGTCTGAACGGGGGAGCGGTCCTGCGGTGCTTCTTCAAGCACGGACATATCACGTATACCGCTCATTGCCATGTTGAGCGTTCTCGGAATGGGGGTTGCGGTGAGGGTGAGCACATCAACGGTGGGGAAGGTTTCCTTGAGCTTTTCCTTCTGTGCCACACCGAAGCGTTGCTCCTCGTCTATTATAATAAGCCCGAGATTGCGGAATTCGACATCCTTTGATATGAGCCTGTGAGTGCCTACCACAATATCAACCAATCCGCTTTTAAGCCCCTGCACGGTCTGCTGAATATCCTTGCGGGAGCAGAAACGGGACATCATTTTAGCCTCAATCGGGAAGCCGTCAAAGCGGCGGCACACAGTCTGATAATGCTGAAGGGCGAGAATGGTGGTGGGCACAAGGATTGCGCACTGTTTGCCGTCTGCGATGCATTTGAATGCGGCGCGCAGAGCAACCTCCGTTTTGCCGAAGCCCACATCGCCGCAAAGGAGTCTGTCCATAGGATAGGGCTTCTCCATATCCTCTTTGATTTCGGCAATGCAGCGAAGCTGGTCGGCGGTTTCGTCAAACTCGAATCTGCGTTCAAAGTCGCTTTGCATATCAATATCGGGCGAGAAAGCATAGCCGGGCAAGCTGAGGCGCTTTGAATAAAGCTCAATAAGCTGCTTCGCCATATCCGCAACAGATTTTTTAACCTTGGTGCGTGTTTTCTGCCAGTCCTTGCTCCCCAGGCGGTTGAGCTTGAGGGGCTTTTCGTCATTTTTGGGCCCTATATATTTTGAAACCTGGTCAAGCTGAGTGACGGGTACATAAAGCACATCGCTTTTATCGTATTTTATTTTAATGTAATCTTTTACAGTGCCGCCCGAATCGAGCTTGGTAATGCCATCAAAAATTCCTATGCCGTGGGCAGAATGCACCACATAATCTCCGCGGTGAAGCTCATCAAGGTTGTTAAAGGCGTTTTTGGCGGTGCGTTGTTTTGCCTTTGCGGTGCGGGACGGCATTTTTGCCGCAGCTTTGCTTGAATAGGTTATAAGGGTGAAGCTTGCGTTGGGGTATTCAAAACCGGCGGAAAGGCTGCCTGTCATAACATAAACTGCGCCCTTTTTGAATTGTCTGGGCGGAGTTTCGCTGTAAATGCAGTCAATTCCTTCTTTTTTAAGGTCGCCGTAAAGGGCGGCGGAGGCCTTCGGAGTGCCTGCCAGAATGGCAAGGGTGTGTTCCTTTATGCTTCTTATTGAGTCAATATCCTCAAGAAGAGCGGCAACCGAGCCGTTCCAGGGGTTGATTTGCTTTGCCGAGAAAGAAACGAGCTCTTTGACGGGAGTATCAAAGCTGCCCCTGGGCAGATTGTCAAGGTAAAAGGTTTTGTTTTCAACATAGGCGGCAAGCAGGTCGCCTGCGCAAAGAGTGTATCTGTCAAGCCCCTTGCACAGAGTGCCGTCCTCAAAAAGATTCTTTATGCTTTCATTCATCAGCTCGCAGGCGGCGTTGAACTGGGTGCGCACGGCGAAGCTTTCTACCACGGTGAGAAAACAGCCCTGCAGATAGTCCAGCACGCTTGCGGCTTCAGGATATATGAGCGGCATATATTTATCGAGTGAGGAAGGGATTAATTCATCCTCAAGGCTTCTTGCGTCACGCTCAAGCATCTCAAGCGCCTTGCCCTTTATCCTGTGTGATTTTGCAAAGGAGCGTATTTCATGAGAGAGCTTTATCGGGTCACACAAAACCTCCCTTGCAGGGGTTATGCGTACGGATTTTATATTGCTGATTCTTCTCTGGGATTCAACATCAAAGGTACATACGCTGTCTGCCGTGTCGCCCCAGAATTCAATTCTGAAAGGATGCTCGGAGTCGGGGGCAAAGAAATCAAGTATGCCGCCTCGCAGCGCAAACTGACCGGGACCGTCAACCTGGTCGCAACGGGAATAGCCCGCTGAAATCAGCAGGGAAACAAGGGAGTCGATATCCGTACTTTCGCCCTCTTTGAGGGTGATGCACCTTTGCTCAAGCACCTCGGGCGGCACGGTAAGCTGGCTTAGCGCTTCCGCAGACATTACGACGGCGGTAAAATCGCCCGTAAGCATTTTATCGAGCGCTTTCAGGCGTGCGTGTTCATATTCCCTTGAAATACTTTGGGAAGTAAGGAAAGAAAAATCCCTGGCAGGGTAAAGCACGGCATTTGCGCCCAAGGAGTTAAGGTCACTTACAATGCGGTTGGCATCGGCTTCAAGCGGAGTTATAACTACGGCTTTTTTATTGAAAACCTCGCAAAGTGAGCTGATTATATGCGCCTTGTGTACGAGCGAAAGCCCCGTAACACCGACAGGGTAGCGGTTGCCTTGGACTGCGTTCATCATTGAACGGAATTCAAAGCTTTTTTCTAATTCTTTTGAAAAACAGGACATAGTTACCTCTTATATTTCAATGCCGAGTGAGGCAAGAGTATCAATAAAACAGGAAAGATCGCTGTGGCTGAAGCAATGCGACTTTATGCCGCATTCTTCTGCGGCGGCGGTGTTGGCGGCGGGATCGTCCACAAACAGACATTCCTCAGCCCTGAGGGAAAATTTGCTGAGCGTTGCTTTGAAAATTTCAGGCTCAGGCTTTAACAGCTTGAGGTCGGCGGAAATAACGAAACCGTCAAACAGGCTGAGGGCTTTAATACGGTCTTTTATATCGTAAAAATAAAACGGGACATTTGAAAGCAGATATATTTTAAGACCTGTTGCTTTCAGCCTTTCAACCACGGAATACATATCCTCAAATTCGGGCATATAGTTGCCCCAGTTTTCAACCATGGGCACCAATTTTCTGTAGGCTTCGGGCGATATGTATTCCTTAATCTGTCTGCACGCTTCCTCTGCCGTAAGAGTGCCTCGGTCAACCTCGCGCCAGGCATCGCTGCCGAAAAGACGGGAGAGGATTATTTCACCATCCTGAGCACTGAAATGTTCGCCGATAACCTTCTTGGGGTTAAAATCAATCAGCACTCCGCCCAAATCAAATATAATGTTTTTAATCATAACGTATCACCTATGTAAAAACACCTGCCCCGGAGCGGTTAAGCCCCGGGGTATAAAGGTAAATATTTATCAGTTATTGTCGTTTCTTCTGGGTCTTCTGTCACGGTTGTTGAAATCCTTGCGGGGAGCTCTGCGCTGTGAGGGGTCGGGGAGAGTGTTTTCGGGAACAAGACCCTCAACCTCAATAAGAGCTTCACGGCGGGAGAAGTTGAGCCTGCCCTGGTCATCCTTGGGAAGAATCTTAACGATAACCTCATCGCCTACGTTTACAACATCCTCTACCTTTTCTGTTCTCTTAACGTCGAGGTGGCTGATGTGTACCATGCCCTCTTTGCCGGGAGCGATTTCAACGAAAGCGCCGAAGCTCATGAGGCGTGTAACAACACCCTTGTAGATAGCGCCTTCCTCAGGGTCGTTGGCAATTGTTTCAACAATGCCGATTGCACGCTGAGCGCACTCAAGGTCGGTTGAGGAAACGAAGATGCTGCCGTCCTCTTCAACGTCAATCTTGCAGTTGCATTCTGCGCAGATTTTCTGAATAACCTTGCCCTGCTTGCCGATAACATCGCCGATTTTGTCAGGGTCAATCTTGGTGGTGAGCATCTTGGGAGCCCACTTTGAAAGCTCCTTGCGGGGCTCGGGAATAACGGGAAGCATGATTTCGTCAAGAATGTAGCATCTTGCCTTGTAGGTCTTGTCGAGTGCTTCGCGGATAATTTCGGGAGTAAGGCCGTGAACCTTGAGATCCATCTGGATTGCGGTGATACCTTCCTTGGTGCCTGCAACCTTGAAGTCCATATCTCCGAAGAAATCTTCAAGACCCTGAATATCAACCATGGTCATGAAACGGTCGCCTTCGGTAACAAGACCGCAGGAGATACCTGCAACGGGAGCCTTGATGGGAACGCCTTCTGGCATAAGCGAAAGAGTGGAGCCGCATACGGAGCCCTGAGAGGTTGAACCGTTGGAGGAAAGACCCTCAGAAACAAGGCGGATGCAATAGGGGAACTCCTCAACTGAAGGAATAACGGGGAGGAGAGCTTTTTCGGCAAGAGCGCCGTGGCCGATTTCTCTTCTGCCGGGGCCTCTTGAGGGCTTGGTTTCACCTACGGAGTAGGAGGGGAAGTTGTAATGATGGATATAACGCTTGGTTTCCTCCTCATCAATACCGTCAAGCATCTGAACATCGCTCATGGGGCCGAGGGTTGTAACGGTAAGAACCTGAGTCTGGCCTCTGGTGAACATGCCGGAGCCGTGAACTCTGTCAAGAAGGTCAACCTCTGCGTTAAGAGGACGGATTTCGTCAATACCTCTGCCGTCTACACGCTTACCGTCATCAAGAAGCCAGCGGCGTACAACATACTTCTGTACCTTGTAAAGGCATTCTTCGATTTTAACTTCCATTTCGGGATAGATTTCATCGAACTTTTCGTGAACCTTATCGTAAACGGGCTTAAGGCGTTCGTCACGGATGCGCTTGTCGTCTGTATCGAGAGCGAAGCGGATATCCTCAATAGCGAAATCCTTGATAGCCTCGTACATTTCGGGGTCGGGGTCGTTTGAGGGGAAGTCAATCTTCTCTTTGCCGCAATCCTCACGGATTTTGGTGATGAATTCAACTATCTTCTGATTTTCCTTATGAGCGAACATGATACCGTCAAACATATCGTCATTGGAAACTTCGTTTGCGCCTGCTTCAATCATTGCAACAAGCTCGCTTGTTGAAGCAACGGTAACATACATTCTGGATTTTTCACGCTGCTCAAGGGTGGGGTTGAGAACGAATTCGCCGTCAACAAGGCCTACAACGGAGCTTGCAACGGGGCCGTCCCACGGAATTTCGGAAATTGAAATAGCAATGGAAACGCCGAGCTGCGCAGCGATTTCGGGCTGGCAGTCAGGGTCAACGGACATAACGGTTGCAACTACGCCTACATCGTTTCTCATATCCTTGGGGAAAAGAGGTCTGATGGGGCGGTCAATAACGCGGGAAGCAAGGGTTGCCTTTTCGCTTGCCTTGCCTTCACGGCGCTGGAATGAGCCGGGGATTTTGCCTACGGAGTAGAGCTTTTCTTCAAAATCAACTGAAAGAGGGAAAAAGTCTACGCCCTCTCTGGGCTTTGCAGCCATGGTAGCTGTGCAAAGGACATTGGTTTCGCCGTAGCGAACAAGGCAGGCACCGCCTGCAAGCTGAGCCATTTTGCCTACTTCCGCCACAAAAGGACGGCCGGCAATTTCGGTTTCGTACTTTTTGAAAGCTTCAAAAAACATTTTTGTTACCTCTCTGTAAAATATTTCCACAGGCGAACGGTTTAGCAATAAATCCGAAGCCCGAACTGTTGCTCGGACTCCCGATTCACTGCTAAAACCGGGTGAACGCCTGAAAGATTGCATTTTGTCAAAAATCGCAACAGAGCAGGCGGGAAAAATCCTGCCTGCTCTTATCGGCTAAATTATTTACGCAGACCAAGTCTTGCTACGATTGAACGGTAACGCTCGATGTCGTTCTTCTTAAGGTACTCAAGGAGGTTGCGGCGGTGACCAACCATCTTGTGGAGGCCGCGGCGGGAGTGGTTATCCTTCTTGTGGATCTTAAGGTGCTCGGTAAGGTCAGCAATTCTCTTGGAGAGAACAGCGATCTGAACCTCGGGTGAGCCGGTATCGCCTTCGTGAGTTGCGTACTCGAGCATTATAGCTCTTTTTTCTTCCTGTGTCATAGTCTTTCACCTCATTAAAATATTAGCCTCGCACCCAGACAGCGGCAGGTGATTACCTTACAAAAGGTTTACTCCGCACACCGAGTTACGGGCAAAGTGCAAAAAGGAGTATATCACACCTTTTAAAATTTGTAAAGTCTTTTTTCAAAAAGTATCCTTTTTCGTCCTTTTTCACATTTTTAGCGGTATTGTCCGATTCCTTTTTGCGGCATATTATGCTTTTGAGAACGTGTTCTCAGAAAAACAAGGTACCGTATTCAGGGGTGATGCACGCCGCATCCTCAGGGGAGCCCCGAAAAAAGCGGTGCCATCACATAGGCGGGGAGTGTAAGCTCTCCGCTGTTTTTAGTTAAAAAGCGCCATTGGGTCAACGGCTTCACCGCTTTCGAGCAGTTCAAAGTGGATGTGAGCTTCATCGGCGCTTTCAACGGGCACGGTTGCCGCCGAGCCTATTTTTTCGCCTGCTCTGATGCTGTCACCCTTTTTGACGGATGTGTTTTCGTCAAGTCCGCAGTATTTTGCCGTAAGCGAGTCTGAAATTTTCACTTCAATTACCGTGCCCCACAGCCCGTCTGTGTAAACATCGTCAACCGTGCCGTCAGCGGCGCAATACACGGGGTCGCCTGCATTTGAAGAAAGGTCAATTCCCGAGTGAACACGCCAATCCTCCATCGTAGCGCTGTATACGGGCTTTCCGAAGCTGAAGCTTTTAACAACCTTACTGTCAACGGGCAGCACATACTGCGCTTTTGTAGTCTGAGCCGAGGTTTCCTTTACGGCTTCGGTTTCTTCTTCGCGTGGGTCAAGGATACCGCTTACAAATTCGTTTACCTCCATGGCAGAGGTTGGCTCTTCCTCGTCCCACACTATGGTTACACGGCTTATTTCACTTTCCTGCTTCGCGCTGTCGTTTACTGCGCTGAAGGTGCCTGCACCTGCCGCAAGCAGGCAAATGAGCACGGCAAAATAAAATTTTTTACCCTTGAGAAGCTTTTTTGTTACGTTTTTCATGGCAAAATCTCCTTAAATCCGCCTTGCGGCTTTTTCAGAAGATATTTTTACCCGTAACATATCAGGTTATACCAAGAAAAATTGAGACTCAGCCGTTTGCTTCCTGCGGCTTTTTGAAGGAAATACCTTTTTTCTTCATCTGAGCTTTCACAATAAAGAAAAGAGCAAACTGAACAAAGAAGGTGATGCTCCATGAAATGGGATAGGCCCAGTAAAGATTGATAAGCGTTCTGTTGAACGGAAGGATTACATAAATCCAGAATATTCTGATTCCGCAGCCGCCGAGAAGGGAAATTATCATGGGCTCTATGCTCTTGCCCATGCCTCTTACCTGACCTGCGGCAACATCCATGAGCGAGCAGAAGAAATAAAACGGCATTATGAGCATAAGCCTCTCGGCACCGATTTCAACAACCTCGGGGTCTGTGGAGAAAAGACCTACTATAAAATCGCTCATAAAGTATCCGACGGCGCCCATGGAAATGCCTACAATAACAGTCATTACAAGGCAGTAGCGGTAGATTTTGCCGATGTTGAAATAGCTTTTTGCACCCATGTTCTGGGAGGTGAAGTTCATTGCTGTCTGCGCTATTGCGTTTGTGCAGGTGAATACATAAGAATCAAAGTTGGAGCCTGCCGCAATTCCTGCCATGGCAACCGAGCCGAAGGAATTGACGGTTGACTGAATGATAACATTTGAAATTGAAAAGAGGGAGTTCTGAATACCCGCAGGCAGACCTATGCGTATAATCTTTTTAAGCTCCGAGGGATAAATGCGGAGCTTTGAAAAATAAAGACGGCAGGCATTGTTCATACGCAGCAGACAGCGTACTACGAAGAATGCCGAGATATACTGCGAGGCTATTGTGCCTATTGCAACACCGGCAACGCCCATGTCAAAGAAAATAACAAGAACGAGGTTGACGGCTACATTTACAAGACCGGAAAGGCTGAGGATAAACAAAGGTCTTTTGGTGTCACCCGTAGCCCTGAGCACGGAAGCACCGAAATTATAAACCAATGAGCCCGGTGCACCGAGGAAATATATTTTAAGGTAAAGCGTTGCAAGGTCAAGCACATCATCGGGGGAGCCCATGAGCTTAAGAAGGGAGCCTGACATAAAGAAGCCGAAAGCGCCTATGCCAAAACCGCACAAAACGCTCAGCAGCATGGCGGTGTGGGTGCATTTGTGGATTCTCTGCTCATCCTGAGCGCCGATGTGACGGGCTATTACAACGCCTGCACCCATTGAGAGACCCAGAAAAACATTTAACAGCAGGTTTACAAGTGAGCCTGTTGAGCCTACTGCGGCAAGTGCCTCTTTGCCCGCAAATCTGCCAACTACCACAACGTCTGCCGTGTTGTAAGCGAGCTGGAGCAGACCCGTAAGCATCAACGGCAGGGAAAAAATGAGTATCTTTTTCAAAAACGGACCTTTTGTCATGTCGAGTGCATACCGTTTGTTCATGCGCCGCATCCTCCTTGCTTAAAACAAACTAACTTATGTAATTCTAATCAAAAGGAAATGAAAAGTCAAATTTTTTTAATTCATGTTTCGTTGCATTTATTGTTCTGTTATGGTATATTATACCTGCATAATTTTTTGAGGAGAAACGGATGTTGAAAAACAGATTATTAAAGAATCTGCTAAGTATAATTCTTGTGCCCGTCATTCTTGCGGTCTGTTCCCTGCCGTTTACGGTAACTGACGGCGAGGGGGATGCAAAGTCGGCAATGGCAACCCCTGTTGATTACGGCTACTGCGCAAGCCTTCTTTCGGCGGCGCATTCAAAGCAGATTGACATTGAATTTTTAAAAACTCTTGACGGTGAAGCGGTTTTGCGCCTTGCCGAAATTGCCAAAAGCTCAACCCCTACGGTGCAGGACTGGCACTCCCTCACGGGAAGCACCCTAAATGTGCTGCTCGGACGCCACGGCGGCGAAGAAGCGGTGGATTTGGGCGACAACGGCAAAAGCAGCTTCACTTTAGGCTTCGTGGGTGATATGAATTTCACAGAGGTCGGTTATGTGATGCCCCATGCAAAGACCAAAGCAAACGGAGTTGTTGACTGCATTGACAAGGTATTCCTTGACGAAATGCGGGCGGTTGACATAATGCTTGCAAACAATGAATTCACTTATTCAGAAAGGGGTACTCCGCTGAGCAAGAGATACACTTTCAGAGCTAAACCCGAGAGTGTAAAGCATCTTGGCGAACTCGGCATAGATATAGTTTCCCTTGCCAACAACCATGTTTACGATTATTCGCTTCCTTCTTTTGAAGATACATTATCAACTCTTAAAAATGCAGATATTGCAACCGTGGGAGCGGGCAAGGACTATTCTCAGGCAAGCGCTCCCGCTGTTTATTATATCAACGGCTACAAGGTGGCTTACCTTGCCGCAAGCCGTGTGGAGGTTGACTTATTTACTCCGAGCGCCTCCGAAAACAGAGCGGGTGTAATGAGTATAAACACCGCCGATGCAATGCTTGAAGAAATCAGAAAAGCAAAAAGCTGCAGCGATTTTGTGGTAGTTTACCTGCATTGGGGAATTGAATACACAACCAATCTTGATTCCGCTCAGCGGGAAATGAGCCGCCTTTTTGCCGAGGCGGGAGCGGATGCCGTAATAGGTGCCCATTCCCATTGCTTACAGGGCTTTGATTTTTACGGTGACTCCTGCGTGGCTTACAGCCTGGGAAATTTCTGGTTCAACACAAGAACGCTTGATACGGCAATGTTAAAGCTCAGCTTCAGCGGCGAGGATGTTGAGATGAGCATAGTGCCCGGAATTCAGCAAAACTCCGAGGTGGATTATATCACCTCAGCCGCAAAACGCAGAGAGCTTTATAACAGGCTTGAAAAAATATCCGGCGGCATTGCCATAGACGATAACGGTGTAATTACTCCGAAGGCATAGTTCGGAGAGAGAATATAAAACAAGGAGGAAAAAACATGAAAAAATTTTTTGCTGTAATACTTGCCGTTGCGCTGGTATCCAACCTCGGCACGGTGGCATTCGCAGGCTTTGATGCTCCCGCCCTTTCAAGGGCAGAGTGGGACAGTCTGTATGCTTCCCTCTGCGATGACAATACTCTGCCCATGCTTTGCGTTGGCGCAAATGCGGGCGAGGTAAGCCTTGTATGGCATGCGGATGCTAAAACCGCAACCCCCAAGGTGCGTGTGGCAAAAAGCAGCTCAATGGCGAACTATACGGAATACACCGGTGTTACCACTGAGGCTGAAACCGAGGAGCAGGTTGTGTGCCGTGTAACGGTTGATTCGCTGGAGGAGAACACCACTTATTATTACAAATGGTATTCCGACAACGGCTGGAGCGAAGCTTATAAGTATGAAACCAAGTCGTTTACCGACCACAAGGCAGTTGTAGTCGGCGATATCCAGATAGGCGGTCAGACCGAGGATTCAAGCGTGCAGTCCGATGTAGGCTACAACTGGAACAATGTTCTTGCAGAGGCATTGCAGAAAAATCCCGATATCAGCTATCTTGTTTCCCCCGGCGACAACACTTCAACAGGTAAGACCGCTGACGAATGGCAGACCCTTCTTATGCCTGCGGGTGTACGCAGCCTGCCCATGGCTCTTGCAATCGGCAACCATGATAAAAAGGGCATGGCATACAACTATTACACCAATATGCCCAATGAATACTTCGGTAAGTATTTTGAGGGGCTTGACCGTGATTTCTGGTTCCGCTACGGCGATGTGCTTTATCTTGTGTTTGATGCTTGCTCAGGCAATGCTATTGACCATATTGCCATGGCTGAAGAGGCGGTAGCTCAGAATCCCGATGCCCGCTGGAGAATCGGCGTTATGCATCAGGCGCTTTTCGGCCCCTCGGTATGCGCCTTCAGCGCTGAAACTCAGCTTCTTCTCAACGCGGTATTCACTCCCATTTTTGATATGTTTGATGTTGACCTTGTGCTTACGGGTCACAGCCACATGCAGGGACGCTCCCACTTTATGTATGAGAGCATGACGATAGGTAAGGCTGAAAGCGGCGGCACCTATGTTGACCCCAAGGGCACGGTTTACCTTAACACCAACGCTTTCTGTGACCATTCAAGCTTCGAGGAGTATGAATTCCTTAACCTCGGATATGTGGCCTACAGCTTCGGCAAAAACGATGTTACCACCTACACAACTCTTGATTTCAAGGGAGATACAATGGAGATTAAAACCATGAGGGGTGACAACAGCGAGGTGCTTGACTCTCTTACCATAGTAAAAGAGGATACCGACCACAATGATAATTCTCTTCTCAAGAGAATTCACCGCCTTTTCTATAAGGTTGTTGAGTTGCTCGGCTATATCTATGTGGAGGGCGACAAAATTACAGTAGCCATCAGAGGCGGAAGCTTTTAATATTTAATACAAATGAAATCGGCTTGTACGGATTTCCCGTACAAGCCGATTTTTTATACCAATTTATTAAACATATTGAGTATGCGCTTTGCGCAGGTTTCAAGGTCTGCTCGGGTAAGCTCGCCTTTTTCGTAAGCTTCTTTGAGCACCTCGGGGAAGCCTCTGTCCATCTTGAGGTCGTTGCCTGCCTTTACTTCCTTTGCGTGGTTGCCCTTTGCGCCCCAGTCGGTTATAACCATGCCGTCGAAGCCCCACTCCTTGCGGAGAATTCCCGTAAGCAATTCGTAGCTTTCGCAAGTGTGCTGGCCGTTGATGAGGTTGTAGGATGACATTATAGTCCAGGGGTCACCCTCTTTTACGCTTATTTCAAAGCCCTTGAGATAGATTTCACGCAGCGCTCTTTCGGAGAGCCTTGAATCGCTGTCCATGCGGTTTGCTTCCTTGTTGTTGCACGCAAAATGCTTCATTGAAACCGCAACCTTCTGCGACTGAATTCCTCTTATTGCCGCAGCGGCGCTTTTGCCTGCAACCAGCGGGTCTTCGGAGTAATATTCAAAGTTCCTGCCGCAAAGCGGGTCTCTGTGAATATTGAGGGCAGGGGTGAGCCATACGCCGATGTTGTTTTCTCTTACCTCTGCGCCTCCTGCGGCGCCTACGCTGTAAATGAGATCGGGATCCCAGGTGCAGGCAAGGAGGGTGGCGCAGGGCCATGCGGTGGTGGGTATGCCCGTATCTGTATCAAGCCTTAAGCCGGCAGGGCCGTCAGCGGTGGGTACTGCAGGCACGGAAAGACGGGGGAGAGGGCCGAAGCAGCCTGTGTTGGCAACACCCGTGGGAGCCTTACCGCCGAGGAAGTCGGTAAGCTCGTCAACGGTGAACTGCTTTACGAATTCATCCATAGTGATTTCTTCGCCTGCAAGGTCAAATTTTACAAGGCTTTCGGGGGCGGCTGCGCCGCTGTCCTCATTCGTGCCGCAAAGATAGCTTGCTTCGCCCGTGGGAAGAGCTTCAAAGCTTCCGTCAGCAAGCATACGCTTTGCAAGCTTCGAGGGCTTGCAAAGGCAGGTGAGCTGCTCGGTTACTGTATTTTCGGCTACCGTGAATTTATAACTGAGCTCTTCTGCGCTTCTGACATCCGTGCCGAGGAAGAAGCGGTAATCGCCCTTTTCAAGCACATAAGCGGATTTGCTGATTTTGCCAAGATCATCAAAGCTTGCCATATCGCTTATCGCAAAGCTCAGAGCAAGAGTCTGGCTTTCGCCTGGAGCAAGAAGCTTTGTTTTTTTGAATGCCGCAAGCTCCCTTGCAGGCTTGCCCAGCTTACCCTGAGGGGCGCCGTAATAGAGCTGAACAACCTCTCTGCCTGCAACGCTTCCAGTATTTGTTACGGTTACGGCGGCGGTGATTTTGCCGTCAGCTTCGCCGCATACCGTGCCGCTCAGCTCAAAATCCGTGTAGGAAAGACCGAAGCCGAAGGGATAGCGTACCTGCTCTTTTGCGCCGGGAACGGTTTCAAAATAGCGGTAGCCTACATATATATCCTCTGAGTAGTCAACGTGCTCAAAGCATTCCCAGAAATCGTCCTTACTGGGGTGAAAATCGTAGGATTTTGCAACGGTATCAACCATTTTACCCGAGGGGTTAACGTCGCCGCAGATAATATCCGCAATAGCTCCGCCGCCCTCAAGACCGCCTTGCCATGCCATGAGCACGGCATCAACAAAGCTGTTTTCTGCAAAGAATTCGCAGTCAATGGTTGCGCCCGAATTGATAACGATAATAACCTTTTCAAAAAGCTTGCCTGCTTTTGTGATAAGGTCTTTTTCGAGGTCTGAAAGGTAATAGTCGCCGCCGATAGGTCTGCGGTCAACGCCCTCTGCTGAAAAACGGCTTACGGTTATAATCGCCGTGTCTGCCCATTTTGCCGCTTCCTCAATAAGCGAATCGGGAACCTCCGCCTCTGTAACATGCATTTCGGCAAAGGTGTCATAGGTCATGTCGTCACGCTTTTTGCAGAACTCCATGTTGTTTACTATATCCCACCTTGCGTTAATCTGCTCAGGGGTGATAACGTTTACGCTTTCACGCTCAACATAGTCCTTGTAAAAATCAACAAGGGGCTTGTAAACGCTTACTTTGCCGTCCTTCTCCTTTTCCTCAAAGCCTTCGGAGATGCCCTGAATATAAGGAGTGTGAACATCACCGCTTCCGCCGCCGCCTTTTATGTATTCAATGGTAGCCTTGCCGAAAAGTGCAATTTTCGAACCCTTTTTCAAAGGGAGAGCGGAATTTTTGTTTTTAAGAAGTACGGTGCCCTGAGAGGCGGCATGCCTTGAGAGGGCTATATGCTTTTTGCTTGCGGTAACTCTGCGTCCGTCCTCACCGAGGGGAAGACAGGGCTGAAATCTGAATCTTGCAAATTTATTCATGAACTGACCTCCGTATGTAAATTCATTGGAATAAATTATAGTATGGCAAAAAATTAATGTCAATAAAAATAACCGTTTGCGCATATTTTTTATTGTGTTTTCTCTCTGCCATGATATAATGAAAAAGAAAGGGCGTGACGGCTGAAAACGGAAGCTTCAGGCAGCGCAGATTATATTCACTACGGAGAAAAATATGAGGACTAAAGAAAAATCACCCGAAAGACTTGCCCGTGCCGAAAGAAGACGGCAGAGGGAAACAGCAAGATGGGAGAGGGAAAAGGCAAGACCCAAACGGAATTATTACCTTGTATATCTCGTTTTCATAATCAGCCTCATTTACATAACGGATGAGGTTGCCTCGCAGATAGGCACGCTTATGAAAACGGAAATAGCAAACGACCTTTTTGAAAGATTCGGGCAGAGCTCGGTTGGCGTGCTTGATATTCTCGGCATGGTGGTTGTGCCGTTTCAGGCGCTTGCCATATTCTACAAGCCCCTTGCGGACCGCCTCGGCAGAAAGCTGTTCCTTATAATCAACACTTTCGGTATGAGTGTGGCGATGCTGCTCATTTTCCTGTCGGATTCCGTGGCGCTTTACGCAGTCGGTGCGTGTATGGTGCAGTTTTTCATTCCGCACGATATGCAGGTGGTTTACATAATGGAATCTGCTCCGCCAAAGCACAGGGCAAGGATTTATTCCGCCATAAAATTTGTGGCTAATATGGGAGTTATGCTCATTCCTTTGCTCAGACGCTTGCTTATGGATGAAGCCTCGCAGTGGCGCAGGGTTTATCTTGTGCCTGCGGTGCTGGGTCTTGTTGCGTGCTCGGTTGCTCTTTTGCTTGCAAGGGAAACAGATGCATTTATTGATTCAAGGCTTTCATATCTTAAAATGAGCGAAGCTCAACGGGCTGAGGAAAAACGGAAAAAGAGCGTTGAAAATGCACAGGGCGGAGTTTTTGCGGCGCTTAAATTTGCAATGAGCCACAAGCAGCTGCGTTGGCTGTATATAGTCGGTGCGCTTGCAAACGTGGGATTTATAACAACGCTCAACTATCAGGTTATTCTGTCCTACGGCTATGCCGAGAGTCTTGTGAATTCAGGCTTATTTGCTGATTTGGGAAAGCTTACAATGGACTATGTGAGCGTAAATCAGGTGACGAGTGCTCTGTTCATGTTCCCCGTCGGCTGCGCATTTTCGCAGGTGATAATGGGCTTTATTTCGGATTCACGGGGCAGAAAGGCGGCTGCGATTACCACCGCATGCAACTGCCTTGCTGCATTTATCGGCTTTACCCTTGGTGCAAAGCTCGGCTGGGAGCCCTACCTTACGGGATTCCTGTGCGGAGCCTGTATAGGCAGCTACTACTCTACCAACGACGTCATTATTATGATGATTGGCGAATCCTCACCCACAAATCTGCGCTCCTCGGTAATGTCGGCGGAGTTTGTGGTGGTGGCGCTCGGAGTTGTTGTATCCTACGGTGTAAGCCTGCCGCTCATCACCTTGCTCGGCAATGAGGTTACGTGGATTGTGGCATTTTTGCTCACCGTTCCCGGCTTTGCCGCAGCGCTTGCCGCCATGTTGCTGAGAACGCACGATACAAAGGGAATTGACCTTGAAAAAGTCACGGGCAGCGAATGGGATTGAAAAAAGAAATATTGACAACGGCGCACAATCTGTGTTAACTTTAAAACAAGAAATTTTAGGAGGCTTTTTATGAACTCAATCAAAAAGTATTTATCAGAATTTATCGGCACTTTCGTGCTTGTGGTTTTCGCTTGCGGAACTGCTGCTGTTGTAGGTTGCTCGGCTGAATTCGGAACAGGCTATCTTCTCACCGCTCTTGCATTCGGTCTTGTAATAGTTGCCATGGCTTATTCAATCGGCAACATTTCGGGTTGCCATATTAACCCCGCAGTTTCAATCGCAATGCTTGTAAGCGGTAAGCTCAGCATCAAGGATTTTATCGGCTATGTTGTTGCTCAGTTTGCAGGCGCTATCGCAGGCGCAGGTGTGCTTAAGGCTATCCTCGGCGCAGACAGCGGCCTCGGTGCAAACGCCCTTTACAATGACAGCATCGCTCTTTCAATAATTATTGAAATAATCCTTACCTTCGTATTTGTTATTGCAATTCTCGGTGTTACCTCCAAGGAGAGCAACGGTGCGGTATCAGGCATAGTAATCGGTCTTACTCTCACCCTCGTTCACATCCTCGGCATCTCCTTTACAGGCACTTCCGTAAACCCTGCCCGCAGCTTCGGTCCTGCTCTTCTTCTCGGCGGCGAAGCCCTTTCAGACGTTTGGGTATTCCTCGTAGCACCCCTTGCAGGCGGTGTTCTTGCGGCACTTGTTTATAAGTTCCTCTCTTCTTCAAAGGCAAAATAAAATAACGAAAAAATCGGCTCAGATGCGTGTGCATTTGAGCCTTTTTTGTAGACATTTTGTTGCAGGGATGCTATAATTGATACATACACTCCACAATGAAAAAGCGGCACTGAATAGCTTGCTGTGTATGGCGGCGGATATGTCCGATAAGAAACACTCATCTGTAACAGGAGGATAATATGAAAAATTACGATATTATTATAGTCGGTGCGGCAACCGCAGGCAGTTATTTTGCACGCAGAATGGCAGAGAGAGGCGCAAGCGTGCTTGTGCTCGATTCAAAAACCGAGGAAAAGGTCGGCACAAAATACGATATTTTCCATATCGGCAAGCCCGATTTTGAAAAGCATGGTCTGCCCTATCCCGTGAAAGGGGAGGACTATGCCTTTGAGTTTGACAGTACCCATGTATGCTCCTCCTACGGCAAACACCCCAAATTTTCTCCCGGCGGAGTAATAGGAATGCACATGCATGAATATACAATGCGAATGAATCGCTGGGCAAAGGAAGCGGGGGCAGAGTATATTTATGACGCACCCTTTACTGGTTTTATATGGGAAAACGGAAAAATTGCAGGCATTGAGTACGTAAAGAACGGCGAAACCGTATCAGCAAAGGCAAAGCTTGTTGCGGACTGCTCGGGAATTCCGTCTGTTGCAAGGCGCAAACTCCCTGATAATTATGGGGTTGAGACCTTTGAGATCGGTCCCGACGATATGTTCTATGTTGTGCTCAGGTATATCCGTTTTCTCAATCCCGGTGACAAGCTGGAGCTTCGTTCATGGCCTTTCTATAAAACGTGGGAAGCGCCCGAGCATGACCCCACGGGTGCAATCCTCGGTGTAGGTGCAAATAAAAGTTACAATGTTTGTGAAAAAATATACAAGCAGTTTGAAGAAGCCGTTGAGCTCAAGCCCTATGAGGTTAAATATTTTGAAAGGGGAATGACCCCTTACCGCAGACCCCCCTATTCCTTTGTTGCGGATTCGTTTATCGCTATGGGCGATGCCGCATGCCTCACAAAGCCTGCCGCAGGCGAGGGTGTAACCTCGGCAATGGTGCAGATGGATATTGCCGTTGACGTTGTTGACGCTTTATTGAAGCAGGGCAAGCCCCTCACAAAGGAGAATATGTGGAGCATCAACAAGCGCTACATTGAGGCGCAGGGTGCGGAATTCGCAAACCAGATGGCGCTGCTTGTGGGCGCAGTTGCTTCGAGTGCTCAAGAAAACGATTATTTCTTTGAGCACAACCTCATTTTCAGCGAGAAAAACATACAGGCGGTAGGCGAGGGCGGAATGCCGAAGTTTACCGCAGGCGAAATTGTGCAGATGGCGCTCGATTTTATCAAGGGAATTGTTATCGGCAAAATCAGCGTTATTTCACTCGCAAAGATGCTCAAGGGTGTTGCAAACGGAGCAAAAATCAAAAAGCACTACCTTGCATTCCCCGATAACGTTGCAGGCTTTGATGCGTGGTGCGCCAAGGCTGAAAAGATATGGAGTAAGTGCGGCAGAATGGCAGACCAGGTTACTGACGATTAAAGATACCGTCCGTTCTCCTTTCTCAACAGTCAACATATAAAAAACAACGGGCTGAGTTTTTTGACTCAGCCCGTTTTCAATTACAGATTCTGCAGGAAAGGAACAAACGACCATATAACCGAAAGCACAATTGCGGGCAGCATATTTGCCACGCGTATTTTTGTGTTGAGCACAAGGTTTAATCCTATTGCAAAAATCAGAACAGAACCCGTAAGCGAGAGGTTTGAAAGCGCGGTATCGGTCATGATTGGTTCAATGAATTTTGCACAAAGGGTGAAAGAGCCCTGAACCAGAATGATTGGAATAACTGAGAAAACGCATCCCTTGCCGAGCGAAGCGGTCATTATGAGCACGGTTACAAGGTCAAGCACGGATTTGACGGCAAGCAGAGAGTAATCGCCGTGAAGCCCATCCTGAATGGCGCCGACTATTGCCATTGCGCCGATGCACACGGTGAGCGATGTGGTGACAAAGCCGTTTACGAATGACTTTTCTTCCGAGCTGCCTGTTTTTCTCTTAAGCCATTCGCCGAAGCGTTCAAACAGCCCGTCAATGTTAATAAGCTCGCCTATGAATGCTCCGAGAGCGAGGCAGGCTGCCATCATCATGGTGCCCTGAGCGCTCAGTTTACCGTTTTCAACGCTGAACATTTCATCAAGTACTCCCGAAATTCCTATAAAAAGCACACACAGTCCGTTTGCTTTTATAACGGTTTCACGGATTGAATCCTTCATTGCCTTGCCGAACAGCAGACCGAGCAAACCGCCTGCAAGAACGCACACGGTGTTTATTATTGTTCCCAGACCAAACACTTTCAGCATCTCCTTAAAGCTTCTTTATGTAAATATTCCTCGGCAGAGAATTTCTTGTAAACTGCCTGTAAGGCACCATTCCGAGCTTTTGCAGGGAGCGGTTGCTTGCCGCATTGTTTGGGTGAGCGGTTGCTATGGCATATTCATATCCGCTCTCCTTCGCCCAATTGCACAGCAGGGTGTTCACCCTGAGCATAAGTCCGTTACCTCTGTAATCGGGCAGGGTCATACTTTCGCCAAGCTCAACGGTTTTTGCCTTATCAATTCCCATTTGCTCCCATTCGCCGTCAAACGCATCAAGGTCACGCTCTGCGGCGCCGGAGCAAATCAGTTTTCCGCCCTCAAACAGCCCTAAAACAGCCTGCTTCGGGTCGCTGAGCACTTCTTTTGCCTCCTGCTCGGTATACGGAATAAGAAAATCGGGGTTTTCAAGGGTAACGCAGATATGCTCGCTTAATTCCCACAGGGCATCAAAATCTGCCGTGCCGAGCCTTACAAAATCCTGTTTCACCCGAAAACCTCCTTTTACTATAACGATTTAATGTATTAAATCACAAGTTGAGATAAATTTCAATAGTATCACAGCCGATTTTTCAAAAAAATTCATCTTTTTTTCATATTGACTACATATATA
>JAZSIQ010000073.1:0-5736 GCA_045533875.1 Acutalibacteraceae bacterium | reverse complement strand
GTAAAGAGAATAATCAGCCAAAAGAAGTGCGGTCATACGGGCACTCTTGACCCTATGGCAACGGGAGTTCTTACCGTTTTGCTTGGCGGCGCAACCCGATTTTCCGAGCTTTTGCCCGACCATAATAAGGCATATATAGCTAAATTAAGGCTTGGCACGGTTACGGATACGCTTGATATTACGGGCAAGGTGCTTGAGGAAAACCCCGTAAATGCAACAAAGGCGGATTTTGTCGCTTCGCTTTCGGCGTTCATGGGCGAAATCAGCCAGCTTCCGCCCATGTATTCGGCGGTAAGCGTAAACGGAAAACGCCTTTACGAACTTGCCCGTGAGGGTAAAGAAGTCGAGCGTACACCGCGCACGGTCTTTATAAGCGAGCTTGAGCTTATCGGCGCTGATGAAGAGAAAAATGAATATGAAATCAAGGTTGCCTGTTCGTCGGGCACATATATACGCACTCTTGCTGATGATATAGGCAGGGCTCTCGGCTGCGGCGCAACGCTTGTTTCGCTTCGCAGAAGCCTTGCAAACGGATTTACCGCAGAGCAGGCGCTCACTCTTGGAGAGCTTGAGCAAGCCGTGGCGGACGGCAGGCTGGAGGAATATATTCTGCCCCTTGATAAGGCACTGGAATATTATCCTGCGGTTACAGTCAGCGAAAAGCAGGCGGTAAGATTTTTAAACGGCGGAGCTCTTGCACTTGAAAGGCTTGGCGCAATGGGTGAAAGAATCGCTCACAATTGCGGATATTACAGGGTTTATTCACCCGATAGGGTGTTTCTCGGCCTCGGTGAAGCGCAGGAAGAGGAACTCAAAGTGAAAAGGGTAAATCCCGATGCGCAAAGTAAAAACATATAATTGAAACGGACTGTCTTGTGAGTAAGACAGCCCGTTTTGCTTATACCATTCTGATTATTGAATTAACGGTTGTATATATTATTGTATAGAACATTGAGAAAAGATTGTAAAGTCCGAGTTTTTCAAGCAGGGCTTTTACGGGAGGCAAAAGAAGCTTATCAATGGGATTCTTTGCCGCCGCAGGAGCATGGGGGTTTTCGCTGTCATATACGGCATCCTCACCGTTCATGAGTGTAAAGTGCAGGGTTCGTTCGCCTATGGGGGTGAGGCTGCCGACTGCGCAGTAGCTTACCGTAAGGCTTACCCTCTGCTTTGATACTTCGGGAATTTCACCGCTGAAATCTATTTCAATGCTTTCTCCTGCTTTAATCACACTGTTGCCGAGCAGGTTGAAATTAAGGTCAATGCCGTCGCAGGTGATACCGAGTATTTTTACCTTGTAGCCCTCAAGGGAAAGGTTTGAAACCGTGAGAGCGGTATCCTCTGAGCTGAGATAACCCTCTGTGCTGTTGTTGAATGCCGCCCATACCGCAAGTGAAGGATTGGTTGAAGCGTGGAACTGAGGATAATCGGGCGAGGAGTAAACGTCCTTTATTTCATCGGTAAGCAGAGAAGTAATCATAAGGTCACGGGAGAACGGATCGGAATAGGTCATACCGTGGAAAAGTCCGTCCACAAACCAGGTGTCATCGGGCAGATAAGCAACGGATGCATCTATTGTCATATCGGGCGAAACCTTGTAATTGCCGTTGCAGGGATTTTTCTGAGTGTAGCCGTCGGCAAAGCGCTCGCCGAAGGGCGCACAGTAAGCACCCGTTGAGGCATCAGTGGGGATGATACCGTCGGAATCCTTCTGCCAGCCTGAGGTTGCGGAGTTGCCGTGCCCTGCGATAATGGTAAGGTTTATGCCATAGTCGCTTTCGCATTTTTCAAGCTTGGTCCAGAATCCGGGCATGACAGTTTCGTGCATATAATCGCTTGTTTCAATGATTTTGCCGTTCTTGACGGGATCGAGCCACATTTTTTTCAGATCTTCATAGTTATCAGCAGGGGAGAAATCCCAGAGACTGGTCCAGTTACCCACCGCCTCATAAGCGTATGGCATAAGGCTCATGATTATATCGTCAAGGAAGCCTAACTGCTGAGCCTCAACAAGCCAATGGTAATCGTTTTCCCACTTCATACCGTACTCGATATAATGGAGCAGATTAAGCTCATCAAGCTCACCGTTGAGTGAGAGCAAATCGTAAAGCAGGGCCGCGCCGCCGATAGCAGGCACGGTAAGCACTGCATTGTCAACGTCCTGCTTGTGGCCGAAAAGGCTTAAGTACGTTGCGGAAACCTGACCGCCGTGGCTTACGGCAAGAATGTTTACCTTATCCTTGCCTGAATGTGCCTTGACCTGCTGAATATATTCATCAAGTCTTGTTGCGCAGGCAACGGCGCCGAAACGGAAATCGCAGGTGAAGTTGTAGATGTTTTCATCGCCCACATATTCTGCGATTTTGGTCATCATTTCGTTTTCGTGCTGATAGCCGCCGTCGGGATGAATCTTGAACAGATTTGCTCTGTTTGTTTCTTCGGCGGTGGTGTATTTGGTGGTTACATTGTAGATACTTGTACCATCGTCTTTGCAGCGTATGGGTTCGAAGATTTCGATTAACTCCTCGCCTACAACGCTTGCGATATAATCGGTGTTGCCGAATGCGGTGGCGCCGAGACCTATGCCGATTTCGACAATTCTGCTGAGCACTCTGTTAAGGATGTCGTCCGTTGAAAGACCCCATACGTCGCTCACTTCGCCGTTTTCATCGGTCATAACAAGGGCTGAGCCTGAGTAGCCCGGTACGATGATTACTGGATAATCGGTGATTTCCGATTTTTCATCAATGGCGGCAAAAGCTGCACCGCCGCAGCCGATAACGGTAAGCACAATGCAAAGTAAAATGCAGACGAATTTTTTCACGGAAGAGCCCTCCTTTAAAATACAGCATCGTTTATGAGAAAATTATAACACAACATTTTTTTATATTCAATAAAATTGTAAACCCCAAACCGAATTAATATTTTATTTATCAAACCCCTTGAAAAAATCGCAAAAATGTGCCACACTTTATAGGATTAATATTATACAACGGAGGTAAACGAATGGCACAGCTTAAAATGTATTGGTTGGCGGGTACTCCCGTTAAGGACCTTGAATTACCCGAGGGTTATTCTTTTTCAACCTATAAATGCGAGGCAGATAAAATGGCATGGGTTGAGTGCTGCAAAAAAGGTCTTGTAAGCGATGATGCAGACGAAAAAACCTTTGATGATTGCATAGTAGACCACGATGACGTGGTGCTGGAAGAGGACGTTTTCTTCCTTGATTATAACGGCGAGCATATAGGCACTATCACCGCCCCCTATCACCCTCACAGAAACCACGGCGGCATCCACATGGTAGGCATCCGTGAGGATTTCAGAGGCAGAGGTCTCGGCAAATATCTTAATAATAAAGCAATCAAGAAGCTGAGTGCGCAGAACGTTGATTACATAGTGCTCACCACCGATGAGTGGCGCAAGGGTGCCGTTAAGAGCTACCTTTCCGCAGGTCTTCGCCCCGTTGAGTATGACGAGGGAATGCAGGAGCGCTGGGAAGCGGTTATCACCGAATACGGTATTGATAAGGTTGATATGGTAGACGAGGACTGTGCTTATGTAAGAACAATTTACAGAAAGGGCTATACCCCTGCCCCCAGGCTTAAGGTCGGTGTTGTAGGCGCAGGCAGAGGCCAGTCTATGATGGAATACTGCGTTAAGTTTGACGATGCCGAGCTTGTTGCTGTTTGTGACAATTGGAAGCCTGCGCTGGACAGAGCTAAGAAAGCCTTCGGCACTGATTCCATCACTTTTTATGACAGCTTTGATGAATTCATCAATCACGATATGGATGCCGTTGTGCTTGCAAACTATGCCAACGAGCATGCACCCCTTGCAATCAGATGCCTTGAAAAGGGGCTTCACGTTATGAGCGAGGTGCTTCCCGTGCAGACCATGAAGGAAGCCGTTGAACTCGTCGAAGCAATCGAAAAGAGCGAGGCTACTTATGTTTACGCTGAGAATGACTGCTTTGTACCCTCCGCAAAGAAGATGCGTGAGCTTTACAGGCAGGGTGTGCTCGGCGAGTTTGAATACGGTGAGGGCGAGTATATGCACAACTGCGAGGCAGGCTGGCACAGCCTTACCTCCGGCAACCCCGACCATTGGCGCAACACAATGCATTGCTGCTATTACTGCACCCATTCAACGGGTCCTCTTTTCCATATTACAGGCCTTCGTCCTGTAAGCGTTGCAGGCTTCGAGGTAAAGTTCAACGAGAGAATGAAGCGTATGGGCGCAAAGGCAGGCCCCATCGGCCTTGAAATCATCACCCTTGAAAACGGCGCTATTGTAAAATCCGTTCACGGTGTCGGCCCTGCAAGGGATTCAACATGGTATTCACTTTACGGCTCAAAGGGCAGAATGGAGAGCGCAAGAGAGGATGATAAGCTCCACGGCGGAGTACGCACTCTTTATGTAAACTGCGATGAAAACGAGGGTGACAATAAGCCCAATTCCGTAGTTTCCAACCCCAAGGATGAATTCTCCTACCGCTCAGACCCTTCAGGTCACGGCGGAGCGGATTTCTACATCATGCATAACTTTGTTGAATATATCAACGGCAACAAGGATGCTGACGTAATTGATATCTACGAAGCTCTTGATATGTTCCTGCCCGGTATGTTTGCTTACCGTTCAATCCTCAGAGGCTCAAGTGTTCAGGAAATTCCCGACCTTCGCCGCAAGGAGGACAGGGAGAAGTGGAGAAACGATACCGAGTGCACCGACCCTGCAGCAGCAGGCGATATGCTTGTGCCCAGCTATTCAAAGGGCAACCCCGAAATCCCTCAGGAGAATTACGATATCCTCGTTGAAAAGCTCAGAAAAGAGAACGAGGAAAAGGGCGAACAATAAAACAGTTGATTATTTCGAATTTTGTGGTATTATGTAAATATATTAATGCTTTTTAAGCAGGAAAGAGACTGAGAAAATGGCTAAATATCTTATTGTAAACGCAGACGATTACGGAATGTGCAAAGCGGCAAACGAAGCCGTAGCAGAGCTTTTTGAGGGCGGATTCCTCAAGTCCTCCACCATCATGATGCCTTGCCCCGCAGCAAAAGAAGCTGTTGAGTTTTCAATCGCTCACCCCGAATATGCAATAGGTATTCACCTTACCATGACCAGCGAATGGGGCGAATACCGCTGGAAGCCTCTTACAAACGGCAAAACCCTTGTTGATAAGGACGGCTATATGTGGCACGAGAGTGACGAGGTAGAGAAGAACGCTTCCTATGAGGATCTTGAGGCTGAAATCAGGGCTCAGATTGACCTTGCCCATTCAATGGGCATGAAGCCTTCCCATACAGATAATCACATGGGCTCGCTTTACGGTCATTATACAGGCAGGCTCGGTCTGTCAAAGCTTGCGCTGAGAGTCTGCGGCGATTACGGCTATGCATACCGCCTTTACACAGCTCACGATAAAAGAATCTGCCCCAGAGGTACACCCTATTTCCTCTATGCGGCAGTAACTCTGCTTTCAAAGCATTGGGGCAAGAAGTATGACGTTGTAATCCCCGATTATCTTCTTTTCCCCGATTGGAACAATGAAATGCGCGTAAGCTATGAAGTTTACAAAGATACAATCCTTAAAATCTGGACAGATATCCCCGATGGCGTAACCGAAACATTTGTACATCCCGCAGTAGAATGTGACGAAATCAAGGGAATTACTGCCTGCTGGCAGGACAGAGTATGGGAACACCGTCTTATGAAAGACAAGTCGGATCG
>JAZSIQ010000091.1:0-7332 GCA_045533875.1 Acutalibacteraceae bacterium | reverse complement strand
CCCACTGTGGCGACCAAATTTATGAAAGTTGAGGGAATATGATGAAGAAAAATGTAACTGCGGACTCAAACGGCTACCGTAAGTTCGGCATGCGTGACAAAATCGCATACGCCGCCGGTGACTTCGGTTGCAACATGAGCTTTGCTCTCAAGGGCACTGTTCAGACCTTCTGGTTGGTTTACATGATGATGGAAACCGGTCTTTTGTCCATCTTACTGCTGCTTGTTCAGGCATGGGATGCTATTAACGACCCCCTTATCGGCAGCATGATTGACAATGACAAGAGAAAATATAAAATGGGAAAATTCAAGATGTACATCTTCGTTGGTGCCTGCGGTCTGCTTGTTGCCGGCGCTGCGGTTTTCCTTCCCTTCCCCAATGCAAGCGTTGTAGTTAAATCCGCGCTGTTCGTGCTCGGATACATCGTATGGGATGCCTGCTACACCGTTGCCAACGTTCCCTACGGTTCAATGCTCTCGCTCATCACTGAGGACAGCGGCGAGCGTGCACAGCTTTCAACCTGGCGCAGCATCGGCTCCATGTTCGGCAACATCATCCCCATGATTATCCTCCCCATGCTTATCTGGCAGAAGGTTACTTATGACGGAACAGGCGAGTATCACACCAATCCTCTTACAGGCGAAGCTTACAAAATCGGCGACGCAGTTCTTGATCCCCTCACCGGTGAGCAGTTTGAAACTCTTCTTGGCGAGCGTGTTTTCTGGGCAGCGCTCATTATGGGCGTGCTCGGCTTCATCGCCTTTATGTTCATGCTTAAAACAATTACAATCCGTGTTGATGAAAACTCCGTCAAGACCAACGAAAACGGCGAAAAGCTCAATATCATAAAGGCTTTCGGCAAGTTCATGAGAAACCGTCCCGCTGTCGGTGCAACAATCGCCGCTATGGGTATGTTCCTCGGTATGCAGTCCGCAACAACCGCAAACACAATCATGTTCGCAACCTATTTCAACAAGGCATCAATGTCCGGCGTTGTTCAGATGATAGGCTTCCTGCCCATGGTTCTTTTCCTTCCCTTTATCAAGAAGCTTGTAAATAAGTTCGGCAAAAAGGAAGCTTCCGTTGCAGGCACTCTTTTATCCGTTCTCGGCGGTCTTATCATGATGGTTTTCCCCACCGTTGAAAACAGGGATACCGCTCTTATCGTATACCTTGCAGGTCTTGTGGCTTTCGGTATCGGCATGGGTGTTTACACCTGCGTTTCATGGGCAATGATGGCTGACGCTATTGACTATAATGAATGGAAATTCAACACCCGTGAAGAGGGAACCGTTTATTCGCTTCACTCCTTCTTCCGTAAGCTTGCACAGGGCATCGGTCCCTCTGTTGTCCTTCTTATAATGGGTGTTCTCGGCTACGATTCGGAGCTTGGCACAATCGGCCAGAGCTTTGAAACCTCTCACAATATGTGCTGGCTTGTAGCAGGTCTGTATCTTTTCAGCGCCGTTGTTCAGTTCATCGGCATTGCCGTTATTTACAATCTTGACAAGAAAACTCTTGCGCAGATGACAGAGGAGCTTGAAGCAAAGCACTCCGCTGAGCAGTAAAGGTAGAATGCAGTCACTATACCTATCCGGCAGAGAAATCTGCCGGATAAAATTTAACCTAAGGAGAAAACGAATGAGAAAAATCATAAATATCAACAGAAAATGGGCTTTCGCAAAAGAGGCTGAAATCCCCTCCGCCATCCCCGAAAAGTGGAATTTCGTCAATCTTCCCCACACATGGAACGCCATTGACGGTCAGGACGGCGGCAACGATTATTACCGCGGCACCTGCACCTACATTAAAGAGCTTGATAAGGAAGACCTCCCCGAAGCGGACAGATACTATCTTGAAATCAACGGCGCCAACTCCTCCGCCGATGTTTATGTAAACGGCAAAAAGCTCGCTCACCATGACGGCGGCTACTCCACCTGGAGAGTGGATATCACCGAGGAAATCGGAATAAAAACCCTTATTGCAATTTCAGTTGATAACAGCCCCAACGAAGAGATTTATCCCCAGATGGCGGACTTTACCTTCTACGGCGGTCTTTACAGGGATGTCAACATCATCGCAGTGAGTCACTCCCACTTCGACCTTGATTATTACGGCGGTCCCGGCATAAAGGTCACCCCCGAAATCTGCGGCGCAGATGCAAAAATCAAACTTGAAGCCTTTGTCACCAACGCCATGGAGGCGCAGACCCTCGTTTACACCGTAAGAGATGCAGACGGTGCGGTTATCGGTGAAAAAGCTGCGGATGTTTCCGTAACCAAAGCTATTATTGATATAAAGGATGTTCACCTCTGGCACGGCAGGAAGGACCCTTATCTCTACACCGCCGAAATAAAGCTTGTTGCAGGCGAAGATGCGCTTGATAACGTAAGCGCCCGTTTCGGCTGCCGCACCTTTGAGATTGACCCCGAAAAGGGCTTTATCCTCAACGGCGAATCCTATCCCCTGCGCGGCGTTTCAAGGCATCAGGACAGATGGGGCATAGGCAATGCTCTTCTCCCCGAGCATCACGAAGAAGATATTGAGCTCATCTGCGAGGTAGGCGCTACCACAATCCGCCTTGCCCACTATCAGCACGCACAGTATTTCTATGACCTTTGCGATGAAAAGGGTCTTGTTATCTGGGCGGAAATCCCCTATATTTCAAAGCACATGGAGGGCGGCAGAGCAAACACAATCTCCCAGATGAAGGAGCTTGTAACACAGAATTACAACCAGGCATCCATCGTTGTATGGGGGCTTTCAAATGAAATTTCCATGTCGGGCTCCAACGATGACCTGCTTGATAACCACAGAGTGCTCAACGACCTTGTTCACGAAATGGATAAAACAAGGCTCACCACTATTGCCGCAGTTTCAATGTGCAGCATGGATGACCCGTATATTCAGATTCCCGATGTTGTATCCTACAATCATTACTTCGGCTGGTACGGCGGCGACACTACCATGAACGGTCCGTGGTTTGACGCTTTCCACGCAAAGTATCCCAATATTCCCATCGGCATGAGCGAATACGGCTGCGAAGCTCTCAACTGGCACACCTCTTCCCCCTCTCAGGGCGACTACACCGAGGAATATCAGGCTTATTACCACGAGGAGCTCATTAAGCAGCTTTTCACAAGACCCTACATCTGGGCAACCCATGTATGGAATATGTTCGACTTCGGCGCAGACGCAAGAAGCGAGGGCGGCGAAAACGGTCAGAACCACAAGGGTCTTGTTACCTTTGACCGCAAGTACAAGAAGGATTCCTTCTACGCATACAAAGCATGGCTCTCCGATGATCCGTTTGTTCACATCTGCGGCAAGAGATATATTGACCGTGTTGAAGACGTAACAAAGGTTACCGTGTATTCAAATCTTCCTGAGGTTGAGCTTTTCGCAAACGGTGAAAGCCTCGGTGTAAAGCAGAGCGCAGAGCATTTCTTCTATTTTGACGTACCCGTAAGCGCCCAAACAAAGCTCGTTGCCGTTGCAGGCGATTGCCGTGACGAAAGCCTTATCCGCAAGGTTGACACATTCAATGAGGAGTACAGGCTCAAGGAAAAGGGAGCAATTCTCAACTGGTTTGACATTACCGAGCGTGAGGGCTACTTCTCTCTCAACGACAGAATGGGTGATGTTCTCAAGGCACCTCAGGGTATGATGCTCTTTGCCGGCATGATGAAAAATCTCATGACAGTAGGTGACGGCGCAGACAGCATGATGGCAGGCTTTGAATTTAACGAAGGCATGATGCAGATGCTCAACGGCTTCACCGTTATCAGACTCACCTCCCTGCTCGGCACGGCAGGCATCAAGATAACAAAAGAGCAGTTGCTTGAAATCAACGCACAGCTCAATCAGATTAAAAAGTCCGAATAATCACCTATATGTGAAAAGCAGGAAGCCTTGTGTTTCCTGCTTTTTTACTCTCTCAAACAAAAAGCCGAATCCCGCAGCTTTCATTTCGGGATTCGGCTCATATATTTATTTCCGTTTTGTTTAAGCCAGGCATTGCAGCGCTCATAATCGGGGAAAAACTTATCTATCTCTGCATAAAATTTTGCGGAGTGATTCATCTGCTTTCTGTGGCACAGCTCATGAACAACAACGCTGTCAATTATTTCATCGGGCAGCAAAACAAGCAGACAGTTGAAATTAAGATTACCCTTTGATGAGCAGCTTCCCCAACGGGTGCGCTGGCAACGGATTGTGATTTTATTGTAAGTCACTCCGATTTTTTTCGAATAAAATTCAACCTTCGGCTCAATAATTTCCTTTGCTTTCGCCGCAAAGCCTTTTATTTCTTCTTCGGAATACGGCTCAGTGTTCTGAAGCAGCTTTTGTTTTTCTGCAACGGTTTTCAAATGTTTTTCAATCCAGTGCCTTTTTGTCTGAACAAAGTTTTCAATTTCTTTTTCTTTCATCCGAAGCGGTGCACGGATGATAACCTCGTCGGGCTTAACCTGAATTGAAATTGTTTTCCGTTTGCTTTTTATTACCGATACTTCGGCATTTCCGAAAATCATCCGTTCACTTCCGTTATTTTAAAATTTCATATAAACAATTTTGGAATTCGGGCAGCCACCATTCCTTATAGCCTGCCTTGGTTGGGTGGATCTGGTCAACGAGATATATTTTCTTCTGTTCATCGCTGATTGAATTTATCTCTTCGCTGTTCCATAAATCAATCACGGTTATATCCCATTTTTTCTGAATTTCATGAAGCAGGTCAACCATTTTTGCGTAGTGCCCGCTGTCATATTTCGCCTGAGTGTAAAACACAACGGGGCAATTCCATGTTTCTTTTACATAGGCGATTATAAATTCAATTGCACCTGCCACGGTATATGATTTATACTGAACGTCAAAGCCCTCCTCCACCGCACCGAGAGGCATATTTTTTGTTGCATCGTTTGTTGAAAGCTGGCATACAAACGCATCAGGTCTGAGATTTTTGTCAATATCCTGTATACGGTGAACATAGGAATTTCTGTAGCAGTCAACAAGAGTTGTGCCCGAAACGGCCTCTTTTATTGCAGTGATGCCATCGGTCTTTTCAAGAAAGTCCGCAAAGCTTACACCAAGCGAGCCGTAGCCTGCCGTAACCGAGCTGCCGAGGAAGATAACCGTCTTTCCTTTCAAGGGACTGTCGGTAACTTCCTGCGCATTTTTCAATGAATATCCGCCGTAGTTGCCTTCATTAAAAGCCCCGAGCATATTACCCACATAACCTCCCGCAATAATTACAAGTATCAGAAAAATTGAAAGAACAATTTTGAGTTTTTTCATTTTTATCACTCTTTCCGTTTTGATATTGAAATTATATATTATTTTCACAGTCAATTCAAGTGTTGCAAAAAACGCCTCTGAGAATTATAATAAACCCGATAAACATAATTTTAAACAGCCTTTTAAAGGAGCTGAAAAAATGAAATTTAAAAGAACCCTTTCTTCGTTTCTTTGTATCCTGATGATCTTTTCTTTCGCCTGTGTTCCCTCGTATGCAACAGGCAGCACGGATTCCAAAGTGCCGTTTGCAATAAATATTGTTGAGGAAATATCGGGCGCTCTCATCAATCTTTTTGCGAGGTGTTGGAATATGATTACGGATAAGTCCGAAACAAATACACCCTCAGCAACGGTTAATACCCCGTCATGGATTGAATACAGCGGCGAGCCGATTGAAAATCCTGAGCAAACAATTAACGCCGAAACATGGGTTGCCAACGAAGTCACTTTTGAAAGCAGTAAATACTATGCCGACCCGTTCAATGACATTTGCGTGGATTTGCTCCTTTTCGGCAACGGCAGGTTATATAAAATCCCCGCCTTTTGGGACGGCGGCAACACCTGGAAAGTCCGCTTTGCTTGCCCGTCGGCAGGCACATGGCATTACAAAACCGTATGCACCGATACAGAAAACTCATCGCTTGACGGCAGAACGGGCAAGGTGATTTGCTCCGTATACAGCGGAGAACACGATATTTATAAGCACGGCTTTGTAACAACAAATGCAGGCAAAAAGTATTTCACTTACGATGACGGCACACCGTTTTTCTACCTCGGCGATACCCATTGGAGCCTCGGCGATGAAACGGTTGATATGGTTAAAACAATCTGCGAACACCGTGCTTCACAGGGCTTCACCGTATTCCAGAGTGAGCCTATCGGGGCAAAATTCGATTTCACCAACGGCATAACCGAGGATGATATGGCAGGGCTTGCGGATTATGACGAAAAATTCGCAATAATCGC
Organism: Acutalibacteraceae bacterium; assembly: GCA_045533875.1. GTDB lineage: Bacteria > Bacillota > Clostridia > Oscillospirales > Acutalibacteraceae > CAG-177. The sequence goes on along the minus strand of JAZSIQ010000091.1, from coordinate 1,071 downwards.
CGCAAACGGTCTTGTTCACGCAAACGCACAGTTTTTCTTCTCCTATTTTATTGAGCCTCTGATTTCAAACAACGGCGGTTTCAACGGCAATGAGCCGTCCGCTTCGGCAAAAGCTTACCTTGAAAAAGTCAGCCGTTACTGGGTCGCAAGATACGGTGCATATCCCGTTATCTGGACTCTCGGCCAGGAGGTTGACAACGATTTCTATTGGAGTGAAACAAACCATCCCGAATGGGGGTTGGAAAACAACCCTTACAAGCTTGTAGCTGAGTATATCGCAAAACACGATACTTACGGCCATCCGCTTTCCGCTCATCAGGAAAACGCAGGCAGTACCGCCGCTTACGGCAACGGCGAAGGCGCAAGCGACAAATGCAGGGTTTATTTTGAAGATGCCGCTCCCTCCTGCTTCAGGGACATAAAGGCTCATAATTTCTATGCTGCTCAATGGCATCCTTCAAAGACAGAGCAGAGCAGCTTCAATCTCGAAAAGGATTATTGGTATAATTCGCAGGGCAAGCCCGTCATAAATTATGAAGGGCAGTATTGCTACCTGTGGACAAAAAATTTCGGCTCAAGAATGCAGGGCTGGGTTGCATACCTCAACGGAATGTACGGCTACGGCTGGGGCGGTCACGACACATGGAGCTACCTCAACGTTTATGATGAGGAAAACGACAGCTCCGACGGTGTTGACACAATAACAAGCGAAGAAAAAACCAATGCCTCGTGGCAGGATTCTCTTGAGTACGCAAGCTCATATCAGGTCGGATATATGCGTGAATTCATGGAGAAAACCGAGTGGTATAATCTTATTCCGAGGTTTGATAACAGAGCCTATTTTGTTCCCGCAAACAATGTTTATTACGCTTATGCAAGCAACCCTGACAATACGGAAATTGTTGTTTATTTCTATTCGTTCACCGATGAATCCGTTGCACAAAAAGCCAACACAAAGTATTACGGCGGATTAAAAACAGGTACGGTCAGCAACCTTATCCCCAATTGAAACTGTTCATAACAATGGTTTGACCCGATAACGGGCGAACACTCCGAAGAGTGCAAATTCAC
>JAZSIQ010000066.1:0-5360 GCA_045533875.1 Acutalibacteraceae bacterium | reverse complement strand
TTACCTCTTGAATGCCATTCAAGCGCTCTCCCAAGTGAGCTACACCCCCATGTTTGAGGACACTAAGTAATTGATTTTTATTAAATTTTTGCAGGGTGCGTTTCTGAGTGCTTTGGGCTCCCAAGTGAGCTACACCCCCATAAGCAAGAGTATTAACTTTGCCTAAGTATATTATCACAAGAAATTTGAAAAATCAATACCTAAACTTAAAAAAATTTAATTCGCTAATCATTAATTTCATCCGTCTTGAAAACAGAAATAAAAAGTGTTATGATTTTTACACTAAATTACAGGAATGATTGCTATGAAAAAGATTCTTATTGTTTTTACCGGTGGCACAATCGGCAGCACCGTGCAGGACGGATGGATTTCTCCCGACCGCAAATCAAAATATTTGTTGCTTGAATCTTACCTCAGACATAACGGTAATGCGAAATTTGAAACAATGGAGCCTTACACGGTCTTAAGTGAAAACCTATGTGCAGAACATCTTAATATGCTTATTGACTGCGTTTGCGATAACATCGGAAAGTATGACGGCATTATAGTTACTCACGGCACGGATACCCTGCAATACTCCGCCGCCGCATTAAGCTATGCAGTCGGTTCATCCTGTCCGCCTGTTATACTTGTTTCAAGCAATTATCCGCTCAATGACAACCGTGCCAACGGTCACGCAAACTTTGAAGCTGCGGTTGAATTCATCAAGAGCAACTGCGGTAAGGGTGTATACATCTCTTATAGAAACGCAGACGGAGATGTTTACTTTCACAGCGGGCTCAATTCGATTGTTCACCGTGAAATGGATGATTGCGTTTACAGCCTCGGTTTTTCGCACTATGCAGGCTATGACGGCAAAAGCATTAAAATAAACCGTGAATATCCGCTACCTGAAATTTCTCCGTCAGTCAAATTCAGGTTAGTTGATAATCCGCAGATTCTCGTGATTGACTCCCACCCTGCCGACAGCTTCAATTACAGCATTGAGCATTGCAACGCAGTTATTATCAAGCCGTACCATTCAGGCACCCTGAATACCGCAAACAGCAGTTTTTGCAATTTCTGCGCAAAATGCCGTAAAAACAACATTCCCGTTTACGCGGTTAATATTCCTGTGGGTGTTACCTACGAAAGCTCAAAGGAATTCGAAAATCTCGGAATAACCCCCTTGAAAAACTCCGCTTTTTGCAACGCTTATATGAAAATCTGGATTGATATCAGTAATAATATATAGTAATATTAAACATAATTGATTTTATGTTTTGTTGTTTTTGACTAAAATCAATTGTAAACATTGTGTTTTAAAAAACATGGTGGTATAATATGCGAACAGAATTTGAACTTCCGTTCATAAATCTTTAGCACAAAAAGAGGTAATGACTATGCACGTTATAGTTGTAGGTCTCGGTAAGCTTGGTATAACAATGACAAAGCAGCTTATTTCCGAGGGTCACAGCATTACTGTTGTAGACATCAACAACTCAAAGGTAACATCTTTTGTTGATACTTATGATGTTATGGGTGTTTGCGGTAACGGAGCTACCTGCGAAACTCTTCAGGAGGCAGAAGCTGCTAAGGCAAAGCTTATTATAGCAGTTACCCCGTCTGATGAACTCAACATTCTTTGCTGCCTTATCGCAAAAAGAATGGGCACAGAAAACACCATTGCCAGAGTAAGAAATCCCGATTATGCACAGCAGATGCAGTTTATGCGCAACGAGCTCGGCATAAGTATGGTTGTTAACCCTGAATTTGAAACCGCAAACGAAATTTCAAGAATTATCCGTTTCCCCTCTGCGGCAAACCTTGACTCGTTTGCAAGAGGAAAAATTGAAATTGCCAGAGTTCGCATTCATTCCGATAACGCTTACTGCGATTTACCAATTCACGAAATACGAAAAAAATGCAAAGCCAAGGTGCTTGTATGCGCCGTGCAGCGTGATGACAAGGTTTACATCCCTTCCGGTGATTTCGTTGTAAAAAGCGATGACACAATCAGCATTACGGGAACCAGAACCGAGCTTTCCCACTTCATGAAACGAAGCGGTGTTTACAAACAGAAAATTAAAAATGTTATTATCATCGGCGGCGGAAGAATTGCTTATTATCTCGCAAAGCTTCTCTCCGATACAGGCAGAAACATAAAGCTCATTGAGCAAAACGAGGAACGCTGCTATGAGCTTTCCGCTCTTTTGCCTGATGTTACGGTAATTCACGGTGACGGTACCGACCAGGATATACTTGACGAACAGAACCTTGAAGGCCAGGATGCTCTTGTTTCCCTTACAGGCATTGACGAAGAAAACATCATCGTTTCTATGTATGCCGAATCCAAGGGAGTAAATAAAGTAATAACAAAGGTTAACCGTCACTCCTTCTCCTTGCTTAATGACATCGGCCTTGAAACACTTGTTTCCCCTCAGATTGTTGCAGGTAACCTCGTTACCCGATATGTGCGTGCGCTCCACAACTCCGCAGGTAACTCAAGAATTCAGACTCTTTACAAACTCGTTGGCGGCAAAGTTGAAGCCGCCGAGTTCATCGTTCCCGAGGATGCGGGATATGCCAACATACCCTTTAAGGATTTAAACATTCTCCCCAACTTCCTCATTGGCTGTATTATCCGCAACGGTAAAATTATTTTCCCGGGCGGCGATGATGTAATGATGGAAAACGACAATGTTATTGTTGTTACCGCAGGCAGAATCATTGAGGATTTGCACGATATATTTGTTTGATTCGGCGGAGGTCTTGCTATGAATTACAGATTAATATCGTATAACCTGGGCATAATTCTTCTTGTTGAGGCAGCTCTGCTTATTTTGCCTGCAATCGGCGCCTTGATATACGGCGATGATACTCTTCTTGCTTTTGCGCTTACCATTGCTGCACTTGCAGTTGTCGGTCTTATTTCCACAAGATTTAAACCGAAAAAGAAAAATATGCACGCAAAGGAAGGCTATATCATTGTTTCTCTCAGTTGGATTCTGCTGTCACTTTTCGGCGCAATGCCTTTCGTTATAAGCGGTTATATTCCCAACCCTGTTGATGCGTTTTTCGAAACAGTTTCCGGCTTCACAACCACCGGTTCAACAATTCTTACAAACATTGAAGCTCTGCCTAACAGCCTGCTTTTCTGGCGAAGCTTTACTCATTGGATAGGCGGCATGGGCATACTTGTATTTGTTATTGCAATAATGCCCAAAACCGAAAGCACCTCCATGCATATTATGAGGGCGGAGGTTCCCGGTCCTACAGTCGGCAAGCTTGTTTCAAAGCTGAGAGCTTCGGCACGAATTCTTTACGGCATTTACTGCGTACTTACAGCTATTGAAATAATCCTGCTTTTTGCAGGAGGAATGCCGCTGTTTGACAGTATTGTAAACTCCTTTGCCACCGCCGGCACGGGCGGATTCGGTATTCTTAACAACAGCATTGAAGGCTACAACAGCCTTTATTCAGAGATGGTTATTGCTGTTTTCATGCTCATTTTCGGCATCAACTTTAACCTTTATTACCTCATGCTGATTAAGCATTTTAAACAAGCCTTAAAAAGCGAAGAGCTTCATTGGTATCTCGGCATAGTTACGGCGTGCGTTGTGATTATCGCCTTAAACCTTACAACCTCAAGATACGGTATTGCAGAAGCATTCAGATACGCTTTCTTCCAGGTTGCTTCAATCATAACAACCACCGGCTTCTCCACCATAAATTTTGACACCTGGCCTCTGCTTTCCAAAACCGTGCTTGTCTTCCTGATGTTTATCGGAGCAAGCGCAGGCTCAACAGGCGGCGGCATTAAAGTTTCAAGAATTATGATACTTATTAAAAGCGGCATAAGAGATATCAGAAAAGCAATTAATCCCAGAAGCATAGAAACCGTAAAAATTGACAGACGGCCTGTTGATGAACCTGTTGTAAGAGGTGTTTCCGTTTTCTTCGGCACATATATGATTGTTACCGCCGCTTCAATTTTGCTTATATGCTCTGATGCCAGTAACATTACCACCGCTTTCACCTCGGTTATTGCTTGCATCGGCAATATAGGCCCCGGTCTCGGAGATGTAGGCCCGGCAGGAAATTTTGCAAATTTCTCAATACTCAGCAAGCTTGTTTTTTGCTTTGATATGCTTGCGGGCAGACTTGAGCTTATACCCATGCTCATGCTCTTTTCTCCCTACGCCTGGGCAAGAAAATATTCATAAATATGCAAAAAAGACTTTGACAGCTAAAACTGCCAAAGTCTTTTTTGTTACATAAAAACAGGAAAATCAAACATAAATCTGACGGGTTTCATATAAGTTAACCTCGGCGACTCAGAAAAAAACTCGGTTTCCGTTGCATGATAAACCATAAAAATATCACCGTTTCCCCTGTAAAGGAAGCTGCAATGCCCTGCGCTGTAAATACCCTTTTCCGGCTGATTGTAATGCACGGGCATTAAGTTCTTGTACCACGATTTGCGATTCATAACATCATCACCGCAAAGAGTCAGCATTCCGAGTGAATAGTAACCTGAGCTGTAACCGCTTGCAGAATAGACAATGTAAATGCTGTTGTCTTTATAAAGCACGGCTGGCCCTTCGTTTACCCTCCATCCCCTTTTTTCCCAGGAAAACTCAGGACGGGAAAGCATAACGGAATTGTTGGCACCGTTGTCATCTGTTTTAAGCGTATAAGGGTTTTCCATTTCTGTTATATAAATACACTGATGCGCCACATCAACATAAGCAGAGCATATATAATACAGCTTGCCGTCCTTTTGAAGATATGTACCGTCAATATTATTAAGAGAATCGGGTGCAAGAATCCCTTTGAACTCATATTCTCCGAAAATATCCTGTGTTTTACTTTCAAGCACAAAGCCGTAGCGGTTATAATCCGTATTCGCTTCATCACTTTTCGCCTCAGGCATACTGCCTTTCGCAACAGCATTTTCATCAAAAAGAGCGCAGGAAACAATATACCATTTGCCGTCAATTTTATGGATTTCGGGCGCCCATATATCCCTCACGATGCCGTCATTGCCCGCTGAATAAACTGTTTTTTTATCAATAACGGTTGTGTCATTAAAGCTGTTTATCTTGCGTATTTCAATACCGCTGCCCGTTGTGAAAGTGTAATAGCATCCCGTTTCATCCTCAACAATAAACGGGTCACCTCCGTTTTCACCGTCAACAGGCAAATCGTATTCGGTAACAGAAAACGAATTGATATAGCCTGCAACCGAAACAATAAGACTCAGAATAAAACTGATTGCAAATTTCATCACAACACTCCTAAAACAAAATATCAGCACTCTTTTATAAGGTTAAGATAATCAACGTAATTTTATATTAATATACTAAAATAAAAACACC
>JAZSIQ010000116.1:0-11494 GCA_045533875.1 Acutalibacteraceae bacterium | reverse complement strand
CATGGCTACGATCCGACTTCTTTTCCGTACGGAAGCGGATTGTCTCGGTGCTTATGACGAAGCAACGGATACACTCCGCATTATGGCTTATAATTTCAGAAATGATGTTGATTACAAAAGAAGTGTTAATCTTAAATTCAGAATAAATGCTCCTGAGCTTGACGGAAAAAAAGTGAAAATAACAGCTTATACCGTTGATGATGACTGCAACTATTTTGATGAGTGGGTTGAGGACAGAAAAACATACGGTATTACGGACGATTGCTTTGCCTGGTCACCCGAGGACCCGTGCATTGATTCTGTCAATACTCTCAACGATGCCGCGGCGAGGGAGATATATTTCAGCAAGCTTTACGATAAGTACAGTGAATGCTCACGTCTTGAACCCGTTGAAACACAAGGTGAGGTTGTGGACGGTAAGCTTAACGTTAAGGGCAAGCTTGCGGCAAACGGTGTGGTTTTCTATGAGATTACACCCTGCGAGTAAAGGAGAGTTAATATGTGGAAATATAAGCTGTGCCTTGCAACAAGCCGGGCATTTCCCGTACCCGTATGCGAGCAGATAAAGCTTTTTTATCAAATTGGCTTTGATGCTTTCTTTACCGAATGGAAGGCGGGTGAGGATTTAACCGGGATTTCCGTACTTGCCAAGGAGCTCGGCATGATTTTTCAGTCTGTTCATGCGCCTTTCGGTAAATCAAGGGATATGTGGCATGGGGATACTGAAAAAGCAAACGAAGCTGTTGAAGAGCTTAAAGAATGCATTGATGAGTGTGCAAAGCAGAATGTGCCGTTAATGGTGGCTCATGCGTTTATAGGCTTTGAGGAGCATAATCCGACTGTGCAGGGGCTTGAGAATTACGGCAAGGTAATAGAATACGCCCGAAAAAAAGGCGTGAAAATCGCATTTGAGAATACGGAGGGCGAGGAGTACCTTGCGGCGCTGATGAATGAATTTTCAGAATGCGAAAACGTGGGCTTCTGTTGGGATACGGGGCATGAAATGTGTTATAACCGCTCGCAGGATTTGCTCAAGCTCTACGGAGATAAGCTGCTGTGCACCCATATAAACGATAACCTCGGTATACGGGATTTTAACGGCAGAATAACCTATATTGACGATTTGCATCTTCTGCCATTTGACGGTATTGCCGATTGGGATGATATTGCTTCAAGGCTTGATGCATGCGGATATGATGATATTATGACTTTTGAGCTTTCGGTTTTATCAAAGCCCAACCGTCACGAGAATGATGTTTACCGTGATATGAAGTTTGAAAGCTATATAGCGGAGTGCTATAAGCGTGCCTGCCGTGTGGCGGCAAAGCGCAAAGGATACAAAAAGATAAGGGAGGAAAAATAAATGGCACTTAAAGTTGGAATTATCGGTAACGGCGGTATAAGCCGTTGCCATGCGAAAGGCTACAAGGCATTGGGAGATAGAGCTGAGATTGTTGCCTGCTGCGATATCGTTGAGGAAAAAGCGAGAGCTTTTGCCGAAGAATTTGATGTTAAAAATTATTATACCGATTGCAGGACAATGCTTGAGGAAAACGAACTTGACCTTGTCAGCGTATGCACATGGAACAGTGCTCATGCCGAATGTACAATAGCTGCTCTCAACGCAGGCTGCAACGTAATATGTGAAAAGCCTATGGCAATGAATGCTCAGCAGGCTGTTGAAATGAAGGATGCGGCTGAGAAAAACGGCAAGCTGCTTATGGTTGGCTTCGTCCGCCGTCAGGGTAACGATGCTGCTGCGGCAATTGATTTTATTGAAAAGGGCTACCTCGGTGATGTTTATTATGCAAAGGCAACTTATCTGCGCCGCTGCGGCTTCCCCGGCGGATGGTTCGGCAACAAGAGCCTTTCGGGTGGCGGTCCTCTTATTGATCTTGGTGTTCATGTTATTGACCTTACAAGATACATAATGGGCAATCCCAAGCCCGTTACCGTTTTCGGTGCAACTTTTGACAAAATAGGCGCAAGAAGTCACATAAAGACTACCGAATGGGAGTCTGAAACCGTTGTTGAGAAGCCTGTATTTGATGTTGAAGACCTTGCTGTTGCAATGGTTCGCTTTGATAACGGAGCGGTTTTGCAGGTTGAAACAAGCTTTAATCTCAACACCAAAGCTTCAAGCGGCGATATTGAGCTGTTTGGTGACAAGGCGGGTCTTACTCTTGAGCCTTTTGAGCTTCATACCGAGTGTAACGGCAGAATTGCCGATATTTCAATTGATGGTGACAACGGCTTTGATTTTGAAAGAGATTTTAACAGAGAAATCAAAAACTTTGTTGATGCCGTTGAAGGTAAAGCCGAGTGCATTGCCACGGCGGATGACGGCGTAGAGCTTATGAGAATACTCGATGCCGTATATCTTTCGGCAAAAACAGGAAAGTCGGTTGATATTGCAAGGTAAATGTTGATTTTACACTATGGTTTATACTTCAGTTAACATAACAAGGAGGTAATACTTATGTTTTGTACCAAATGCGGGGCGCAGCAGCCTGAAGGTGCTAATTTCTGCGAATTCTGCGGCACTCCCGTAGGCAGCGCACCTGTACAGCCTGCACCTGAGAGTAATTGTCAGCAGCCCCCTCAGCCGCCCGTATATCAACAGCCGGTTTATCAGCAGCCTCGTGTTGAATCCAAAAATAAAATTGTTGCCCTGCTTCTGTGCTTCTTCCTCGGAGCATGGGGTATTCACAGATTTTATGTTGGCAAAATTGGTACAGGTATTATCTGGCTTCTTACGTTAGGCTTATTCGGCTTTGGCGCGTTGATTGATTTTATTATGATTCTCGTAGGTGTTTTCAAAGATTCACACGGCAACAAACTCTCATAAAAGATTACCGCCCGCAGAAGTTTAATAACTTTTGCGGGCGGTATTTTATTCAGTTATGAGCTTTAATTCTCTGCCGCATTCGGGCATGTCAACGGTTACGTTGCCGTCAGGGGTGTCGCCGCTGAGGGTGACGATTCTTTGCGAAGCAGTAATTCTGATATCGAGATCAATTCTTTTCGTTGATGAAATCGGATATTTCTTAACGGTTATGCGTGCACCGTCATATATCCACTCAGCAGGAATGCCCCTGCCTATGATAATATCGCCGTTTGCCTTTTCGCAAACGATTGAATCAAACAGCACCTTTGTAGCTGTTGACTGTCCCCATATATGCTGGCATGAGCCGCCACCGCCTGCGGCATGCGGGATACTCCACGGTGAGTTTTCGTCAGGGTAGTCAACACCCTCCCACCAAGAGAAAGGTCCCGATTGCGCACGCTCAATCATAAACTGATAAGCTTTTATTCCGCAGTCGCGGTATTTGTTTCCTCTAAGGGCGGCGCTTCCGTAGCCCGCATTGTAGGCGCTGCAGAAATATCCGTGGGGATATCCGCCGAAATTATAAATGCTGTCGCTTATATTCTTTCTGCGCTCAAAGCCGTGGGAATAGGTTTCATCAATCAAATCAAGGCTTATGCCGTTTTGCTTTGCGCCAAACAGATAACCGTCCCATGCCCAACGTCCGAAAAGGAACATTGAAGCCCAGTTTGCATCCCTCGCATCGCTTCTGGGACCTGCTTCGTTTGGCTCTGTAACAGAAATGGGAATATAGTTTATTGCGTTTTCGCTGAGCGTTTTTTCAAGCCTTGCATTGAGTGCATCAAGCAGAGAGTCGTACTCCTTCTGTGCCCACTTTGCCTCTGCTTCTTCCGAAAGCTTTTTGCAGATGTATTGGTAACAGCAGAGTCCCGTAAGCGCTGACCAGTTGTCAATAGTCCAGTTGCCGTGAGAGTCAATGGCATTTGATTTTTTAATTATTGAATCGGGTGCTTCACGGGATTCGGCAATGAAACGTGCGTTTTCCTTGATATCCTTAAAGTTTGCGCGGATGTAACCTATGTCGCCGGTTTTTTGAAGATAAAGAGCAAAAAACCAGCTGTATTTCCAACGGGCATCGGGATACTGCACGTTCTTTAAAATGTGCTTTGCATATTCTTTTAAATCCTTGAAATCGCCTATTGTAACAAGCGAAGCGAGAATTCCTATAATATCATGGTCAAACACTCTGTCATACCCGTTTTCGCCAACATGAAGCTCCGTGCCGTCTTTTACAATCATTGTGTAAATATAGCCTGCCTTGTAAGCGTTTATGAGCCTTTCATCGGGAAGATGAGTAATCTCGGCAAGCGGCTCAAGCCTTTTGAGCCAATAGCTTTTCATGCTTTCGTAGTGCTTGTCAAATCCGCCCGCAGCGGCAATTGCTTCTTTTGGGGGATAAGGATATTTCTGACCGAATCGGTCAGCGCCTACCGCATAATCTATTACAACGGTTTCACCGGCAGCTATTGTTGAGGGGCATTCGGTTAACGGGATAAGCATGGAAGAAACCTTCGGCAACGGCTTTGCCTGATTGGAGCGGTTTATTGCCTTGAAGCGTGAATACGCTATTACAAAATCCTTTGAGTCAACCGTTACCTTGTCGGCAAAGTTCTCTATTGTATAGCTTACCGAATCTTTTTTGAATTCGCTTACAAAGCAGGGCAGGAAGCCTTCTTTGTTGTACCAGTTTATTTTACCTTCAGGGGCTGAGATGCCGAAGGTTATGAAAGTGTGATTTCTGTCACGCAGAAGATAACTTCCGTCAATAAAAGCGATGGGTGCATCTTTATCCCCCTCAAAGCCGAAGCAGGCGGTAAGCTCGGGGAAACGCTTGCAGGCATAACCGCTTAAACCTATAAGACCTTATATGGGAGAAACCCTCAGCTTGTTGGCAAGCTTGAAATATACTGCGGCAACATTTGATAACAGGGGCTTTTTTTCTTTATCGGGCATTTTATTCCCTCCGTAAAATGTGATATGTTTATTTTAAATTCTGTTTATAAAAATGTCAACAGTATTGATTTCATAAGCCCTGTTATGATAATATGTTTTTAAGAAAGGTGTGATTTTATGAAGGCTGCTTCCAAAATTTTTGCTGCGGCAGGTGCGGCAGTATCTTTTGCGGCTGTTACGGGCGGTATTGCATACCGCCATGCAATAGTGCCCAAAAGAGTTCCTAAACCGCCAACGGATGAAAAAAGAATAGCACGCATTGATGTGCGCAAGAGGAATAACGATTACCTTTATTCTCATAATCCGGAGGATCTGGAGCTTGTTGTTGACGGGCTTCGCCTGAAAACCTGGTTTGTGCCTGCAAAGGAGCCTTCCAAACGCTTCGTAATTTGCATTCACGGCTACAACTGCAACGGTCCCGATGAGTGCAGCTACCTTTTCGGCTTTTATCACGATGTGCTTGGCTACAATTATTTCTTGCCTGACCTCAGGGGTCACGGCAGAAGCGAGGGCAATGCCGTGGGCTTCGGTGCGCTTGACAGTAAGGACATCAAGCTGTGGATTGATTACCTTGTTAATCGCTTCGGAGAGGATATTGAGATTATTCTTCACGGTATTTCCATGGGCGCAGCAACCGCTATGCTTGTAAATTCTCAGAATCCTCCGCCGCAGGTGAAACTCATTGTTGAGGATTGCGGTTTTACAAATGCATTTGATGAAATGGTGAATACCGTAAAGGATGTTGCGGGCTACGGGTTCCCGCTGGTGATGAATCTCGGCAACATCTTCTGCCGCCTGATAGCGGGTTATGACCTTAAGAGAGATGCTGACCCTCTGGGTAAAATGAAGAATGCTGTAAACCCTGTTTTGTTTATCCACGGCAGTGAGGACACTTTTGTGCCCACCCGTATGTGCCATGAGCTTTACGATGCTTGCCCCACACCTAAGGATAAACTGATAGTGGAGGGCGCAATGCATGCTTACAGCTACTATGACGGCAAGGAAGAGTATGAAAAGAAGGTAACGGAATTTATTGATAAGCATATAGGATTATAAAAGAGCGAGCACCGCAGGATTTCCCTGCGGTGCTCTTTTTGTGAAGCAACAATTAAATTGAAATTTTACTTGTTAAGCGGCAGACGAACGGTTGCCTTGAATAAATCGCCGTCAATGGTGAGCAGCAGCTCACCGCCTTGGAGTGCGCACAGGTCACGGGCAATGGAAAGACCGAGCCCGTTGCCGCCGTCCGTTCTTGAGGAATCGCCTCTTACGAAGCGCTCGGTCAATTCGTCGGCAGAGATGTTAAGGCAGTCCTTGGAAATATTTTTGATTTCAAATATTCCGCAGCTTTCATCGTGCGAAACGCTGATATAAACCCTTGAAAACGGTGCGGAATATTTGCTTGCGTTTGAAAGCAGATTGTCAATAATACGGTAGGTTTTCTGACTGTCTGCAAAAACGGTAACTGCTTCTTCGCTGACGTTGAGCTTTACGTCGAGGTTTAACTGCTCAAAGCTTTCTGAGCTTTCGCCAACTGCCTGCAATGTAAGCTCGCAGAGGTTGAGCGCTGCCTTGTTGAGATTTATAGTGCCTGAGGAAGCCTTTGAAGCCTCCACTAGGTCCTCAATAAGACTCTTTAATCTTGCGGATTTTTCATCGAGCACATCCAGGTAACTCTTTGCTGTTTCATCGTTTATATCGCATTTTTTCAGCAGGTCAACATAGTTGATAACTGCTGTGAGCGGAGTTTTAAGGTCGTGCGAAACATTGGTAATAAGCTCCGTTTTCATGCGTTCGTCTTTGGTTGCGGTTTCTATGGCTTTTTCGAGCTCTTCACGGTTGAGACGCAGCCCGCTCTCAAGCGCTCTGAGTGATTCGTCACAGCCGATAAGCTGAGCCGGGTTGGGCGTAGTGTGCTCGCAAGCGCAGCAGATAAGCATATCAAGCTGCTGGATGTAGCGGATAACCTTGCGTATTACAAAGAAATTGAATACCGCCGCTGCAGCAAAAATGAATAAGGAAACAACGGTTAATCTCCAGAAGAAAATGCCGCCTGCAAGCAGGAGAATAAGGTTGATTATGAAGTAAACCGCAAGCTGTATGAAGAATTTCTTTTTGAACTGACGGGGCTTGTATTCAAAAATTCTCTTTATATCGCAGAAAATCTTCTTTACGGGAGCCTTGATTTTACGGAAAATGAAGCCGATAAGCCTTACAATCGTAAAGCTGCCGAACCAGCTTTTTTCTGCACGCTTTATGCGTACGGTTGAGCACAGCCACTCCGTAAAAACAAGAGAGGAAAGTGCAAACAGTATGCATCCGATAACATGGGGCAGAGGAGTATATTCAAGCCCTTCAAGCGCTCTGAATATCGGCAGACCGATATACGTTGTGCCGGCTATAAAGGTGCCGAAAAGCAGAGCAAACATCAGCCCTGCGCTTACGATAAAATGAATATCGGTAGGCAGTTTGTCAGTGAACGAAAGTTTGACTTTTTCTTCGCTGTTGCTTAATCCGCTGCCCTTTGCCGCAAGAATTATGAACATAAGGCAGGCTATAAGGAACAGAACAGCCATAACAAACCAACTCACACAGCCTCTGCGGCAGTCATAGGTGTTGAAGAATGTTTCGGCTCTTGTGAGCAGGTTGTTACTGCTTACGAGAGGTGAGTAACAGAGAATAACATCAATCTGATTGTTTTCAACAAAGGAGCCTGAGCCGAAAAATGAAGAAAGATTACCTGTGTCGAAATACTCGTTTACAACGGAAAATGCCAAATCGGTTATTCCGCTGTATCTCAGTTCGCCGCCGTCATAAATAATGTAAAAGCTGTCATTTTTAACGGTCTGCGGAGTGATTGAAGGGTCAGCGGTTGCAAAGAGGATTTCCTGAGTTGCTCTGTCTCTGAAGCAGCAAAGAATTTCGGGATACTTTCTCAGCCTTGCTTCAGCAGATTTTGCGTAGGATTTTTCGCTGTCATACCAGAAAATATGGTCATTGTCATATTGAGCTGAAAAGTCTTTTCTTATTTCACTCTCGGTGTAATTGAAGCTTCCTTCATATAAATAACCGTGAGCGTAATCGCCTGAATTGAGCTTAATTTTGTAATCAAAGTTGAAACCGTCGAAAAACGCTTCGTCCCTTACAAGATGCTCATAGGCAAGAAAATCAAGACCGCTCGAATTTTCAAGAGCCATTTTTGCCTCTTTGAGTGCCGCGGAAGCATCAGAGGGGAGAATGATTACGGTCTTGTTGGCTGTTGTTACGGTTTCGGAAGTGGAATATTCTTCTGTAACGGTATTGCCTTCGTTTGCAACGTAAACCTCACTCATCTCTTCAAAGGAGACAGCAGTTGTAGCCTCACCGTAAGGAAACGTAGTGGTTTCGTATTCGCCGGGCAGGGCGTATTCCGTGCCTGCGTTGTTTACAGCATACCTGAGCTCGTTTTCAATGATTTTTGCCTTTCTTTCAAGGAATTCATTGGTTGCGGCATCAATGATTTCTGCCTTGCTGTTGCACCATACGAGATTGTTTTCTTCAAGCTCATAGGAATTAATCAGCCTTACTGCGCTGCTCATATATTCGCTCAGGGCACGCACAAAAACACCGCTTTCGTAAAAGTTGTTGCAGCCCTCGGTTATTGACGCAACAGTAGAGCAGACGTAAATTTTTGCCGCTCCGACTGCCGCCGTGCACGCGCCTGCAAAAGCAAAAATCACCGCAAGGAAAACGCATATTGCTTTAAAAACAGGGCTTTTACTTAATTTTTTCGATTTTGTAGCCAATTCCCCACACCACCTTTAAATATTTCGGGTTTTTTGGGTCGATTTCAATTTTTTCTCTGATTTTTCGGATGTGAACGGTTACCGTTTTGTCGCTGGTGTATGACGGCTCATTCCACACCGCCTCGTAAATCTGCGAGGTGGAAAGCACTCTGCCCATATTCTGCATAAGATGCTCAAGGATTCCGTATTCACGGGCGGTGAGTCTTACGGGGTCACCGTCGAGGGTTACAAGCTTGCTTTCCGTATCGAGAGAAAGTGAGCCCGTGGTGAGCAGAGTTTCCTTTACAGCCATGCTTCCCAAAGAGGTATATCGTCTTATCTGGGAGCGCACTCTTGCGGTAAGCTCCAGGGGATTGAAGGGCTTTGTTATGTAATCGTCAGCGCCGAAGTTGAGCCCCGAAATTTTATCGGTATCCTCACTTTTTGCCGAAAGCATAATGATTGGAATATTGTGCTTCTCGCGTATTTTAAGCGTAGCCCCCATTCCGTCAAGAAGCGGCATCATTATGTCAAGCACGATGCAGTGAACCTCGTTTTCGCTAACAAGCTTTACTGCCTCAGCCCCGTTTTGTGCTTTGAGTACCTCGTAACCTTCAAGTCTGAGGTATACCTCGATTGAATCGAGAATTGCCTTGTCATCGTCACAAACGAGTACACGGTACATTTCTTCATCTCCTGTTCGTTGAATATCAGAGAAATATCACCCGATGGCTATATTAAAACACGCCAAAGTAAAGAATCGGGAAGTAAAATTATTAAGAATCGGTAAAGATTCAATTCGATTATACCGCTTGTCTGTATAAAAAACAATATCAATACAATGGAAAAACGGCTTACACGAAAAACTTCGTGTAAGCCGCCGGTGCTGTTTAACTTTAAATCATCTGAAAAGAATTATGTCTGAGAAGCCCTTGCCTCCGAAGAATCTGTAAAGGAAATTGCTGAAAGCGATTATGATGGAAGTGAAAGCATCGTTTGCACCGTCAGAGATTTTGTCGGAGAGTGAAGGCTCTTCAACGGTAACGCCGTTGATTTTGTCGCGGATAGCGTTGAGCCTTGCCTCTGCTTCTTCGCAGGCTTCAGGGTCAATCTTGGTGCTTTCAATCTGAGCTTCGCCTTCAGCGATTGCTGCTGCAAGCTCCTGAGCGTCCTCGGCGGAAAGAGCGGAAGCATCAATAGCTTTTGCGGATTTAACAGCATTCGTTAAATCTCTGCCGTCTCTGGATTCGTTGAACTGAGGATATCTTTCGGGATAGGAATTAACGCTTGTAAAGTTATTGTCGGTAAGAAGGCTGATTGCAAGCTTCATGATAACGTCGTTGCTTGCGGTGCGCTCGTGGTTCTGATTGTGGAAATAGAAGGTGTGGTCGGGGAGGAGACCTGTGCCTGCATCAACAATCTTGTGGGGGTCAACGTACTTGCCGCCTTCAACGGGTGTGTAGGAATCGGGGAGAGTTACGTCAATGCCGTAGCTTGTAGCACCGAAGGAAGTTGAATCGAGGTGGATAACACCGTCACCGTTTACATCGTCCCATGAATCAACAATGGGATAAAGGGAAACGTTGTAGTCAACAACGTCAAATACTTCTACACCGTAGGTTTCAATCTGATAAAGGATGTTGTCGTAATGGTCAAGCTGACCCTGATAGTGAGTGTCAGTCTGTGCTCTGATAAAAGCATCTTCACTTTCGTTAAGATACTTCTTTGCTGCTGCGGGATAGTTTTCACTGGGGAGAAGAGCCCAGATGGTGGTGCTGTATCTGAGATATTCGCCTGCAAGTACGTCAATAGCCTCGTCAATAAGACCGTTTACAGCAGAGTTGGGGAGAATTCTGAGAACGATGTTGATAAGGTGACCGAGCCAGGGAGTATCGTCATCGGCAATGAGGATGGGGAACATCTCATTGTAAAGAGCTTCGTCATCATCAATAAGACCGAACTCAAAAATTTCACCGAGAAGCATTGTGCCGTCAGCGGCGGGAACGATGAAAATGATTCTGTCAAGATACTGGCCGACTTCGGGGTAACGCTCAAGAAGGTTTACTGCAAGTGAGCCGCCCTGGCTGATGGGAACGATGTTTGCCTTGCCTGTTGGGGAGGCTGCAGCAGCCTTCATTATGTAAGCATAAAGCTCGTCAACGATTGAGTTGATGTTGCCGAAGGAGCAGTATGAATAGAAATAAAGATGCTCTTCGCCGCAGATTTCGGCATAGTCGTTAAGAGGAATCTGGTCGTAGATGTATTCTTTTTCTTCTTCTGTGCATTCTGCAACGCTGCCTTCGTATTTGTCAGCCTTTACGTTGTAGATGAATTCACCCTGAGCATTGTTCTGAGCTTTGGCGCCGAGAACCTTGCCGAGAACTGCGGAAACCTTCTTTGCAAGCATTCCGTTCCAGTCATGCTGAGTGATGAGGGTGAGAAGCAGAGGGAAAAGGCATTCCTTAAGAGCAACTTTTACTATATCGCTTGTGCTGTCAAGGAAAAAAGGTGCTTCATAGGGCTCTCCGTCCGAGTTGAGAGCAAGAGTACCGTCTTCATTATAAAGAGCGGTTTTGGACTGAAAAACACCGGGGATAACAACTGCATTGCTGCATTCCTCAGGGTCAACGTCGGGGTCAGTGAGGTAGCTGAAAAGAGCCTGCGAGGTGGCTTCATCTTCGCTGAGGGTTACGGCTTTGACCTTGTCGGAATCAGCGGCGGCGGGCTGCTCTGCAAAAGCAAATACGCTGGCAACCGAAAGAACCATGGTCAGAACCAAAAGGAGTGCTGTGATTTTTAATGAGAGTTTTTTCACAATAACAAGTCCTTTCATAATGAATATACTTAATTATTATCACATTTCAGGAAAAATTACAAGAGAAAAAACACA
>JAZSIQ010000088.1:0-6700 GCA_045533875.1 Acutalibacteraceae bacterium | reverse complement strand
ACCTTGAGCGTTTCGGTATCCCCGGCAAAACTCTTATCGGTTCTGACAGTCACACCCCCACCGGCGGCGGACTCGGAATGATAGCCATAGGCGCCGGCGGACTTGATGTGGCAGTTGCAATGGGCGGCGGCGAATATTTCACAACCATGCCCAAAATGACTCTTGTAAGACTCAGCAGCAAGCTCAGCCCCTGGGTAAGCGCCAAGAATATCATCCTTGAAGTGCTCAGAATCATGTCCGTTAAGGGCGGCGTTGGCAAGATTATCGAATACGGCGGCGAAGGTGTTAAAACTCTTTCCGTTCCCGAAAGAGCAACCATCACCAACATGGGCGCTGAACTCGGCGCTACCACTTCAATCTTCCCCTCTGATGAAATTACAAAAGCTTTCCTTAAGGCTCAGGGCAGAGAAGAGGACTGGATTGCTCTCGAATCGGACAGCGATGCCGAATATGACGAGATTATTGACATTGACCTTACCAAGCTCGTTCCCCTTGCAGCAATGCCCCACATGCCTGACAATGTTAAATCCGTTGAAGAAATCGGCAATATCGAAATCAGCCAGGTATGCATCGGCTCATGCACCAACTCTTCACTTTACGATTTACTTAAAGTTGCGGCCATCCTCAAGGGCAAGAAAATCGCCCCCAACGTAAGCCTTACAATCTCCCCCGGCTCAATGCAGGTTCTTAACATGCTTTCACTCAGCGGCGCTCTTTCCGACATTCTGTGCGCAGGCGCAAGACTTCTCGAATGTTCATGCGGCCCCTGCATAGGAATGGGTCAGTCCCCTCAGTCGAAGGGCGTTTCACTGCGTACCTTTAACAGAAATTTTGAGGGACGTTCAGGCACTGCAGACGCAGGCATTTATCTTGTAAGCCCCGAGGTTGCGGCAGCTTCTGCCATTACCGGCACTCTTACTGACCCCAGAACCCTCGGCGAAATGCCCGAAATCGTTATGCCCGAAAGCTTTATCATTAACGATAATCTTATCGAAAAACCCGCCTGCGCTTGCGAAGCAGACAGCGTGGAAATCAAATACGGCCCCAACATAAAGCCTTTCCCCGTAAGCGTTGCTCTTCCCGAAAGCATTCAGGCAAAGGCAATCCTCAAGGTTGGCGACAATATCACAACCGACCATATTATGCCCGCAGGCGCAAAGATTCTCTCCTACCGTTCAAACATCCCCTATCTTTCAAATTTCTGTTTCCGCCAGTGTGACGAAAAGTTTGCAGAAAACTGCAAGGCTGAAGGCAAGGGCTTTATTATCGGCGGCGCAAACTACGGTCAGGGCTCTTCAAGAGAACACGCAGCACTCGTTCCCCTTTATCTCGGAATCAAGGCTGTTATTGCAAAATCCTTTGCGAGAATCCATTGTGCAAACCTCATCAATGCCGGCATAATGCCCTTCACCTTTGAAAATCCCGATGATTATGACAAAGTTTCTCAGGGCGATGTGCTTGAGCTTCCCGAAATCAGGGATGCAATCAAAAACAGTTCAAAGGTAACCCTTATCAACAAAACAACAGGCGAAGAATATGCACTTTGCTATGACTATTCCGAAAGACAGAAGGCCATGATTCTTGACGGCGGTCTTCTCAACTATACAAAAGCCAACGGAGGAAATAAATAATGACACAGGAACAAATCAAAGCTGCTGTTAAAAAATTTGAAGCTCTTATCCGTGAACAGGACGAGCGCAGCGAAAGAATCAAAAACGCAGGCGATTTCGTTGATTACGAAAAGCTTGACAAGCTCACTATAGGCATCTGCGGCGGCGACGGCATCGGCCCCATCATCACAAACGAAGCCGCCAGAGTTCTTGCTTTCATTCTTGATGACGAAGTCAAGGCAGGCAAGGTTGAATTCAAGGTAATTGACGGTCTTACAATCGAAAACAGAGTTGCCTGCAACAAGGCAATTCCCGACGACGTTCTTGAAGAACTCAAAAAATGCCCCGTTATCCTCAAGGGTCCCACCACCACACCTCAGGCAGGCGATCCCTGGCCCAACATCGAAAGCGCCAACGTTGCAATGAGAAAGGCTCTTGACCTTTTTGCAAATGTACGCCCCGTTAAGCTTCCCGACCAGGGCGTTGACTGGACTTTCTTCAGAGAAAACACCGAAGGCGCTTATGCCGTTGGCTCAAAGGGCATCAACGTTACCGATGACCTCGCTATGGACTTCGTTGTTACCACAACAGAGAGTACCGAGCGTATCGCACGCCTTGCTTACGATTATGCAAGAAGAAACGGCAAAGAAAGAGTTTCAATTATCCAGAAGGCTAACGTTATCAAAACAACTGACGGTAAATTCCTCAGACTCTGCAAAAAAATCGGCGAGGAATATCCCGAAATCACCACCGACGAATGGTATATTGATATCACAACAGCAAAGCTCATTGACGAAAAGCGCCGCCGTGATTTCAAGGTATTTGTTCTTCCCAACCTTTACGGCGACATCATCACAGACGAAGCTGCTGAATTCCAGGGCGGCGTAGGCACCGCAGGCAGCGCAAACCTCGGCAAGAAGTATGCTATGTTTGAAGCTATCCACGGCTCCGCTCCCAGAATGATGAGAGAAGGCAGAGGCATCTATGCCGACCCCTGCTCAATGCTCAGAGCAACCGTTATGCTTCTCTCCCACATCGGCCGCCAGGAGCAGGCTGACAAGCTTGAAAAAGCTCTTGATATCTGCATGATAACAGAGAAGAAGCTTAAAATCACCGGCAGAAGCGACGGATGCACCTGCGAGGAATTCGGCAACTATGTAATGGAAACTCTTGCTTCCCTTTAATCTCATAAAAAATCCACCTCCGGCTGCGCCAAGCGCAAGCCGGAGGTGTTCTTTTTTATGTTCAGTTTGTTTCCTTTTTGGTTCTGAAATTAAGGAATTCGGAATTCTTGGGAACAACAAAGGTGATTGCATCCTCAACAATTTCAAATGTGCAATCGTTAACAACAGTGCATTCGCCGTCAACATTAACAGCAGCAGGCTTCTCACTGTGGATGGTAAGCTTTTTACCCCTTACAAAAGTAGTCATATCCCAGCTGAGATGCTCGCCCTTTTTATATGCCCCAAGCAAAGTGACAAGCTTTAACCTTGAGCATTTCTTTTCAACTATTATAAAATCGAGCAGACCGTCATCAGGCATAGCCAAGGGACCGCCCTTAAATCCGCCGCCGTACCAACGGGAATTGCCGCAGAAGCAAAAAATACAGTCTCTTGTAAAAGGCTCACCGTCATCAATAGTAATTGTAAACGTGTTCTTAACCTTTTTCAAAAGGCAATAGAGAGATGATGCGGCGTATGCACCCTCGCCAGTTACAAAGGGAAGCTTTTTGAAATCAGCCTGCTTTGCGCACACCTCAGCGTCAAGTCCCATTGAGCACTGGTTGATTGCAATTTCATCGCCGCATTTTATAACATCAAGGCGCACGGGCACTCCGTTAATAACATTATCGAGCTCAAGGAAATCATCCTTGCTGCCGAAAAGGCGGATAAAATCGTTGCCTGAGCCGAGAGGAATCACAGCAACCTCAACATTATCGTAACCGTAAGCGCCGTTTACAACTTCATACAATGTTCCGTCACCGCCGCAGGCATAAAAGCGGATACTTTCGCCCGTTGCAGCCATTTCTTTAACGATTCTCAGTCCGTCACGGCTTGCCTTTGTTGTTACAATTTCATAATCAAGAGAATTCTTTTTGCAGCACTCTTCAATCTGAGGCTTGATGGATTCATAGAACTTGCCCTTACCCGCTGTGGGATTAATTAAAAATACATGCTTCAAGGGTATCATCTCCTATTTAAAATACATATAAAGCTGGCATTTAATCATGCCGTTATAAAGCTTACGGCGTTTGTCCGCTTTTCTGCCGAATGCGGCTTCAAACTCCTCGTCGGGGCTGATTATGCTGTAAGACCAGCCTTTTTTCTTCTCAAACACACGCCCCATATCTTTATATAACATTTCACACTGCTCTATGTCAAGTAGTCTTTCACCGTAAGGCGGATTGCAGATTAAAGTTCCCCTCTCTGTAGCGGGTCTGAAATCCTTAATATCGCACACGCTGAAGTTAAGCTTTGATGCCACTCCGGCTCTCTGAGCATTCTGTATTGCCTTCTCAATCGCCTGAGCATCAATGTCAGAACCGTAGCCCTCAAAATCATCAATAGCTACAACGCTCTCCCTTGCTCTTTCTCTTTCCGCAGTCCAGATTTCACGGGGTATACACTCCCATCTTTCGGCGGAGAAACCCCTGTTTATACCGGGAGCCATCTTCGCCGCAAGCATTGCGCCCTCAATAAGAATTGTGCCCGAACCGCACATGGGATCATAAAGCTTATGGTAAGGCCTTAAACGTGAAAGACTGCAAAGCGCCGCCGCAAGCGTTTCTTTAATAGGCGCATCATTCGCCTCAAGTCGGTAGCCTCTTTTATGAAGACCTGCGCCCGAAGTGTCAAGCAGCATGGAAACTCTGTTTTTCATTATGGCAAATTGTATCTGATGAACGGGTCCTGTTTCATCAAACCACTCGGTATGATATTTACTTTTAAGGCGCTCAACAACTGCTTTTTTGGTAATAGCTTGGCAGTCACGCACGCTGAACAAATCGGAGTTTATGGAATATCCCTTTACAGGGAATGCATCCTGCTCACCAATCCAACGCTCCCACTCAAGAGCTTTTACTCCCTGGAACAAATCTTCAAAGGAGTGCGCCTCAAAAGAGCCCAGATGAATCTGCACTCTTTCGGCAAAATGGGAACAGATATTAACTCTTGCAAGAATCGACTCATCACCGTCAAACAAAACTCTGCCGTTTTCTGCAGCAACATTCTGAGCACCAAGCTCACGCAATTCATCAGCGATAAGCGATTCAAGCCCTAAAAGACAGGGGATAACAAAATTAATCATGGCAAATCCTTTTCTCTCTTTACATTAAAAATGCCGGCGGAATCCAGCAAACGCATCCCACCGGCTCAATTTCAGAGATTAATCTTTATATACAAACGCTCAGATTTCAGGCTCGATGAGTCCGTAGCCTGAATCGCTACGCTTATAAACAACATTCACAGCGTTGGTTTCAGCATTGAGAAAAACATAGAACTGATGGTCAAGAAGATTCATCTGAAGAATTGCTTCATCAACCGACTGAGGCTTGAGCTGCACCGTTTTGGTTCTTACAACCTCAAACTCCTCTTCTTCTGCAACAGGCTCGTCTGCGGGAAGCAGATCATCAATAACGCCGTTGCGAAGCTTCTTTTCTACTCTGGTCTTGTTTTTTCTGATCTGGCGAACGAGCGAATCAACACATTTATCGAGTGCTTCATTCATGTTTTCCGCACGTTCCTGGGCTCTGAAAATCATACCGCTGTTGACAATGGTAATTTCTACGGTCTGCGAGCTTTTTTCGACCGTTGCGGTTACCTTTGCCTCGGCATCGTCACCGAAAAAGCGCTCAACCTTGGCGAGCTTTTTCTCGGCATGTGCCTTGAAAGATTCTCTGGGTGAACATTTGCGTCCCAAAATAGTGATTTTCATTAAAGTCCATCCCCCTTAGGTTTAGTCGAAGCCTTAGCTTCAACTAAAGTGTAGCACATTTAAACAAAAAAATAAAGGGGTAAACTTAATTTTTTTAATAAATTTACAAAAAATACACAAAATTACAGTTCAATGCTTGCGTGCCTTGTAACATGACAGCCTACATTGACCGCAACAGGCAACCCGGCTATGTGAGTAGGAGCCGTTTCAACAGACACCCACAAAGCGGTTGTTTTGCCGCCGAAGCCCTGAGGACCTATATCAAGGAGGTTTACTCTTTCGAGAATTTCGCTCTCCATCTGAGCATAAAACTCATCGGGATTATTCTCGCCTGCATCCCTGCACAAAGCGGTTTTTGCAAGCAATGCGCACTGCTCAAAATCACCGCCGATACCGATACCCAAAACCATTGGCGGACAGGGATTACTGCCTGCCTGCTCAACCACACTGATAACATAATTAATTATATCCTCACGCGAAACAGAGGGTGTAAACATCTTGAGGCAGCTCATATTCTCGCTGCCGAAGCCTTTAGGAGCAACGGTTATTTTCACCTTATCTCCGTCTACTATGCGTGTATGAAGCACGGCAGGAGTATTGTTGCCTGTATTTACCCTGCGAAGAGGGTCCGCAACAACAGAGCATCTGAGATAGCCCTCGGTATATCCTCTGCCGACGCCATCGTTTATTGCCTGTTCAAAGCTGCCGCCCGTAAAATGGACCTCCTGCCCTACCTCGGCAAAAACCACCGCCATGCCGGTATCCTGACAAATGGGTATGTCCAGCTCCCTTGCCGCATCGAGATTCTCACAAAGGCTTTTCATTATTCCTGCGGCAGGCTCTGCGGTTTCGTTAACAGCACTTTCCCTTACCGCTTTTTCAAGCTTACAGGGAAGGCGTTTGTTGGCTGTAATGCATAAATCCCTGACTGCCTGTTCAATTATTTTAACATCAATTTCCCGCACAACTGCCCCTCCCATATAATAACAAAAAACGGGGGATTGGAGCATCCCCCGTTTGAATACTTACTGCTTATTGCCGCCTCTGCGTGAATAACCGCCTCTTTTGGATTCGTTGCTATGCTTGAGATCAGCCATTTTTTCATCGCTTGCCTGCTTGAAACGGGCCATCATATCCTCAAAGGATTGCTTTTCACC
>JAZSIQ010000022.1:0-10757 GCA_045533875.1 Acutalibacteraceae bacterium | reverse complement strand
CCCTTGATACCGTAATATTTGACATCCAGGATGTTGGAGCAAGATTTTACACTTATCAATACACAATGACCGATGCAATGAAGCTCTGCGCAAGTCACGGTATAAAGTTTGTTGTTCTTGACCGCCCGAATCCTTTGGGAGGATTAAAAGCTGAGGGAACAGTGCTTGACAGACGTTTTTCTTCTTTTGTCGGACGGTTTCCGACCCCTACCCGCCCTGCACTTACAACAGGCGAATTCGCCATGATGATGAATGATACTGAAAGCATCGGCTGCGACCTTGAAGTTGTTAAGATGGACGGTTGGAAAAGGAATATGTATTATGATGACACCGACCTTGTATTTATTCAGCCCTCCCCCAACATTCCAACAGTTGATACTGCTTTTGCTTATATCGGAACCTGTATTTTTGAGGGCACAAATCTCTCAGAAGGCAGAGGAACAACAAAACCCTTTGAAATGATTGGTGCTCCATGGCTTGACTGTGAAAAAGTCCTTAAAAAAACGGGAGCACAGAAAGGGGTAATCCTCCGTGAGTGTTCTTTTACGCCGACTTTTTCAGATTATAAAGACAGCTTCTGCCATGGTATACAGCTTCATATTACCGACCGTGATGCTTTTTCTCCCTTTGAAGTGGGAATTCGGTTACTTGATGCCATAAGAAAAACACACGATGAGTTTGAATTTGAAGAATCAATAGTAAATCTTTTGGGTACAGACGAAATACTGAAATCTGATTTCTGTGCCGAATCATTCATAATCCGTGAAGCGCAGAAAACCGCTGAGTGGCAAACGGTTTCAAAAAAATGGTATCTGTATTAATTCCAATATAATATCCAGAACCTCGACCAAGCCGCAGATATTGAAAACTTTTTCTTGACAAACCCGAAAACCGGGATTATACTTATACCTACAAAGGGGAGTCCGAGTTGACGGGCTGAGAGGCAGATATTTTCTGCGACCCATTAAACCTGATCCGGATCATGCCGGCGTAGGGAGAATAGTTACGCATTGTTAATGGGTGCAGTATTTTCTGCATTTATTATGATGATTGTTTTATTTGCCTTTGCCGTGCTGTTCGGCAAAGGCAAATTTTATTTTTAGGAGGAAAACAAAATGAAAGCAAGCGTAGCTATCCAGACTCTGCCCTCGGCGGAAAACACAGAGGAACTTATCCGAATTGTTGATGAGGTAATTGATTACATCAAAAGCACCGGACTGAACTATTATGTCGGTCCATGCGAAACGGCAATTGAAGGCGATGACTATAACGAGCTTATGGACATAGTCAAGGAATGTCAACACGTTGCAATACGTGCCGGAGCAAAAAGGGTTTCGGCTTACATCAAGGTTTCATACGAGCCTGAAGGTGAGGTGCTGACAATTGACAAAAAAGTCACCAAGCATCATCAGAAATAAGTTGCCCGCCGCTTTAGCTATAACGGTTCTGTTGCTGCTATGGCAGATAATCTGTACATCGAATTTAGTTCCAGGTTATATGCTCCCCTCTCCCGTTGATGTTGTAAAGGCTTTTATAAACGAGAGAAACATACTGTTTGAAAATTCGCTGATAACCTTGCAGGAGGCATTTACGGGGCTTATATGCGGAGTTATACTCGGTTTTTCGGTTGCTGTGCTTATGGATACTTTTGATTTTTTCTATAAAGCTTTTTATCCCATAATGGTTTTAACTCAGACCGTGCCGACCGTCGCCATAGCTCCGCTGCTTGTTCTGTGGTTTGGCTATGAAACATTGCCAAAAATAATTCTTATAATAATTTCAACATTCTTTCCCGTGGCGGTAGGTATATTTGACGGGTTCAGAAGTGTGGACAAGGATTCGGTTGGTCTGCTTCGTTCAATGGGAGCAAGCTCATGGCAGATTTTCCGATACATAAAGCTGCCGTCTTCCTTGCCTCAGTTTTTCTCAGCGCTTCGCATAACTGTTGCATATTCAATTGTAGGCGCTGTTATAAGCGAATGGTTGGGCGGTTTCGGCGGCTTGGGTGTATATATGACGAGAGTTAAAAAAGCTTATGCATTTGACAAAATGTTTGCGGTTATTTTTCTGATTTCAATAATATCACTTCTTCTTATGCTGATTGTCAGCATTGCCGAAAAGAAATGCATGCCTTACAGAAAAATCAATAAAGAAAAATGAATGGAGTGTTTAAAATGAAAAGATTTGCAAGAGCTATTTCTTATATTGTTGTTATTGCTACAATTATTTGCATGAGCGGCTGCGCAGGGAACAAAACACAGGATGATAATCTTGAGAAAATCACCTTTGTTCTTGACTGGACACCCAACACAAACCATACAGGACTTTATGTTGCTGCAGAAAAAGGCTATTTTGCAGATGCCGGAATTGAGGTTGAGATTGTTCAGCCCCCCGAAGGCGGAGCTGAGATGCTTGTAGCCTCAGGCAATGCGCAGTTCGGTGTTTCATTCCAGGATTCAATGGCTCCCGCGCTTACCGGAGAAAATGCCCTTGATATTACTGCAGTTGCAGCCGTCATTCAGCATAATACCTCAGGCATTGTTTCACGCAAAGGCGAAGGTATGTCAACGCCGAGAGGGCTGGAAGGTAAGAAGTACGCAACATGGGATTCTCCCGTTGAAAAGGCAACTATTGACAGCGTAATGAAAGCAGATGGCGGTGATTTTTCAAAAGTTCAGCTGATTCCGTCAACGGTTACGGATGAGGTTTCGGCATTAAAAAGCAAATCCGTTGATGCAATCTGGATTTTCTATGCCTGGGCAGGCATAGCCTGCGAGGTTGCCGAGCTTCCCATTGATTACTTTGCTTTTGCCGACATTGACTCCGTATTCGACTATTATACACCTGTTATCATTTCAAGCAACACATATCTTGAGCAGAATCCTCAAACTGCTAAGGCATTCCTTGCAGCTCTTACAAAGGGCTACGAATTTGCAATAAGCAATCCCAAAGAAGCCGCAGACATTCTTATGAATGCCGCTCCTGAGCTTAAATCAAATTCTGCACTTGTGTATAAAAGTCAGGAATACCTCGCAAAGCAATATAAAGCGGAATGCGAACGCTGGGGTGAATTTGAGCCTGAGCGCTGGGCAGCTTTCTATAACTGGCTCAATGAAAACAAGCTCCTTGAAAGCTATATTGATCCGAACAAGGGCTTTACAAACGACTATCTGACGGAGGATTTAAATGCACAAGCTTGAAATAAAGGGAGTAAGCAAATCCTTTGACGGCAAAAAAATTATCGAGGATATTTCGCTTCATATTGCTCAGGGGGAGCTTGTGAGCCTGCTTGGAGTAAGCGGCGGCGGTAAAACCACGCTTTTCAATATAATTTCGGGTTTGCTCTTTCCCGATGAAGGCGAAGTTTTATTGGATGGTGAAAACATTACAGGCAAATCAGGCAAAATCAGCTATATGATGCAAAAGGATCTGCTTTTACCGTTCAGAACAGTTATTGATAACATTGCTCTGCCGCTTATAATGAGAGGTGAAAGCAAAAAAGCAGCACGAAAAAAGGCTGATTCTCTTTTTGAGCAATTCGGTCTTAACGGCACTCAAAAGCTTTATCCTGCTCAGCTTTCAGGCGGAATGCGTCAGAGGGCCGCACTTTTGCGCACATATCTGTTTTCACAGGATGTTGCCTTGCTTGATGAACCCTTTTCAGCGCTTGACACTATAACAAAGGCATCCGTACACCGTTGGTATCTTGATGTTATGGAACAGATAAAACTGACCACATTTTTTATAACTCACGATATTGACGAAGCAATCCTTTTATCAGACAGAATATATCTGCTTACCGGTCAACCCGGACACATTACAGACGAAATTGTTATCAGCAGCCCTAAGCCGCGTGAAGAAAATTTTATACTTACCGAAAAGTTTATCGGTTATAAAAAAAGAATTCTTTCAAGTCTGAATTCTGAAGATTTATAAAATTCATATCAAATCGCATAAAATTTCACAAAAAAACTGCAACCTCTTTATTTGAGATTGCAGTTTTTTTATAATCTTAACAACAATTAATTAAACAAATAAATTGATAACCGAGATAAGCATATCCCAGAAAGCAACGTAAACGGCATCATAAATTTTCATCATCATAGGTGAATCTTTATAATACAAAACATGAAGCAAAGCCTCTAAATTAAATCCTCCGTCTGCAAAAACTTCCTCACCGAGGAAGAACGACACAATCTGCATCAAAATGCCGTCAGACTGTGCAGCCTGAGCATCAGCTGCAGAAACAGTAAGAGTAAAGAAACTTGCGGTGATTATCATTGCAAGCATAAGCGAAATCACTTTTTTGAAAGATAACTTCATAAACTTTCCTCCGTTTTCGTTAAAGAATCACCAGATGTGGTTCCAAAGTACTCTTTTAAGCAAAATAGCGATAAAAGTATGACCGATTATCACATCAAATACTGTTGCAAGAGCACGGAAAATCATAGATGTATCAAAGGTTTTATAAACCTCTGACGTATAAGTTACACCGTCTGCCATGGTTACAAAGGGCTGTGAATAAAGAATGCCGCCGGGGCCTGTAATCTGGAAACGCACATAGCAACCGAGTTCATCCTCATACGCATTAAGATCCAACGATGTCAGTCCCTTACCTTCAGCAATAATCTTACCGTCCGAAATCCACTGAACATTATCAAATTCGCTGCCGGCAAAAGAGATTGTGTCTGTTTTATTATCAACATATACTCTTGAAACAGCGGGAGGCAAATTACCTGTGCCGTTAAAGTCCTCGCCGAGATACAGTAAATCAACCCTGCCTACCGAGAACCATGCACCGCTCCGCATACATTCCTCAAACGCCTCCTGAGTAAGCTCAGGCATAAGCATCATTGTAAATGCCCAGTCATTATCGCCGAGATGATGAGAATCAGAAAAAGCTATTCCTGGTACGTTTCTGCCCTTCGGAACTGTCAGCTTAAGAATTTCATCCCAAATAACCGAATCGTAACGGGTGCTGTTTACGTCAAAAGCAACGCAGGAATCATATTCCAAAAAAATGTTTGCAAATTTGTTGGCATAGAAAGGGTGATGAGCGCGGGCTTCATCCTCAGGCAATCTGCCAACATATTCTCCCACATGGTCAAGGAATGAGAAACCGCCCTCAGCGTCACACTCTTTTACTACCGTTTCAAAATCACCGTAAATACCCATCTTGGCACGCACACTCTGGCAGTTAAAGGTATTTATGTGGCAATCATTAATAGGTGTTGCGCCGTTAGCCTCACAGCTGTCTGTAATCTCCAGCATACCTCCAAGGTCATAACCGAGCTGCTCTGCCAGCTTATCACGGGCTTCACTCTTATAGGTACCGTTGATAATCTGCTCACGCTCCTCGGGAGTTAACACAACAGGGTCACGCATACCGGTGTTGCCGAATTTGAAAATACGGTAAATAGGCACGGTTTCGGGCACTTCATCCCACCTGACACCGGGCACGGCATGGTCTGAAATCGCCAGAATCTGATAGCCGAGATCATAATGATCCTTAACACTCTCTTCAATTGACTGAACAGCATCACTTGCATCAGTATGAGAATGTAAAGAAGCTTTGTACTGCTTCCAGTTGTCCCAATCTACGCCGTCATAGGGGCTTGTTATGGTGTAATCATACTCACCCTTAACGTCGTTTTGGGAAGCCAGAGCGGTTAATCCGCAGCCTGCCAACAAGGTTAAGCAAAGAAGAACCGCAGTAATTCTTATAACAAGCTTTTTCATATTAACCCTCCTCAACTACACTATAAGACCGGGAAAAAACTGACTAAGCCATACTACAAGATCAAAAAGGAAATAGTCAATTGATGAAATAAAATTGCGCAAAAACAGGTTAAGATCTACAAATTCCATAACAAAACACCTTTCTGTTTATTTGCTGATTAAAGGCATAAGAATATGAAAACAACAACATATTCCCAGTCTTTTTTGCAATTTAACAATAACAAGAATAACCAAAAATGTCAATAAGAATACAGTTTTTTTGTCAGTTTTGCACTCTCTCAATTAAATACGGAATTTATCACTTTCTTTTAAATCAAGCAAAGTAATCACATTTTCAAAGTTTTCTTTTGTATCCCTGAACGCTGAAAGTTTATGAGAATCACTGCCAAAATAAAATTTACAGCCGCAATCCTTGGCAATATAATAAGGGCGAAGCAATGTTTCTCTTGTTTCCTGCGTCATGTGCAGAGTTTTCATGTTCAGCTCTATTCCAACGCCTTTTGAAGCACATTCCCTGAAAATATCATACAGTCTTCCCGTATCAAGAATAGCTATGACCTCAGGGGTGCGGGACTCAAAAATATGACCGCAGGTCAGATGTGCAATGCCTGTTTTATGCCAAGGCATATCCATCTTCAGCAAAGCTTCAATTCTGTTAAACCAATGGCAGGCTGCTTCCTCAGGTGTCTGAATCTTTGTTTTAACAGTATTGCCTACAAGGTGCAGGTGCGTTGTGGGCACTGTAATAAAATCAAAGCAATCCATTCTCTCATGGCTTACACCGAGAACAAAGTTATAGTCCATATCCGTTTCGGCACCGAACAAAAACTTTACAGAATCCGCCTGAGGCAAAGGCAAAACGGACGAAACACTGCCAAAGCGCTGTTTATCATGCCAATCAGCCTCGCTGACAACATTTTCATCCCATAAATGATTGGTAAGACAAATCTTATCAAAACCGTTCTCAATTGCATAATTGAGAATAGCCTCAGGGGTCTGATTATCATCGTGACAACACGGTGAAACAGTTGAATGAATGTGAAAATCATGGTCCGCAATATAACGCATATTATCATCTCCAAAAATAAAATATCACATAATATTTTAAGTTTCAACCGCTGATGCAAGATTTTTTCAACAAAAAAGGCTTGTACGCAAATCTGCCGTACAAGCCATGAATTATTTAATACAAGCACAAAGAAATATATCGCTTGCAGCTTTATCAATAAGAGTACGCACGCCGAGACCGTAACCGTAGCCCTTTAACTGCTCCCGATTAAATTTTTTATCAGTTGTGGAGTTACAAGCCGGTTAGTCCTCCGCAAATCAAATTACCACTCCCAAATCACCTCGGGATTTGCAAATATTTCGTCAATTTTTTTGATAAAAGGCACTACATCAGCAAAGCCGCCGATTCTGTGGTCAAACATTACATTGATAGGCAAAACCTTTTTTGTTGCAAGGTCAACCTCACCTTTATCGTTTCTGAAAGCATATTCCTTATCCTGAAGTGCACCCATTGCCATAATGAAAACCTGGGGATAAAGAATTGGGGCATACGTAACATTGCCGCAAAGTCCTTTATAAAGGGAACCGAGGTTTGTAAGGCATACTGTTCCTTCATTGAGTTCGTTCATCTGAAGAGAAGTATTATCGCGTGCTGCGTGCTCAAAAAGCCCTGACAGCTTGGCAACCTTATACTTACCCACATAACCCGTTGCAACCTGAGCCGCTGCCATGCCGATTTTGCCCTTAAGAATGAATCCGATAATTCTCTGCAGGATTATATCAAAAAGAACACGGTCAACATCAGTTGTCTCTAAAGTTTTTATAAGCCTGTTAAATTCGTCTGAAAGCTCATGAAGAGTCATTGCTTCAACATTCCTTACCTTGACAGGAAATGTCTCACCACTGTCAAGAAGAAGAGGCACAGCGATATCAATATGTTTCTTGATGATAAGTCTGCCGCAGGATGCCTTATAATTATAATCCATGTGAGCATTAAGCCTGGGTGCTGCTTTGAGACCCTCTGCAAGCACACGCATCATTATTGTATTGAAAGATAAAGGATAACCGCAGGATGCCTTGAGCTTCTGAAACTCTGCCCAAAACTTTGTGATATCAGCTTCATAGTTGTAGCCGCCGGCAGGAATTGTCCTTTGTGCGTTGGACAAAACATTGCCCGAAACACGGGCTTTCAGGTTATAATACTCTATATCATCCTCGGGCATGGGCTGATTGAGAGCACCTTTGATATATTTTTTAAAATCCATTAATTCATACCTCTTTTTATTATATTGTATTAAACATTATATAACAAAAGTTTCACATATTCAACAAAAAAATCAACGGCTGACGGAACAGAAATCCGCAGCCGTTGATATAATCATTATTCAGCTTACATAGCGGTTAGCACGCTCAAGCTCTTCCTCAGTTGCATAACCCTGTGAAATATTCTCATTCATAAGAATAATAATTTCATTCCTGAGCTTGGTATTAACCTGCTCAACCGTCATACCTTCAGTAGAAAAAGGTTTACCTATTCTTGCACACAGAGTTTTGCTTCTGAATTTATATTCACCTGTTACGGCAACCGGTACCATCATTGCGTTATTTTTACATGCAAGCGAAGCCGCACCGTACTTGAACTCACCTATAAGATTATCGGTTTTGTTCCTTGTGCCTTCAGGGAAAATACCGAGTGCTCCGCCGTTTGAAAGAACAGCGTTTGCAAGAGCCTTGGCTTCACTGTCATCACCGTTTCTGTTTACCTTAATGCAACCGGAAAACTCAAAAAACCAAGCAAGAGAGCCCTTGAAATACTCAGCCTTAGCCATGTAATTAATGGGACGCTTTGTAGAAATTATTGCCATGCACTGGTCCATAACGTGCTTATGGTTACCTGAAACAACAACTGCGCCCTTCAACGGGATATTTCCCTTGCCGATAATATGCGGATTATAATAAAACTTAAAAAATGGAGAAAGAATCGATTTCATCACCCTGAAACCCCATGTTTTAGGCTTCTGAACCATCAGCAAACAGCCTCCTTTTCGCTGTCCTTCTGAAGCTTCATAAAGTCGATCTTGTTATATGCGGTTTTGGGGAGAAGGTCAACAAACTCATATCTGTAAGGAACGCTGTAATGCATAAGCTTTTTCTTACAGTATTCTCGGATTTCGTTCTCAGTTTCAGCAGATTTTTCCTTGCCGTTCTTAAGAACAATAAATGCCTTCGCAACTTCTTTTTTGTACTGATGAGGGATTGCAACAACAACGCACTTATCAACAAAGTCAAGCTCTTCAATTACGCTTTCAATCTGCGTGGGATATACGTTGAAGCCTGATGTAATCATCATACGCTTGATTCTGAGCTTATAATGAACAAAGCCGTCAGCATCAATTGCTGCCATATCGCCCGTATGAAGCCATACCTTGCCGTCTTCATGCACACGAAGGGTGTTGTCGGTTTCCTGCTTGTTGTTTCTGTAACCAATCATAATGGTGGGTCCGCTTATGCAAAGCTCGCCGTCTGTATCGGCAGGAAGAACATTGACTGTACCGGGCTCAACAATGCACATTTCAGTACCGATGAGGGGTTTACCTATGGTGCGTGACTTATAGTCATCACCAACGGAAAGGCACAAAGCAGCAAGACCTTCTGTCATACCGTAGCCCTCACAGATTTTAACATTTGAGTTGTGTGCCTTAAGGAAATTGTTAACGCTGACCTCAAGCTTTTCGGGCAGAATGTCGCCGCCGCTGATAGCGTACTTAAGGAATGAGAAATCAATTTCATCAACACCATCTGCTTTGATAAGTGCATCGTAAAGAGTGGGCACACCAAAGATCATTGAGGGCTTGTATTTCTTAAGGATGCTTGCAAATTTCTTTGCATTAAACTGAGGAATAAGAACAGAGCATGCGCCGAAGCAGAAGCAAACATGAACGCATACACCAAGACCGAATCCATGGAAAATGGGAAGGATTGCAAGAATCTTATCACCAACGCTTACATCACGAAGGGTAAGAACTGCCTGAATACCGAAAGCGTTGAAATTGTAGTTAGAAAGCATGATATCCTTGGGAGTACCTGTTGTACCGCCGCTGTGGAGAATAACGCTTACTTCCTTGTTCTTATCACCCTTGGGAAGATATTCGGGAGCATCTGCCTTCTTCTTGGCGAAAGTGCTCCAAGAAATATTTCTGGAGTCTGACTTGTCATACTTGAAGTTCTTTATGCACTTAAGGGCATAAAGCTTTTTCATGATGAAAGACATGGAATCGCCCGCAGAAGCAAAAATAACGGTTTCAAGCTTCGTGTCATCAATGATGTTGGCAATCTTCTCAGCGCAGATATCAACGCTAAGAAGAACCTTACTCTCAACGCGGTTGATGTGGTTCTTGATTTCTTCCTGAGCTGAAAGAGGATGAAGGATGTTGCAAACAGCGCCGATTCTGTTAAGAGCGTAAATGCTGATAACTGCCTCGGGAGTGTTGGGCATAACAATGGTGACAATATCACCCTTGCGTACACCTATGCTGTAATACGCACCTGAGATTTCATCAATCCTCTTAACCAAATCCTTGAAGGAACACTGAGTCCCGAAATACTCATAAGCGGATTCATCGGGCTGATTCTCAGCCGAAATTTTGAGCATACCGAAAAGAGAAACATCGGGAACTTCAAATCCCAAAGGCATGCTGTTATTTTCGTACTTAAAAAACGGGTTTGTTAAATTCTTGTTCATGATTTACCTCACATCTGACTAATATTGTATCTTGTTCTGTTTCCCGAACGAAGCATGACGGGGATGCAAACACCTGCGGCAACAATAACCGCAGCCGAAGCAACAGCCACCTGCTTCCTGGGGAAATCTTTTTTAGCTGAAGTTTTTTTAATGAGATTATCTGCAATTCTTTCCTTATCATCATCAGAAAGAGAAATCCGGCTTATTAATCTTGTAAACTCTCTGATACACCTCATGAAAGCTCATTCCTTTCCATTTCTTTCTTTAA
>JAZSIQ010000178.1:0-17265 GCA_045533875.1 Acutalibacteraceae bacterium | reverse complement strand
CGTTAAAGAGGGCAAAAGCGGTTTTGGTACCGCCGCCGTCAACACCTATGTAATAAGCCATTTATTATTCCTTTCCTTCCTCGGTATTTTCACACTTGAAGAAATCGTTGCAAACCTCCTCAAGGCAGTAAACGCCTCTGCGGTAAGGCTCACGGTCAATCCACATTCCGTTTGTGAAATCGGGCACTGCAACGGGCTGGCTGCCGAGAGCGATGGATTCTTCTGAAAGGCAGGTGATTGCCATCCATGCTGCTGTGTCGTAAACATCTATGGGTGATGAGCCGTCATCTTCTTTTACAGCATCTGCAAATGCGCTCAGCACAAGGAAATCCATGCCGCCGTGACCTGCGTGGATGCCTTCCCTTGAATATTTCTGCCACAGGGGATGCTCGTACTGCTCCATGTAAGGCTCAAATGACTTCCAGCTATGATCCCATGAAGGGGTATCGTCATCAGCGGGCATTCCGTCAAGGTAAAGCTGGTCGCCGTCCTCCATATAGATGCCCTTTGTGCCCTGGATACGGTAGCCTCTTGAATAGGGGCGGGGGAGAGAGCAGTCATGGGTAAGAAGGATTGTTTCGCCGTTTGCGCATTTAATCATGGTTGTGACGATATCGCCTTCGTTGAAGTTGTAGTTGGCAATGTCGTAATCCTCGCCCTTGTTTTTCTTTATCCATTCATTAAGTCCTCTTGCTTTTGAAGCCATGGAGGTAAGGGAAACGAATCTGTTGCCTCTGTTAATGGAGAGAAGCTTTGAAATGGGGCCGAGCTGATGGGTAGGGTAAAGCTCGCCGTTTCTGTGCTGGAAATTGAAGAGCCTGCCGTGGCGGTTTTCTCTGCCCAAGCTGATTTCTTCTCTCAAATCGTGCTGATAGCCACCCTGAACATGAACTACCTCGCCGAAAAGACCCTGTCTTTCCATGTTGAAAAGAGCCATTTCAGCGCGGTCATAGCAGCAGTTTTCAAGCAGCATACAGAATTTGCCTGTATCCTGGCTGGTGCGTACCATCTGCCAGCATTCCTCAACGCTTGCACTTCCGCCTACCTCGATAGCAACATGCTTGCCCGCTCGCATGGAATCAATAGCAATTCTTGAGTGGGTAATCCATGTGGTGCAACAAAGGATGGCATCAAGGTCGTCCCTTGCAAGTAACTGCTTGTAATCAAGGTACATATCGGCATCCATGCCGGTTTCTTCTTTAACTATTTCAACGCCTCTTTGGGCTCTGTCTTCATATTTGTCACAAACAGCGGGTACGGTAACGCCGTCAACCTTGAGGAGTTCACGAAGCATGCCGCTTCCTCTGCCGCTTATGCCTATAACACCGATTCTGACATTTTCCTTTCTTGCCATAATAATCACATCCAAAAAATTTAAACTTAATAAGAGCTCTAACTCCGAAAAATAATTATATAATTATTTGCATAAAAATTCAATATGTTTATAGAATCATTTAAAATATCTTTTAAAAATTTTTCTCCATTTTGCAAGATAAAGCTCTATAATCTTGGTGAGTGCAATATCATAAATGATAAAAGCCACCGTACCTGCACCCAGAAGCATGGGAACGGCGATAAGACCGTAGGTTTCAATCTCGTCAATTTCAAGCCCCATCAGCGCTATAAGTACATAGTAAGATGCTCCGATTGAAACAACAAAGGAAATCACTTTTAGAATCCAGGCTATCCAGCCTTTGAAGTGCCCCTCGAAAATTGCTTTTATAATGGGATAATAGCCGAAAAAAGCAACATACATTGCGGCAACCTCTTTGTTCGGAACAAGCAATGTCCCGAGAATCGCTACTGTTGCATATACTCCGAATGCCCATTTTTTATCAATCTCAATAACAATGGGGATTATAAGAATACCCGCCGCCGCAGGCAGAGCGTAGGTAAGAAATGGTATGATTGCAACCGAAATAAGTATAACAAGCGACAGTGCAGCAACAATGCCGCCTATAGCGCATTTAGAGCTTTGATTCAAGGTTTTTCCTCCTATTTTAACAGCAGGGTATCAGGTCGCCTCCGAAGCATTCACAGCAGCAATCTGCGCACAGAAGTCCTGAGCAGATATCGCATGAGCTGCAGCCCTTGCGTGAGCCTGAGCCGGTTTTGTAGCCGCCGTTTCTTGCTCTTTTAATTGCATTGAATGCGGACGAGTAGGTGGCGTTTGAAGGGTCCATATTGCAGGCGGTTTCAAAATTCCTTGCGGCATCTTCGAGCCATCCTCTTTTTTGAAGAACGCTGCCTTTGAGGTAATACCATTCGGCGTTGCGCTCCGAGACAGGGATTCCGTCAAGCAGAAGCTGAGCATCGTCAATTCTGCCATTTTTGATTTTGGAGCGGATATCCGCAAAATCGGTTGAAGCGTAAGAGGTGTTGGCCTGATAATATCCGCTGCTCGAAGAGTGATCGGATGAACGGGAAGAACCGTCCATGATTATGCGGTCGTATGCTTCGTCAAGCTCCTGCATTTTCTTTTCGGCAACGGAGGAAAGCGGACCGTTGCTGTAACGCTCCTCCTGATACTTTCTTGCAAGCTCCTTGTAAGCGGCTTTTACCTGCTCAATGGGAGCACCCTGAGGTATGCCTAAAATGTCATACGGATTTTTCATTTTTACACCTCTTTCAAACGCTTATTTCTTTTTTGCTTTTGCAATCCGATTTTGTGTATTTTGCGAGCACTTCGTTGGCGGATTGCTCAAGACCGTCATAAATTATATTACTGATTATTGAACCGAATCTTTTTGTTTCAAGCAGGTCGAAAGCCGCAACCGCCTCATTCTGAGTCAGATTGAGCATTTGCTGCGCTTTGTCGGCAAAGGATCGCTTCTGAAGCAAATTACTGAAGTCCGTAATTTCGCCTGAGAAAGGATTGAAATTACCCGATTTCATATCCTTTTCAAGGTCATCAACGGCATCAAGGATATATACAAACCGTCCTACCATGTAGCCGAGAGTTGAAACAATAAGCTTTTCATCCCCGTCAAGACCGAGGGAAAAGATATCTGCAAGTGCACGTGCGCTCGGCTCTGCAGCCGCATCAATGCCGGAGCCGGTTTTCTCTGCCGTGTTTTGTTTTTTTATTGCCGCTTTTGTGATTGAATCTGTTTCGGGGGAGAGGCGCTTTGCCTTTTTGTGCATAAGAGCAATAATGGGGAAAATGAGCGCCGCAAGAATTTTATCCTTTATTCCCTTGTCGTGAAGATTGTCAAGCAACTTGTAGTATACTGTAATTATAACAGCATCGGCACAAGAGTCAAGGTAGGAGGAATCTGCGCATTTAAGGCATTTTTTTGCGGGGTTGTAGGGGCATCTGCTGTGAAGAAAACGGCATTTTTCATCCTTGAGTGAGAGAGTAATGAGCGCCGCCAAAGTGAAATCAAAACTCAGAAAAAGCTGAGCCAAAGGGGAGTAACGTCTGCCGAGGTTTTTGCATAAAGAGCAGTAAACACCTCGGTACAGTTCATATTCACTCATTTTCAAATTCGGTTTGTAAGCCTTAACATACCCGAGCAAAACACACTACCCCACTTTCTTTAAAAATAATATACTATAAAATACAGGTGAATAGTTTAACTAAATGTGAATTTTAAAAATAACATTAAAAAAACAAATCAAAAAATTACAAATATAGCCTTGACAACTGTGACCTCTTGTGCTAAAATAACTTGCGTTGTACGCGCGGGTGTAGTTCAATGGTAGAATCCCAGCCTTCCAAGCTGGTTGTGTGGGTTCGATTCCCATCACCCGCTCCATTGTGCGCTTGTAGCTCAGTTGGATAGAGCAACTGCCTTCTAAGCAGTGGGTCAGGGGTTCGAGTCCCTTCAAGCGCGCCATTATGGTGGATATAGCTCAGTTGGTTAGAGTGCCAGGTTGTGGCCCTGGAGGTCATGGGTTCGAATCCCATTATCCACCCCATTAAAAAAACAGCGCAGGCTTAGCCCTGCGTTTTTTATTTACCTTAATATTTTGGGGCGTAGCCAAGGGGTAAGGCACGGGACTTTGACTCCCGCATCCGCTGGTTCAAATCCAGCCGTCCCAGCCAAACATGAGCCTCTTACGAGGCTAAGATAAGAGATAATATTGAATAAATAAGAAATAATAGTGAATGTGCAAAATCGGGCGCTGTTATTTTATTATCTATTCTTTATTATCTCTTCTTTATTATCTTTTTTCTGTTTCAATAAGCGTTATAAATAATTAAGGTCGGATGGTTTTTATCCGACCTTTTGTAATTTCATTATTTCAAAAGCTTCAACGCTCCTGTGGGGCAGGCGGCTACGCATTTGAGGCAATTTTTGCAAACGCTGATTGTTTCAGGTTTGTTGAATTCGGGACGGATAACTGTTCCGAAGCCCCTGCCGACAAGGCCGAGAATGCCTTGCTTTGCATCCTCGCGGCAGATACGCACGCAAAGGTTGCAGAGTATGCATTTACCCTGGTCACGTTCGATTATTTCAAGTCTGCGCTCGGTGAAGCATTCGTGCTTTTCACCTGCGAGCTTGCAGGTGTCAATACGGTAACGGTCAGCGTATCTTATAAGCTTGCAATCTGCATAATCGTGGCATCCGCATTCAAGGCAGCGCGCAGCTTCCTTGCGTGCAGCGCTTTCCTCGAAACCAAGGTTTATTTCGTTGAAATCGTGCTTTCTTTCTTCGGCAGGACGTACGGGCATTTTGATTCGCTCTGCTTTTTCGAATTGCTCAAAGAAAGCTTCGTCAGGCTCACGCTTCGAAAGCACGGGAGCGGTGTAGGGGGTATCAAGACCGTAGAGGTATCCGTCAATAACGTTGGCAGCCTTGTTTGCTTCGCCTATGGCATCAATAGCGATTGAAGCGCCCTTGTTAGTGGCGTCGCCTACCGCAAATACACCTTCGAGTGAGGTGGTGAAATATCTTTCATCGCTTGAAATGATACCCCAGGGATTAAGCTCAAGCTCTTCAAAGCCTGCAACGTTTACCTTCTGACCGATAGCGCAGATAACGCTGTCAAGAGCGATTGTTTCAAACTTACCCTCAACGGGGACGGGGGAGCGTCTGCCGCTGGCATCGGGCTCGCCGAGCTGCATAATCTGAAGCTTTACGGCTTTAACTCTGCCGTTTTCGCCAAGGATTTCAGCAGGATTAGTGAGGAATTTGAAGTTTACGCCTTCCTCCATAGCTTCGCTTATTTCAATTTTTTCCGCAGGCATTTCATCCCTTGTTCTGCGATAAATTACATATACGTTTTCAGCACCGAGACGTACCGCCGTACGGCAGGCATCCATTGCGGTGTTTCCGCCGCCTACAACTGCCACATTTTTGCCGATATCAACCTGTTCACCGAGAGCTACACGGCGCAGGAAATCAATGCCGCCCATAACTCCCTCAAGCTCCTCTCCCTTGCAGCGAAGCCCCGTATTTTTCCAAGCGCCTATGGCAACGAGAACAGCGCCGTTTTGCTCACGCAGCTCATCAAGGGTAATGTCCTTGCCGATTTTAACGTTGTTTACCATCTTTACGCCAACCGAAGCGATTTCGGCAATTTCGGCATCAAGAACCTTTTTGGGTAAGCGGTATTCAGGTATGCCGTAGCGGAGCATGCCGCCCATTTTGGGCATAGCGTCGTAAACGGTTACACCGTGGCCTTTGAGCGCAAGGTAATATGCTGCAGTAAGACCTGCGGGTCCGCCGCCGACTATTGCAACGGTTTTACCGCTTGCAGGAGCGGCTTCGGGGATGTAGGGATTATCTGCAAGAACTCTGTCTGCTGCAAAGTATTTAAGGAAAGCGATGGAAATCGGCTCTTCAACCTTTGTTCTTCTGCAGGCGGTTTCGCAGGGATGAGGGCATACTCTGCCTATTGATGCGGGAAGAGGAAGCTTATCCTTGATGATTTTGACGGCTTCTCTGTCGTTACCCATAGCTATCTGCTTTACGTAACCCTGGCAGTCTGTACCTGCAGGGCAGTTAAGAGTGCAGGGACCT
Organism: Acutalibacteraceae bacterium; assembly: GCA_045533875.1. GTDB lineage: Bacteria > Bacillota > Clostridia > Oscillospirales > Acutalibacteraceae > CAG-177. The sequence continues at coordinate 11,296 of JAZSIQ010000178.1, read as the reverse complement.
TTGCAATCGCCCTCGTGGTCGCTCATAAGGAGCTCAAGAGCTACGGCGCGTACTTTTTTAACTCTTTCAGAGTCGGTATAAAGCTCCATACCGTCAGCCGCAACGGTAGAGCAGGCGCGCATAAGCTTGGGCATATTTTTGCCCTCAACAAGGCAGATTCCGCAGGCTCCGTAGAGCTTTACGTTTTCGTGGTGGCAAAGGGTGGGGATTTCAATACCGTTTTCTTTTGCTATTTCAAGAATTGTCTTACCCTTATCGGCAATACACTCTGTTGAATTTATTGTAATTTTAATTTTTTCCATACACTCACCTCTTAATTACGGCATCAAAACGGCAAACAGCTGCGCACTGACCGCACTTTATGCACTTTTCGCTGTCAATAACGTGGGGAGTTTTAACGCTGCCGCTTATAGCGTTTACGGGGCATTTTTTAGCGCAGAGAGTACAACCGCGGCACTTGTCTGCATCAATGGAATACGTAACAAGATCCGCACATTCGCCTGTGGGGCATCTCTTCTCGTTTATATGCGCTTCGTATTCGTCACGGAAATATCTTATAGTTGAAAGAACGGGGTTGGGAGCAGTCTGACCGAGACCGCAAAGAGCGCCGTCCTTAACTGCTTCGCACAGTTCGGTGAGCAGTTCAATATCGCCGGGGAGGCCGTTGCCCTTTGTGATTGAGTCAAGAATCTCAAGCAGCCGCTTTGTGCCTATTCTGCAATGAACGCACTTGCCGCAGGATTCTTTAGCTGTAAAGTCGAGGAAGAATTTTGCCATTCCTACCATACAGGTGGTGTCGTCCATAACAACCATACCGCCCGAGCCCATAATTGCGCCCGTTGCAGCAAGTTCTTTATAATCAATAAGAGTGTCGAATTTATCTGACGGAATACATCCGCCGGAGGGTCCGCGGAGCTGAAGTGATTTGCACTTTATGCTTGTTCGGATACCGCCGCCGATATCGTAGATGATATCTTTAATAGTCATACCCATAGGTACTTCAACAAGACCGCCTCTGCGGATTTTACCCGTGAGGGCAAATACTTTTGTACCCTTGCTGTTTTCTGTACCCATAGCCGCAAAGGCTTTACCGCCGTTGTTGATAATCCACGCAACGTTTGCAAAGGTTTCAACGTTGTTGATGTTTGAGGGCTCGTCGTTATATCCTTTCTGGGCAGGGAAGGGGGGCTTGAGACGGGGCATACCTCTTTTGCCTTCAAGGGATTCTATAAGAGCGGTTTCTTCGCCGCATACAAATGCGCCGGCACCTGCCTTGATTCTCATCTTGCAGGAGAAAGTGCTGCCGAGGATATTTTCGCCGAGATATCCTGCTTTTTCTGCCTGAGCAATAGCTTCCTGCAGGCGTACGATTGCAAGGGGATATTCAGCTCTTACGTATACTACCGCTTCGCTTGCACCTATTGAATAAGCGCCTATAAGCATACCTTCAATAAGATTGTGGGGGTCGCTTTCAATAACGGCTCTGTCCATAAAAGCGCCGGGGTCGCCTTCGTCAGCGTTGCAGATAAGATACTTAGAGTCGGAAACAGACTGGCGCGCTGCATTCCATTTGAACCACGTGGGGAAGCCTGCGCCGCCTCTGCCGGCAAGTCCTGAAGTTTTGATTTCTTCAATAACCGTTTCAGGGGTCATACTGAGAGCTTTTGAAATTGCCTTGTAGCCGCCGTTTGCAATGTAGGCATCAATATCGGTGGGGTCAATAACTCCGCAGTTGCGCAAAGCGATTCTGGTCTGCTTTGACAGAAAAGCGGCATCTTCGTCAGAGATTGTTATACCGTCAAGCAAGGATAAATCTCCCGATTTTTCTGCCTGTACAATTGTTACGGCGTCGTCGGGCTTCACCTTGACAAGGCGGCGCATAAGCTCGCCGCTGTCGGAATAAATATCAACTATCGGTTCAAGGAAGCACATGCCTACACAGCCTGTAATCTGTGGGGTAATTCCTGCAGCTTCGAGAGTTTCGTATACTTTGTGAGCGCCTGCGGCAATACCGCAGCTGCCTTCGCCTACTACAATTTTCATGCATTGCTCTCCTTTCTGAGTTGTTCAAGCACGCCTATTGCCGAATCGGGGGTGAGGCTGCCGTATGTTTCACCGTTTATCATCATTACGGGAGAAAGGCTGCAGCAACCCAGGCAGGCAACGTTTTTGAGGGTGAAGAGTCCGTCTTCGGTGGTTTCTCCGTCTTTAATTCCGAGGTGTTCGCATATTGCGGTTTCAATTCTTTCGGAGCCGTTTACGTGGCATGCGGTACCCTGGCAAAGCATAATAAGGTGTTTGCCTACAGGCTTTAATCTGAACTGGGTATAGAAAGTTGCAACTCCGATAACCTCTGCGGGTGTGGTGCCTACGGCTTCGGCTATATGATACATAACATCTGTGGGAAGGTATCCGTAAATATCCTGCGCTTTCTGGAGGATGGTGATAAGGCTTCCTTTAACACCGGCATATTCTTCTAAAACGCCGTCCAAAGCGGAAAGGTCGCTATTTTCGTTACATTTGCAGCTGCACATACAGAACTCTCCTTTGTTTTTCTTCATTTTACATTCTATAATATCACATATAATATGTCAAATTAAAATTTAGGTTAAAAAGCTTTGCAAATGTTTACTGCTGAATAATTGACAATTATTACCCTAAATGGTATTATAAAAACGGCAGAAAACAGAGGTAATGATTTCAAAGGAGGATGCTTTATGAAGAAAACACTCAAATCATTTTTTTGCGTATTGCTCAGTGCAATAATGGCATTTTCTGCGCTTTGTGTTTTTGCTGCGGCGCAGGAGAAAGCTTTTGTATGGAGCGGTATTGAATTCGGTTACGCAGGCGAAGCAAAGCTTGGCGACAACAGCTTTACGGTAAATTCAGACAGCGTTTATTTTGACTTTACCGCTGACGAAGATGGCTACTATTATGTGACCCTTGATTACTATCAGGCAAATTACTCGGTAGGCGATATCTCTGTGCCTCTTACTTATGAGGAACATAATTATGAAGAAAAGGCTTGTTATTATACTTATGACAGTTTTGAGGATAACGACCTTGAAAAGTACTTCTTCAAGCTTGAAAAGGGCAACGAAAAGTTTATGTTCAATCTGTATCCTGAGGGTATTGAGATTGAAGAAAATGCATCTCTTGAATTCAATGTCAAATATTTCGGCAAAGAAATCACGGGTGTAGTGTTAACTAATGATACTGATAAGAACATTATCCTCGGCTATGATTTGTATGACTCGTGGTACAGCGAAAAAATTGAGTATGAGTATTACTATGAACTTACCTGTGATTTTGACGTAATTTTTGATAATCAGGAAAAGCTTGAGTTTAGAGATTCCGATCTTACTCTTGGAACTGATACCGAAATAGACTCCGGTGAAAATGAAGTCAATAAAATTTTCTTTGATTATGTTGAAGCTGCAACTATAAGTGTTAACAAGTTTTCTGATTTTATTGAAAGCATTGAGGTTACAGGCCTTGATAACAGCTATAGCAAAAAATACTATGATGGCAGCCTTACGGGTGATTACGGCTGGACAGACGAAACGGCAGTTATTGTTACTTACGTAGACGGCAGCAAAAAGACCTTTAACGGAGATACGATTACACTTGTTGAGGGTGGCAGAGAGTATTATTGGGGGCTTGCATTCCATGTAGAAGATGATAAAGCATGGCTTGATATTCTGATAAACGATGAGGTTTTGGGCACCGCACCTTGTGAAATGATTTCGGCAAGCTACGACGAAAACTTATCACACCTTATATACAGAATTAATGACAGAGTTTTCTGGATTAAAGCGATGGTGAGAGAGAGATTTGCCGAGATTGCCTATGCTCAATCTGCATGGGAGTATTTTACGGCTATCCGTGATGCTTTGATTTATGCAGGTGACAGTGTAGTGTATATCTTCAGAGGAGTAATGGAAGAAATAAAAGATTTCAGAGCAGCAGTTTAAATTGAATCGGATTAAGCAAAATCACGGCATCGGGAAACCGATGCCGTGATTTTTACACTATAAACTTAATTGGTTTTCAACAAATCGTTATAGTGTGCAGGGAAAACGTTAACAAGTTCGTAACAAAGCGTTAATTGACAATTTTTGCCTTATAATATAGAATGAGTTTAAATCAATTTAAGGAGGTAAGTTTTATGAAGAAAACGTTCAAATCCTTTTTCTGCGTACCGCTCAGCGTAATAATAGCATTTTCTGCGCTTTCCGTTTTCGCTGCGGCGCAGGGTGAAAACTTTGTGTGGTGTGATGCGGCATATTATTATGCAGGCGAAGCAAAGCTTGGCGACAACAGCTTTACAGTAAGCAATGACTGCCTCAGCTTTGATTTCAACGTTGAAAAAAGCGGCTATTACTACGTAACCCTGGATTACTATCAGGGTGACTATAACATTGGTGATATCTCCGTTCCTCTTACTTATGATGAGGAAACTTATGATGAGAAGGATTCCTATTATTCTTACGACGATCTTGAGGATAATGACCTTGAAAAGTACATTTTCAAATTTGGAGAGGGCAGAGAAAAGCTTTTGTTTAATTTGTTCTATGAAGGCTTAGAAATGACTGAGAATTCTCCCCTTAAATTTAACGTTAAATATCTTGGCGAAGAAATTACCGGAATAGAAATCAATAACGGCACGGATAAGAATATTATCTACGGTTACGATTTACAGGAAAGCGGTTACGACGACGAAAGTGAATATGAGTTTTATTATTCACTGCGCTGTGATTATGACGTATTTTTCGGCGAAGAGAGCAAACTTGAGTTTGCCGACAACTATCTTTCCTTAGGCAGCGATGAATGGGTGGAAAAGGGCGAGCATACCTTTTATGCGGAGTTTTTTGATTATGAGGAAGACATAACCTTAAGCCTGTACCATGCCTCGGATTTCGTTGAAAAAATAGAATTTGTCGGTGTTGATTTTCATTGTAAGCAGTTCTATAACGGCGGTTGCATTTTTGTTGTTAATCAACCTGAGGAAGATATCAGTGTTGAAGTAACTTATAAAGACGGTACCAAGAAGACGTTTGACGGCGGGCGTATCACTCTTAACGACAACGGCAGAGAATACTATTGGTATATAGATTACTCAATGTATGAGGATGGTGCTGTTGTAGTCGTTGAGGTTGCAGGTGAGGTTATCAGCCGTTATCCCTGTGAAGTAGTCAATGCAAGTTATGAAGAGAATCTCGAAGAGCTGAAATTCTTAATCGGCGATATGATTTACAGCGCAAGAATGAACGTTGAGTGGGCTTTCGAAGAAGTTTCATACGCAGAAACGTTATGGGAGCGTTTTACTGCCACACGCGATGCAATCATCTTTGCTGGCGATGCAGCGGTAATCACATTTGCAAACATTATAGAAGAGATATCCTTGTTTATGGCTAATATCTGAACAAAAAAAACATACACGGCATCGGGTTACCGATGCCGTGGTTTTTTATATCTGTGTTTTATTTGTAAAGTGTCATTTCAAAGGATTTGTCCTTAATTGTTCTGCTCATCCACTCGCCCTCGATTTTCCAGCCGTTAAGAAGCAGAACTGTGCATTCGAGTTCCTCGGGGAAGTCACAATTAAGGCTGATTTTGTCGCCCTCACGCTTCCATTCGGCGGTGATTCTGCCGTAGGGCGAATCAAAGTGTGCCTTTGCAAAATCAAGGGTATCAACAAATGCGGGGCGCAGGGTGAATTCACGGTGATTGTCGCCGTTGGGGTTGTACTTTATGCCGGCAACGCTTGTGATAAACCAGTTTGAAATATCGCCCATGAAGTGATGATTGAGAGAGTTGATTTTGCGTCCGTGCAGGAAATCTTCGGGCAGAGCGGTAAGACTTTCTTCAAGGAAGTAGCCGTATGAGGGCCAATCCCTGCGGCAAATCATTTTATAGGCAAGGTCAGCCTTGCCGAAATCTGAAAGCACATGGAAGAGGCAGCGCGAGCCGAGCAGACCAAAATCAATATGCTCGTCACTTTCTTCGATTATCTCAAGCAATACGTCAAATGCGGCGGCTTTTTCGCCCGATTCAAATACGTCGTAGAAGATAGCCATTGCCTGAGAGGTCTGGCATCTTGTGTCAGCGGTCATGGTGCCAAGGTCAATGAAATACTTCCTTACAGCCGCCTTGATGCTTTCATAAAGCCCAAGTGCAAATTCTTTTTGCAGTTTCATTCCGAGCACATCAAAAATGAATGCAGCTTTTTCGGCAATGCTCATAACTATAACGCTGTCTGTGTATTCACGGGTGGGCTTGAGCCTGCCGGCTACAGGTAACCAGTCGCTCAGACCGAGCGAAACCGTACCTCTATTTGTGCGGTTAAGCGAAATGTAATTTAGATAACGAAGGATTGCTGTTGCGTTTTCTTCAAGAATCTGGGTGTTGCCCGTGTAGATATAGGTGTAATAGGGCAGATAGGTGAGCACGGCATCCCATGCGGGGCCGTTGCCCCATTCGTAGCCCCAGCCGCCTGTGGGAATAATACCGGGCAGTTGACCGCTTTCAAGCATGGCGGCTCTTATATTTCTGAGCCATTCAATATAGCTCTTTTCGGGAGTGAAGTTGAGAAGCATCTGCTCTGCCGATACAGCCGCATCGCCCGTCCAGCCGTTTTTCTCTCTGTGAGGGCAGTCTGTTGGGAAGTAGAAGAAGTTGGAAAGGTCGGAAATCCTGACCATTTCCTGCAGGGTGTTAGCTGTTTCATCTGAGCAGACAAAGGAGCCTCTTTCCCTCAAATCGGAGTTGCAAACAACGTAAGTGAGCAAATCTTCGGTTGCCTGACCCTCTTCAAGTCCGATTACCGCACAGTAACGGAAGCCGTGATAAGTGAAAACGGGAGTGAATATTTCTTCCTTGCCGCCCCTGCAGATGTAAACATCCCTCTGAGCGTATCCGTCAGGGTAAAAATCAATGTTGGCATAGTAAACCTTTGCGTCGTCGTCAATGTGCTCTGCAAACTGGAGCTCTATTTTCTGCCCTGCCTTGCCGTTTATTTTAAGGCGGCAGTAGCCTGTTTTGTTTACGCCGAAGTCGTATAAAACACACTTCGTTGAGTCAGGAAGCTCCTTAGGTACAATGTCCTTTACCTGATGAGAGGGATAGAAAGGAGCAAGCTCAGCTTTACGGATTGAAACGGGAGCTATTTCTTCTCCTGTTTCCACTACGGGTTCAGACTCGCAAACCCTGAATTCTCCTCTGGGCTTTTCGCAGAATACTGCATTCTGCCATGCGCTGTCATCAAACTCGGGAAGATTCCAGTTTTCAATCTCTTTCCTTGCATCATAGCGTACGCCTGAGCGTAAATCGTCAAAATAAAGGGGAGAGCGTGTAGTCTTAACGCTTTCATCAGCTTCAATGCTGAAGCTTTCGCCGTTGCAGGTGTATTCAATGCAGAAAGCAAGTCTGGGTGCGCCTCTGAAACGGGCTTTTTCAAAATCCCATACCGCTCCGCCGGGAGCATTCTGCATTCCGTTGCCAAGCTGGAATGATACGGTGTTTTTGCCTTCGCAGAGCAGCTCTGCGATATCGTAATTATCAAAGTAAACGATGTGGTCAGGGTTTGAAATATAGGGGGCAATAAGCCCTTTTGTTATTTCGGTGCCGTTTATCCACAAACGGTAAAAACCGAGTCCGCTCACCGTGATTTCGCATTTTTCGGGAATGCTTTCAAAAAATATGTTTTTTCTGAAATAAGGAGCGGCTACAAATTTTTCATAGGATGTGTATTCGGGAGAAGCATAAATAAATGCTGATGAAAATTTCACTTTAAAACCTCCTGAGCGTTTTTAAATATCCTATCACTTTTTTTATATTAAGGCAACCTTTAATGGCATAATTTTGTGAATAAAAATCCTTTTTGTTGACTTTTTTGCTTTGCGGTGATATCGTAATATTACAATACAGAAGTAAGGAGTAGAGTAGATGAAAAAACTTTTTTGCGTTGTACTGGCTTTTTTGATGATTTTATCAAGCGTATCCGTTTTGGCGGGTGCGGTAAAGATTGAAGACGGACTTGAATCGCTTAAGGCTCAGTTTATAGCAGGCGAAGGTCCCAAGGCAGGGGAATACAGCGTTGATTACAGGTATTATTCACCTGTTAAAGAGAATGATTCCAAGAAATACCCCCTTGTTATCTGGCTCCACGGCATGGGTGACGGCAGCGAAGAAGGTAAACAGGTAGCAAAGAGCGAGATTGCATTCTGGGCAAGCGATGAGTTCCAGGCACGCTTTGAGCCTGCGGGCGGTGCGTTTATTTTTGCGCCCCGTTCAAGGGAGGAAAACTCCGTTTTCTGGGGTGATACAATGCTTGAGCCTCTTATGGCGGCCGTGAACGATTTTATTGCCAAGAATTCCGCCAATATTGATCTTACAAGAATTTACATGGGCGGTTATTCGATGGGCGGCAAAATGACGCTTGAAACCGCCGTGGCATTCCCTGAGATGTTTGCGGCAATCTTCCCGATTTGCCCTGCATGGGTGCCTGACGAAAATGCGGCGGCGCTTATTGCCGATATCCCTGTATGGGTTACCTCAAGTAAAAGAGACCCTCTTGTCAACTATTATTTGGCTGTTACGCCCACGTGGAAAAATATCATAAACACTAATGCCCGTCCCGAGGATTGCAGATTCTCAACTCTTACCAAGGTCTGCTACGCTGACGGTAAAAAGACTCCCAGCAGCCATCACGCATGGTTTGCCGTAAATTACGATATGTTTACCGTTGAAAACAAAGATTATCATTACATGACAACCGTAAACGGTTCTGGCGAAGAAGTTAAGCTCACATATCCTGACGGTATGATTTCATGGCTTTCGCAGTTTACTTCGGACTATGACGGCACACCCTGCACGGGCATGGGCAACATTAACGGCGAAATCAACACGGGTACCTTGTTTACATTTGAGCCTGTATGGGATTTCTTCAGAAATATTATTGATAAAATATTTTCAGCTTTCGGCATGGATATTTTTAAGGTGAACTAATGAAAAAATACTCCCACGCATTTGTGCTTGCGAGCGGAATTCTCTGGGGACTTATAGGCGTTTTTGTAAACAATCTGCTTGCATCGGGCTTCGCAAGAATGCAGATTACCGTTATACGAATGGCGGTTGCAACGGTTGCTCTGGGGATTTATATGCTCTTTCGCGAAAAGAAGGATTTTAAAATCAAGCTGTGCGATTTGTGGTGCTTTCTCGGTACCGGGCTTGCAAGCATACTTCTTCTCAATGTTACATATTTTTATTCGATAGAGCAAAACGGTATGTCAGTAGCGGCGGTGCTGCTTTACACCTCGCCGGTGTTTGTAATGCTTATGTCTGCCATGCTGTTTAAAGAAAAGCTTACAGCAAAAAAGATTGGTGTATTACCGCTTGTAATTGCCGGCTGTGTTTTGGTTACAGGTCTTGCGGACAGTTTGTCCGGTGCATCAATAAATACAAAAGGCATACTTATGGGTATAGCCTCGGGCTTTGCCTATGCGCTTTACAGTATTTTTGGCAGATATGCGCTTGATAAGGGCTATTCCTGCTATACCATTTCTTTTTATTCTTTTCTGTTTTCGGCGGCGGCAGCAATTCCCTTTTCGGGCTTTGCAAGCAATTTAAATCTGCTTTCAGATACAAAGAATATTCTGCTTTCACTCGGCTTGGGCATAATAAGCTGCGTGCTTCCTTATATTTTTTATACAAAGGGTCTTGAGGGCACCGAAAACAGTAAGGCGGCTGTTATGGCAACGGTAGAGCCCGTAACTGCAGCAATAGTGGGAATTCTTCTCTTTAAAGAAAGTGTTTCCACGGCAAAGCTTGCGGGTATGCTTTTGATTCTTTTGGGAATAGTTATGCTTAATATTGATTTCAAGAAAAAAACCGTATAAAGACAAAAATGGCTTGTGCAGAATTGCTTTTTGCACAAGCCATTTTTTGTTTATTGAATTTCTTTATTCACCGTTTCGTGAGATGAGCCGTTTTTATTTTGAAACAACGGGGATTTTGATGTCATAATCGGGGACCCAGATTCCCTTTGCAAAGTCCCTTGCTCTGAAGAGGATTTCATTATCATAAACCTCAACCATGTAGCCGGTGCCTGCATCGTTGTAAGAGCCGTCCTTATTATCAATGCAGAGAGAGGGGAGGTTTACAAGGTGAGCCTTGCCCTTGGTTTCGTATGTGTACTCGCCGAGACCTGAATGAAGGTGACCGGTAATGAATACAACATTGTCATACTTTGTGATAATTTCTTCGATAGCATCACTCTGGTCACCTATATGGCCGGCAGCTTTGTTTGAGCCGCTGCCCCATGTGGTGGGAAGGCCGTGTGTAAGCTTGAGGGGCTGGTGGGCAATAACGAATACGGGCTTGCCGTTTTCACCTGCGATTTCACTTTCAAGCCATTCGAGCTGTGCATCAGTGAAGTAAGCTTCTTCAAACACGGTTTTATCAGAGCCGAGAACTATGAATTTATAGCCGTTGACAACCTCTGAGAAGTGGAGCTCTTTCATTGCTTCATCGCCGTTGAGCGCATTTGCAAAAGCAGTGAAGCGTTCAACGCTCTGCGAATAGAGCCTGAGTCTTATGTCGTGATTGCCGGATGCGCAAAGGTAACGGGCATCAAGACCTGAAAGCTCATCATAAACAAGCTGATATTCCTCAGCAAGTCCGTTTTCGGCAATGTCGCCTGAAATGATAACTGCATCAATGGGATGTTTACTTGCATGCAAATCGTCGCCCGCTGCCTGCAACACAGGATATCTTCCAAACATGTAGTTTGAAATCTGAGGGTCAGCAAGTGCGGCAAAAACAAGATTTGCGCCGTCACGGCTTGTGTCGATGGGTGTTTCGGTGGAGGGAGCTGTGTAACCGCCTGATGCTGAGTAAATAACTGAAATGATGAATGCGAACAGACGGAAGAAGAATTTTTGAACTGCTGTAGTGAGAAGCAATGCGAGGACCTCCTTATAATTTTATTGATTTTAAATAAACTGCATTGCAGTGACTGCATACGACCTTTGCGGTGTATTTAGCTTGAACTCAGTCACTCTAAGCAGAATTATTTCGTGTTCTGACCGAAGCGCTTGATTTTCTGTGTGGTTGTTTTTTCAAGCGCAGCGGATAATACTTCAAACGCTTTGATGTTTTTGTATTTGGGGATTTTTTTGTTTACGCTTTTAACGGTATCCTGAATTGCGGAGCGGACTTCGTCATCGTTGGGGTGACGGCCAAACTTTTCTTTGAGATACTCGATGTTGGGGAAGATTTTGGCTTTAACGTTGGT
>JAZSIQ010000143.1:0-5956 GCA_045533875.1 Acutalibacteraceae bacterium | reverse complement strand
TGACATTTATTTTTCAAAGAACAAAGATAAAAACAAACAATCCTCTGCAAAGAAGGTTGAAATCCCCATAATAAACCCTGATGACAGCGCAAAGGACTATTCCTCTGACCCGAAAGCGGTAGGTTTCAACAAGAAAAACAGCGGTGAAGTTTATCTCAATTATCAGAAGCCCGCCGCTGAGCAACAGCAGGAAACCTATGCCCCGTACAGAGGAAATGTAAAAAAATCAAAGAAGCAGACCGAGCCCGTTTACGAGGATGTTTATTCCTCTGCCCCTGCCAAGGAACAAAAAAAGAAGGGCTGTTTCAGACCTTTAAAAACATTTCTCAGCGCCGTTGCGGTAATTCTTGCGGCGGTGTTCGTGTTTATCTCAGGCGCAGCAATGATTTCCGGCTACACCAAAACAAACCTTAAATCAAACGGTTATGTAAGCTCCTCATCCCTCGCATCAAATACGCTTGTAAAAAACATATTACTAATCGGTGTTGACGGCAAAACCGAGGAAGGCTCACTTCGTTCCGATTCGATGATTCTTGTATCACTTGATGCGGTTCACTCCAAAATAAAGCTTTCGTCTTTTTTGCGTGACAGTTGGGTTTCCATACCCGATTACAAATACGCAAAGCTTAACGCCGCCTGCTCAAGAGGCGGACCTCAGCTTGTTGTTGACACAATCGAATACAACTTCGGCGTGGATATTGACGATTACATTCTTGTGGATTTTGAAATGTTCACAAACATTATAGATGCCCTTGGCGGAGTTGATGTTGAGGTTACGGAGAAGGAAGCAAAATTTATCAACCGCACCACGCGCCACACGGTAGAAAGCGGAGAAAGCATTCACCTTGACGGTGCAAAAGCTCTCGTTTACTGCAGAATAAGAAAGCTTGATTCTGACCACATGCGCACCTTACGCCAGCGCAAGGTAATAACCGCTATCATCAACCAGACAAAGCAGGCAGGAATTTCCGCTTTGGTTGGTGCTGTTTTTGATGTTTTACCTATGATAGAAACAAATCTGTCCGCTTTTGAGATTGCTCTGCTGAGCTTCCGTGCGGCACCTGCGGCAATATTCTACGATATAGAATCGGCAAGAATTCCTACCGACGACCTTTCGTGGAGCGCCAACAAAAACGGAGCATCGGTGGTAGAGCTTGATATTGAAGCAAACGCACAGTATCTTTATGATTTTATTTATACCGACAAAATTGAAACAGAGGAATAATCCTCACAGGTTGATTTTATGAAACTTAAGTATTTCCAAAAAGGCTTTAATTTTTCACAGGACGGTCCGGGCAACAGACTGGTTTACCATCTGCAAGGCTGTAACCTTATATGCCCGTGGTGTGCGAATCCCGAGGGGATGCCGCCTGAAGGCGTGCTCATGACGAGTGACAAAACCGACGGCAGCTTTTGCCCCAACGGCGCTGTTGAAAACGGCATGATTGACCGTAAGAAATGCGAAGGCTGCAACGAAATATGCACCTCCATACCTGCAAGCGGAATCAAAAAAAGCTTTGTTGAGGAAGAAATTGACTCAATAGTAAAATACTGTAAAAGCTGTTCAATGATGTTTTTTGACGGCGGTGGAGTTACTCTTACGGGCGGCGAGCCGACCTTGCAGTTTACCGCTTTGAAGGAATTGCTTGCAAAGCTTAAAGCTGCTTCAATCCATACTGCCCTTGAGTGTAATGCAACGCACGAAAGACTTCCCGAGCTTTTCCCTCTCACGGATTTTCTCATCACCGACTGTAAGCATCATAACAGCGAAATGCACAAGCAGGTCTGCGGCGCAGGAAACGAGAATATCATCAGAAACATCGCACTTGCCGCAAAACAAAGGAATCAGCTTCTTATAAGAATTCCTCTCATAAACGGCTTTAACGCAAGCGAGAGCGATGCGTATGAATTCGTAAAGCTGTTCAAAGAAATCGGCACAGATGCCTGCCGCTACGAGTTCCTGCGTTATCACGAATTCGGCAAGGATAAATACAAGCGCTGTTCAATGCAATACACCATGACTCAAAATGCAAAGGTTTCGCCTGAAACGGTAAAAATCTTTGAACGGATATTTAAAGAAAATTCACTTATCACCATTCATACATAAGGAGTTAGTATCATGATTTTTGTAAATTGCAATCACGAAACCGTAACCTCAATGGCAAAAGAACTCTTCAAAGAGGAGCGTGCCATTAAAAGACTGGACGGCTGGTTTCTTGCAAGAGAAACCGCCGTTGCTCAGGCTGAAAAGAACAAAGGTCTTTCAAAAGAAATGAGTGCCGCACTCGAGCTTAAAGCCATTGCGGAAAATCTTCCGTTGAGCGTAAGCGATAAAAGCATTTTTGCAGGCACTCAGCGTGATGCTTTTGCCAAGAGCTATGCGCTTATCAATCCTGCTTTTGAAGTTGAAACATTCTCAGGCTACTGTGACCCCACTGCTGTTTTTGATGACATTGAGCCGAATGAAGAGTTCACCGCTGAGCGCATAAACACTCTGCGTGAAAAAACTCAGAACGGTGCTTACGTTTCAGACCTCTGCGCCGTTTACGATAAATACAACGATTACACAAGCGAGGTTACATTCTTTATTGAACAGGTAACGGGGCACCTTATCCCCGATTTCCGCCCCGTGCTCAAATACGGAATAAAGGCAATCAGAAACGAGCTTGATGAAAAAGCATCCGCCTGCACCGATGCAAAAAAGGCTGACAATTACAAGGCTTTTGCCATAACTCTTGATGCGGCGATTATTCTTGCAAACAGATATGCCGCCATCTGCGAAGAACAGGCTGAATCTGCCAATGAAGAAAGAGCTGCTCAGCTTAGATATATGGCAGACACTCTTCGCAAGGTGCCCGAGAATCCTGCCGAATCACTCCACGAAGCAATTCAGAGCTTTATCATCTGCTGGCAGATGATGTGCCTCGAACAGGCTCCCAATCCCTTTGCTTTTTCTGTCGGTAATGCTGACAGAATCTTTGAGCCCTACCGTACAATGAGCGGCGAAAGCCGTGAGGAAGCCGCAGCCCTTTTCAAGCACTTCCTCGTTTTCTTCAACGTTGCCGACAGAAGCTGGGCAATCTCCCAGAGCCTTCTCATCGGCGGCAGAGACTGCGACTCAAACGACCTTACCAATCTTTCCTCATACGCTCTTGCCGATGCGTATTACGACATGAACCTGCCCCAGCCCATTCTTTCCGTAAAGCTCCACAAGAACACCCCTGCTGAGCTTTACAGAAGCCTTGGCAGATTCCTTTTCACTCCCGGTGTGCTTACTCCGTCATTCTTCAATGACGATTCTATTTTTGAAATTCTCCGCGCAAGAAACGTTGCGGAAGAAGACCTTGCCGATTGCTCCGTAGCAGGCTGCCAGGAGCCGCTCATCATGGGCAAGGATACAGGCAACACCACCAACAGCTGGTTTAATCTGCCCAAAATCCTTGAACTTACCCTCAACAGCGGTAAATCACTTATCACAGGCAAGGAAATTGGCACTCAGGTTGAAAGCACCGATTCCCTTGATATTCTTAAAAACATCCGTGAATATTTCTACAAAAATGCCGAATTCTTCGCTAAAGAAATGGCTGATGCAGGCAACGGCGCATCAAAGGCTCTCTGGAATCTTCCCGTACCGTTCCTTTCGGTATTTATGGGTGGCAGAGACAGAGGCATTGACTGCCGCGACACCGAAGCTCAGGGTTCGCCCTATAACGGAAGCGGATGCCTTATTCACGGACTTTCGGTTATAGCGGATTCATTCATTGCTATTGACCGTCTTGTTAAAGAGCGCCCTGAGGATGCAGACAGACTTATTGAAGCTCTCAGAAACGATTTTGAAAACGACAAGGAGCTTCACGAGTGGCTTATCGCATGCCCCAAATTCGGCAACAACATTGAAGAGGTTGACCTTGAAGCGGCAGAAATAGCATCAAGGATTTCAGATATTGTAAATTCTCAGAAGAACTACCTCGGTAACAATTTCCGTGCCGACTGGAGCACTCCCTCCACCCATCTGCTTTACGGTTACTGGGTAGGCGCCACACCCGACGGAAGAAAAGCACGCACTCAGCTCAATTACGGTGTTGACCCGCTCCACGGCGAAGCATCCTCAGGTCTCGGCATGCGTATGCTTTCCAACATGAAGCTTCCCTTTGAAAAGTTCGGCGGCGGATATGCATCCCACATGGGAATTGACCCCAAATTCTTCAAATCCCCCGACCTTGAGGGCAAGGGTGAGGCTTTCTCAAAGAGAGTTATGAAGCCCCTTTTCTTCAACGAACTGAGCGAAGGTGTTGCACCCTTCTACCTTTACGTAAACGTTACCACACCCGACACTCTCAGAAAAGTGCTTGCAGACCCGCAGAAATATGCTCCCAGCGGAGTTTATATCATGAGAATACACGGAACATTTGTTAACTTCCTTGATTTATCCCCCGATATTCAGCAGGATATCATTCTGCGCCTTGATCTTGAATCCACAACAATATAAGCGAGGGATAATATGAACGCAATAGGTCTTGATATAGGAACAACCACCATCTGTGCGGCGGCGGCTGACATACATACAGGCAAATTGCTCGAATCCGTCACCGTGCCGAACAGCTGCGAAATAAAAGGCGAATCTTTCGAGAGGTGCCAGAATCCTCAGAAAATCCTTGAAATCTGCCTTTCGGCGCTTGATAAGCTGATTGAAAAATACTCTCCCGTGTGTTCAATCGGAATCACGGGGCAAATGCACGGCGTAATTTACCTTGATTTACTTGGTAATCCCTTAAGCCCGTTATATACATGGCAGGATGCAAGTGCAGACGAAGAATGCGAAAACGGCAAAACCTATGCCGAAAAGCTCAGCTCAATTACGGGTTACAAAATGGCTTCGGGCTTCGGATGCTCAACTTATTTTGTTCATTCTCAAAAGGATTGCGTGCCCGAAGGCACAGCAAAAATCTGCACCGTTCACGATTATGTTGCGATGAAGCTTACAGGCAGAAACTCACCCGTAATGCACACATCGGATGCCGCAAGCTTCGGGCTTTTTGATACCGATAAACTGTGTTTTGATTTAAAAGCGGCAGAAGCAGCAGGGCTTGACAGCTCTGTTTTACCCGAAATTGCGGCAGATGCGCAGATTCTCGGCAAATACAGGAAAATACCCGTCTGCATCGCAATAGGCGATAATCAGGCAAGCTTTATCGGTTCGGTCAGGGATACGGACAGCTCCGTGCTTGTAAACATAGGCACAGGAAGTCAGATGTCATTTATGACCGAAAACACCGCCTATGTGCCGTCAACCGAGCTTCGTCCCTGCCATGAAAAAGCTTTTTTAAGAGTAGGCTCCGCACTTTGCGGCGGCAGGGCTTTTGCGGCGCTTGAGTCATTCATCAGGCAGACTGCCAACCTTGCTGGCGGCAGTGTGGAAAATGCGTATTCATTCATTGATGAATATTTAAGCCTTAATCAGGCACCCGAAAATCCTCTTGATGTAAGCACGGCTTTTGTAGGCACAAGAGAAACCCCAACGCTCAGAGGTCATGTCAAAAATATCGGGCTTGACAATTTCACTCCCGGTCATCTTATTTACGGTGTTCTCACCGCCATTTCAAGCGAGCTTTATGATATGTACTCCCCTTGCCCTGACAAAGCTCACTCCTGCGTGGTAGGCTCCGGCAACGGCTTACGCAAAAATGTCGCTTTGCAGAAAATCATATCAGAGATGTTCGGCATGCCCCTGCTTATCCCAGCCCATAAAGAGGAAGCGGCATACGGCGCAATGCTTTATTCTCTTGCTGCCTGCGGAATTTATTCGGATTTAAAAGCGGCTCAGGCTCTTATAAAATATTTAGATTAAGTGAGGAATTCTAATGAAAAAATCAAGCTTCACTCTCTCAAAGGATTTCAAAATTGCTAAAATTGATAACCGACTTTTCGGTTCATTTATTGAGCATCTGGGCAGAGC
>JAZSIQ010000125.1:0-5014 GCA_045533875.1 Acutalibacteraceae bacterium | reverse complement strand
TAAATATTAAAGACCTGCGTCTTCAGCAATGTATGCTCTTGCTTTGCAAGCGTATTCATAGGGATGAGCCTTTGCAGGATCCTGCTCAGCCTCTACAACTACCCAGCCTTCGTAATCTGCCTTTGCAAGGATATCGAAAACGGGAGTGAAATCGAAATCTCCGTCACCGGGAACGGTGAAAGCGCCCGCACGTACGCAGTCAAGGAAGCTGTAATCCTTTGCCTTGCCTTCGTCGATAACGCTCTGGCGGATGCTCTTGAGGTGAACATGCTTAACTCTGTCCACATATTTTTCAAGCACGGCAACGGCATCCTCACCTGAGAAAGCAAGGTGACCTGTATCAAAAAGAAGATAGACAAGGTCGGGGTCGGTGATTTCCATAAGCTTGTCAATTTCTTCAGCGGTCTGAACACCTGTGCCCATGTGGTGGTGAACGGTGAAATACATTCCCTTTTCCTTGGCAAGTCTGCCCATTTCGTTGAAGCCCTTGGCAATAAGAGCCCACTGTTCGTCAGTATAAACAGGCTTTGCGCCGAAGATGCTCAGGCTTGTGCCCTGAATGGAGTTGCCCTGCTCGGAAGCGCCGATTACCTTTGCGCCGAGAGCGTGGAGAAAATCTCTGTGCTTGATGAAAGCTTCTATTGTTGCTTCATAGCCTTCGGAAAGAAGCAGAGAAGAAAACCATGCGTTGCAAATCTGAAGACCTCTTACATCAAGCTTGTGCTTAAGAGTGTCAACATCCTTGGGATATTTGTTGCCGATTTCGCTGCCCTTGAAGCCGCTGAGAGCCATTTCGCTCACGCACTGCTCAAAGGTGTTTTCTGCGCCGAGGTCGGGAAGGTCATCGTTTGTCCATGCTATCGGAGCGATAGCAAGCTTTACTTTATCTTTGTTAAGCATTATACGTTCCTCCGTTTATTAATAAAGTCTTGCTTTTTCAATGTTTTCTTTCATGTTTTCGTAAGCTTCTGCAACGGCTTCGCTGGTTGAAACTTCGGCAACGCCTACTCGCCACCATGCATCATAGCCGTCGCTCATGCTGCCGTGAACAACCTTGATGTCAAAGAGAGTGGGAACATCCTGCTTCTTTGAATCCTCAAGAGCTTCACGGAGCTCTTCAACAGTTCTTACTCTGTAAGCCTTGCAGCCGTAGCCCTCTGCAATCGTTGCAAAATCAATGGGAACAACGGGACCGTCAAGCATACCCGAAAGGGGATTTCTGGCAAGGAATCTTGTGCCGAAGGTGTCTGTGCCCTGATTGTTCTGAAGGTTTTCAATGCAGCCCCAGCCTGAATTGTCAAAGAGCATAACATTGATTTTTGCACCTTCCATAACGGCTGTATAAAGCTCGCTGTGAAGCATAAGGAAGCTGCCGTCGCCAACCATGGCATAAACTTCTTTTTCGGGCTCTGCAAGCTTTACGCCGAGAGCGCCGCAGATTTCATAACCCATGCAGGAGAAGCCGTATTCCATGTGGTAGGTTTTAGGATATGTTGAACGCCACAGCCTCTGCATGCAGCCGGGGAGGCTGCCCGAAGAGCCGATAGCAACTGAATCGGCGGCAATTGCCTTGTTGATTTCGCCGAGAGCACGGGTCTGAGAAAGACCGTCAGGCAGATAAACGCTGTAGCAACGGTCAACCTCTGCGTTGTAAGCACTCTTGAGGTCGGCAAGCTCTTCGCCCCAGTCGGAGTAATAATCCTCTTCGCTCAGGGCGCCCATGATGTCAAGCAAAGCGGATTTTGCATCTGCAATGACCGAAACGGCATCCATCTTGAAAGCATCAAAAGAGCAAACATTTATGCTGAGCATCTTAACGTTGGGATTCTGAAAGCCCCATTTTGAAGCTGTTGTGAAATCGGTAAGTCTTGTGCCGACGGCAATAATAAGGTCAGCCTCTTTAGCGGCGGCATTTGCTGCAGGACCGCCGGTAACGCCGATACCGCCAAGGTTAAGAGGAACATCCCAACGGATATTGCCCTTGCCAGCCTGTGTTTCGGCAATGGGGATATTGAATTTTTCTGCAAAGAACTGAGCGGTGCTCCAAGCTTCGGAATATGTAACGCCTCCGCCAACTATAAGCAGGGGCTTTTCGCTCTGCATAATAAGCTTTACGGCGGCATCTATTTCACGGTTGACGGGAGAGCGGCGGTCAATGTACCAGACTCTTTTTTCAAGGAAATAATCGGGATAATCAAAAGCCTCACCCTCAACATCCTGAGGCATGGCGAGGCATACTGCACCTGTTTCGGCAGGGTCTGTAAGCACTCTCATTGCGTTGAGACAGGCGGTCATAAGCTGCTCGGGTCTTACAACTCTGTCCCAGTAGCGGCATACTGCCTTGAATGCATCGTTGGCGGTGGTGCTGTAGCTTGTGGGCTGTTCAATCTGCTGTAAAACAGGGTCGGGCTGGCGGCAGGCAAAAGTGTCACCGGGCAGAAGCAGAAGAGGGATTCTGTTTGCGGTAGCGGTGCCTGCGGCAGTAACCATATTAAGAGCACCGGGGCCGATTGAAGAAGTGCAGGCTATAATCTGGCGCCTGTTTTTCTGCTTTGCAAAGGCAATGGCGGCATGAGCCATACCCTGTTCATTGTGACCCTGATAGAATTTAAGGCTGTGACCGCCCTGTTCGAGGGCCTGACCGATACCTACTACACAGCCGTGACCGAAAATGCCGAGAATACCGTCAACAAACTTGGTTTCGATACCGTCAAAGCTGACATACTGATTGTCAAGAAATTTTACGAGTGCCTGTGACATTGTAAGCTTCATAAAAACTCTCCCTTCGCCAAATGGAATTTATTCTAAACACAATAATTATATTACATGGATTATTAAAATTCAAGGTTTTATACAGTTATATTGGTCGATTTTTAATATGTGTATTGATTTTTTTCAGCTGCCGTAGTATAACAAAAACAAGAAAGATGAAGGAAGATGAAAATATGTCCGAGTTATACAGTTCAATATGCATTACTACTGTTAATAAAACAGCACAAAAGCTTTTCGGTATAGAATGTGCAGATAGCAGTCAATCCGTAAATAAACCGCTCATTGACCTTGCTGAGGCAAAGCTTGAAGGCAAGGCAACAGACCGTGCTGTGCTGTACAATCCCGATGCGGTTGCACTCTGGCTTTATCAGAAATATACCGAGAAATTCACAAAGGCTATGCTTTGCTCGGATATTGCGGTGCCTATGCTTTCCGTTATGCCGAGCGTTACACCCGTTTGCTTTGCATCAATGTATTCGGGAGTCATGCCTGAAATCCACGGTATTAAGAAGTATGAAAAGCCCGTGCTTAAGGTTGAAACAATTTTTGATACCTTCATTAAAAACGGACTTAAATGCGCAATAGTGTCTACCGATGGGGACAGTATTTCAAAAATTTTTCTTGAAAGAGATATGGATTATTTCATTTATGACAGTATAGATGAAGTTAATAAAAAAGCCCTTGAACTGATTGATGAGGATAATTACAGCCTTATTGTCATTTATAACGGCAATTACGATTCAAGGATGCATAAGTTTTCTCCCGAGTCTGCCCGGGCGCTTGCAGAGCTTGATGCCAATATTGATTTTTACTCAACTCTTGTTGAGAAAATCAAGGCTCAGTGGAAGCATCACAATACCCTTTACGGCTTTATGCCTGACCACGGCTGTCACGCCATAGACGGCGACTGCGGCTCACACGGGCTTGATATGCAGGAGGATATGAATGTAATTCATTTTTACGGTATTAATAAAGCAGAATAGCAGAAACCGCCCAACCTTTCATAACAAGGTCGGGCGGCATATTTTTTATTTTATTACAAGGTAACCGCATTCGGGGAGAGTGACCTCGCCGCTTACGGTTGAGCCGTTAATCAGGTCGGTATATTCTTTGTCCAGCAAAACAGATTTTTCACAGTCTGCAAAATTCATAATGAAAATGCATTCGCCTCTTTTGCGTACGAAAACATCCTGAGGTGCGGAAATATTAGTGTCACTTTCAATACCGGTTTCGTCGATGAGCTTTGCGCAGAAATCTGTTGCAAAATCATCATCGTTTCTGAAAGCAACATAATAAGCCTTGCCTTTTCCGAAGCTGTTTTCGGTTACGGCGGGCATTCCCGCATAAAAGTCCGTTTTGTACTCGCCGAGAATTTCAGCGCCGTTTGAGTGGATGATGTCACAAACATGAACAACATCGTAGTTCTTGCCTGCAAAGGATGCCGTGTTTTTCATTCCCTTGGGAAGAGAATCGGTTTCTTCACACCATATACCGAAAACGTTTTTGAGATTGTTTGCAGGGAATCCGCCAAGGAAGCACAAATCATCTTTATCTACTATTCCGGTAAGATATGTGGCAACAAATTTGCCGCCGTTTTCAACGTATTCTTCAATTTTTTTGTCAAGACCGTCCTTGAGCATATAGAGGAAAGGAGCGATGACAAGATTATATTTTGAAAAATCGCTGTCAGCAGAAACAACATCCACGCAAATGCCTTTTTCTCTGAAAGGGCGGTACCATTTCAGGCATTCCTTTACATAATTGCGTTCAACATTGTTGTAGCCGCAAAAATGGTCAATTGCCCACCCGTTTTCCCAATCATAAACAACGGCGACTTTGGCGTTGCTGTATTTGCCTACAACATCGCCGAGCTTTTCAAGCTCAGCACCCAGACGGGAAATCTCACGGAAAACTCTTGTGTTTTCATGACCGCAATGGTCAACAACCGCTCCGTGGAACTTTTCGTGACCGCCTCTGCTTTTTCTCCATTGAAAATACTGAACACTGTCTGCACCGTGAGCAATCGCCTGAATTGCGGCAAGTGCCTGCCTGCGCGGCTTGGGTATCTTGTTTACCTCATGCCAGTGTGCATTTGAGGGGGTGCTTTCCATCATAAAGAAAGGCTGACCGTCCTTCATCGAACGGAAGGCATCGTGAACAAAAGCGGTATCGGTTGCTTCATCGATGTTTCTGCCCTTATCCCACCCGGTGTTATTATCGCAGGCCTTAAGGTCGAGATGTT
>JAZSIQ010000119.1:0-4655 GCA_045533875.1 Acutalibacteraceae bacterium | reverse complement strand
TGTTCATTGTCTGCTCCTCAAGGGATTCTCTTACCTTAAGGGGACCTCTGCGTGCATCAATAACGGGGCGAATACCGATTACGGGATAATCGCCGATAAGTCTGCTTTTTGCCATGTTAATCTTCCTTTCAGTATATAAGTTTTATGTTAATTATAAATTAGCAACTGCTTCAAATCTTTTGTAAGCCTCTGCCCAGCTTTCGGGATTTTCGGGCAGATACTCGGTTGTTTTTTCACTTCTTGCAACAATTTCCCTTGCCTCAGCAACGGTCTTTACGCAACCCTGAGCAAGAAGCTGCACGGCGATATTGCCAAGCACGGTAGCCTCAATGGGGCCTGCCGTTACGGGCACGGCGCAGGATGATGCGGTCATGCGGCAAAGCAGACCGTCCTTTGTGCCGCCGCCGATAACGTGAATTCTCGGGTAATCCCTGCCTGTGCATTCCTTAAGCTTGCCGAAGGTCATGCGGTACTTCATTGCAAGGCTTTCGTAGATGCATCTCATTATCTCACCAACGGTTTCGGGCACATACTGACCCGTTTTCCTGCAGTATTCGCGTACACGCTCGGGGATATTGCCCATAGGAACAAACTCGGGAGCGTCGGGGTCGATGAAGCACTTGAAGGGCTCGGCATCAAGAGCGAGCTTTTCAAGGTCAGCGTAGCTGTACTGCGTGCCCTCTCTTGCCCACTGACGGCGGCTCTCCTGAATAAGCCAGAGGCCGATGATGTTCTTAAGGAAGCCTGTTTTATTCTCGCATCCGCCCTCATTGGTTATGTTCATCTCAAGGGATTTTTCGTTTACTATGGGAGCGTTGAGCTCGGTGCCGAAGAGCGACCATGTGCCGCTGCTCAGGAATGCAAAAGAATCCTCGCTGCTGGGCACGGCGGTGATTGCGCTCTGCGTATCGTGACCGCAGACACTTATAACCTTAGCCTTGGGCACTCCGCACTCCTCGCAGATTGCATCGCTGAGAGTGCCGATAACCGTGCCGGGAGGGATGATTTTGCCGAAGATTCCCTTGGGTATCTCAAGCGCATCAAAAACCTCATCGCACCAGCCGCCCGTTCTGATATCAACAAGCTGTGAGGTGGTGGCTATGGAATACTCAGTCACCTTTTCGCCCGAAAGCAGATAAGCGAACAAATCAGGCATGAAGAGCAGTCTGTCCGCTCTCTCAAGGATATGTGGACGGTATTTCTTCAATGCGTAAAGCTGGAAAACCGTGTTGAGCTCCATAAACTGGATGCCTGTAAGATTGTAAAATTTTTCCTTGGGGAGCTTGTTGAAGCTCTCTTCAACAAGACCCTTTGTTCTTAAATCACGGTAGTGAACGGGATTTTCAAGCAGGCAGCCGAATTCATCAAGCAGACCGAAGTCAACACCCCAGGTGTCAACAGCCACGCTGTCAAATCCGCCGTGAGCCTTTGCTTTTATAAGACCCTGCTTGATTTCATGGAAAAGCCTCAAAACGTCCCAGTAAACGGTGGAATTCACGCTTACGGGGTCGTTTGAAAAGCGGTGAATCTCTTCAAGAGTTATCTTTTCGCCGTCAAAGCAGCCGAGAATTGCTCTGCCGCTTGAAGCGCCGAAATCAAACGCAAGAACTCTTTTTTCCATTGCGGCACCTCTTTCAGTTAATTACTACGCCTTTTTTAAGGATTACGTTGGCATAAATAGCGGTTTCGCCCGTTGCAACAACGCAGTATGCCTTTTTGGCTCTTTCGTAGAAAGCGAAGCGCTCAACAAGCTCAAACTTTTTGTCGCCCTCTTTTTCTTCTACGATTTTCTTGTACTGTGCCCAGATTTCGGGGGGATTTGCAGCATCGCCGTTATCCATGAGAGCAACGGGAGCTTCAACATAAGTATCAAGCGGCATAAGGTCAAGGATAGCCGCAAGAATCTCGGGCACGCCGTGACCGTCAAGACGTACGAGGTTATCTGTAATTGAAGCGGCGGGGAAGTTACCGTCACCAATAACGAGCTCGTCACCGTGACCCATTTCCATAAGCACCTTGAGAAGCTCGGGAGAAATTACGGGAGAAATGTTCTTAAGCATAAAAATTGCTCCTTTTCCTGCATTATATAATTATAATCATTATACACCACTGTTTCTGATTTGAAAAGGGCTTTTTTGTATATATTTTATATAAATTTAATAAGAACCCCTCACTCGTTGCGTTCGGGAACCTTGTTGCTCCGCAATAAAAAACGGTCTGCTCCGTAACAGAGCAAACCGTTCTTTGCTTTTATTCTGATTTTTCTTCCTTGATGTGAGCAATGCCGAGCTCCTCAAGCTGAAGCGCATCAACCTCTGAGGGGCACTGAGTCATGGGCTCGCTTGCATTCTGTACCTTCGGGAATGCGATTACGTCCCTGAGGCTGTCACACTCAAGCATCTGCATAATGAGTCTGTCAAGTCCGATGCCCATACCGCCGTGGGGAGGAGCACCGTATTTGAATGCGTTGATAAGGAAGCCGAACTTTGCATTTGCCTCTTCATCACTCAGACCGAGAAGCGCAAACATACGCTGCTGAAGCTCGGGGTTGGTGATTCTGATGGAGCCTGAGCAAAGCTCAATACCGTTGAGAACAAGGTCATAAGCCTTTGCTCTTACCTTCGCCTTGTCGGTTTCAAGGTAATCAAGGCATTCATCCATGGGAGAAGTGAA
The DNA here is from genome assembly GCA_045533875.1 of Acutalibacteraceae bacterium. GTDB lineage: Bacteria > Bacillota > Clostridia > Oscillospirales > Acutalibacteraceae > CAG-177. The sequence goes on along the minus strand of JAZSIQ010000119.1, from coordinate 1,982 downwards.
AGGATGATGCATTGCAACAAACTGACCGAGCTCCTCATCCCAATCAAAGAAGGGGAATTCGGTAATCCAGAGCAGATTGTACTGACCCTGAGGAATTATATCAAGCTTCTTTGCAACCTCCTGACGAAGTGCGCCGAGAACAGAGAGAACAACGGAATTCTTAACGTCGCCGATAATAAGAACAACGTCACCGTTTTCTGCTTCACACTTTGCAAGCAGAGCCTTCATTTCGTCCTCGGTGAGGAACTTTGCAAAGGAGGAACTTACTGCGCCGTCTTCGGCAATTCTTGCCCAGGCAAGGCCCTTTGCGCCTATGCCTCTTACCATTTCGGTAAGCTTGTCAACTTCTTTTCTTGTAAGAGTGCCGAAAGCGTTCTTTGCGGTAATTGCACGTACGCTTCCGCCGCCCTCGATAGCCGAGGTGAACACTCCAAAGCCGCAGTCCTTTACAACCTCGCTCAAATCGCAGATTTCCATGCCGTAGCGTGTATCGGGCTTATCGCTTCCGTAGCGCTCCATGGCATCCTTGAAGGTGAGTCTGGGAAGGGGCAGAGGAATGTCAATGCCGAGAGCATCCTTGAAAACTCTCTGCATATATCCCTCACCGATTGCAAGCACGTCCTCAACGTCAACAAAGGACATTTCGAGGTCAATCTGAGTGAATTCGGGCTGACGGTCAGCTCTTAAATCCTCATCTCTGAAGCAGCGGGCAATCTGCATGTATCTGTCAAAGCCTGCAACCATGGAAAGCTGCTTGTAAAGCTGGGGAGACTGGGGAAGAGCATAGAAAGTGCCCTTATGGATACGGCTGGGAACAAGGAAGTCTCTTGCGCCTTCAGGAGTGGACCTGATAAGCATGGGAGTTTCAAGCTCGATAAAGCCGTTTTCGTCAAAGTAATCTCTGGTGATTTTTGTAATCTTGTGGCGCATGAAGATATTCTTCTGCAGCTCGGGACGTCTTAAGTCAAGGTAACGGTACTTGAGCCTTGTAAGCTCTGCGGTCTGGCAGCCGTCGATAATCTCAAAGGGAGGAGTTTCGCTCTTTGCGATTATGCGAAGGTCAGAAACTGCGATTTCGATATCGCCTGTGGGAAGGTCAGCATTCTTTGCGCTGCGCTCACGCACCTCGCCCTGAGCCATAAGAACGTACTCGCTGCGTGCATCGGCAGCTTTTTCAAAGATGCTCTTTTCGGTGTTCTCATCAAATGCAAGCTGAACTATGCCCTCTCTGTCACGCAAATCAATGAAGATAAGAGCGCCAAGGTCACGTCTGCGCTGAACCCAGCCGGCAACCGTAACAGTTTTACCGATATCGGAGGCTCTGAGAGCGCCGCAGTAATCGGTACGCTTAAGTCCTGTCATCATATCCATAGTTAATCAATCCTTTCAAAACAAGCCGCCCGTAAGCGATGAAAAATCAAAATTCTCAAGCCCTTCCGCCGAGCCGAAGGAATCCTGCATCTCTTTTACGCTCTGCTGAACGGTGAAATTCATAAAATCCTCTGCGAGAGTTTCAAGCTTCATCTCAAAGCTTTCGCCGCCTCGCATATCCTTAACGGTAACCGTGCCGCTGTCAACCTCGGAATCGCCGAGCACAAGAGTGTACCTTGCACCGAGCTTGTCAGCAAACTTCATCTGCGCCTTGACGGAGCGACCCACTACGTCAAACTGTGCGCTGACGCCCTGAGCCCTCAGGTCGCTTGTAAGCTTAGCCGCCTCGAGGCTTGCCCTTTCGCCCATGGGAGCAATGTAAAGCTCACAGGCAGGGGCTTCCGGAAGCTTTATTCCCTGAGCTTCCATAACCATGAGAAGTCTGCCAACGCCCATACCGAAGCCGAGCGAGGGAGTGTGGCTGCCGCCGAGCTCTTCAACAAGGCCGTCATATCTTCCGCCGCCGCAAACGGTGCCCTGAGCACCGATTGAGGTGGAAACGAACTCAAAAACAGTTCTTGTATAGTAATCAAGTCCCCTTACGATGTGGG
>JAZSIQ010000140.1:0-4313 GCA_045533875.1 Acutalibacteraceae bacterium | reverse complement strand
CCGTGCGCTGGCTTGTTGATGACTGCATAAAATTTGTTCAGAAGGAAATCCGCAGAGGCAATACTTATGACATTATCATTATGGATCCTCCGTCATACGGCAGAGGACCCGGCGGCGAAGTGTGGAAGCTGGAAAACGAGGTTTATTCCTTTGTTGAAAGCTGCTCTCAGCTTTTGTCGCAGGATGCGCTGATGATGCTTGTAAATTCTTACACCACAGGGCTTTCGCCGTCTGTTATGGAGTATATCCTTGGCGAAACGGTTGCCAATAAATTCGGCGGCTCAACAAGCAGCGATGAAATCGGATTACCCGTATCATCAAAGCCCGGTAGAGTCCTTCCGTGCGGTGCGAGTGCAATGTGGCTGGGAAAGGGAGTTAAGAAATGAAAAGCATAAAACCCGGCAGAGGCCCGTCTTTTATGGGCGGAATATTCAATATTATCGGCATTGTTTTCGGTGTGTTGTGGATGGGTATTGCCGTTGCTATGGATGCTTTTATTATGATTCCGTTCGGACTGCTGTTTATTGCAGTTGCGGTTATTAACGCTGTATATAATTTTAAAAATGCTACGGGGAAAAACAGATATTCCCAGTATGACATTGTTGACGAGGACGAAGAATCCGATCCTTTCAATGAACGCTTTGGTATTGAAAAACGCAGCGAAACTCCTGCAAAAGGCAGATACTGTCCGTATTGCGGCGCAAAGAATGAAGAGGATTATAAATTCTGCAAGGACTGCGGCAAGGAGCTGCCGTGATCGGAATTAGGAGCAATTCTTATGTTTTTTATGATTATTATGGCTTTGGCCTTCCTGGCTTTTGGAGTTGTGTGGGGTGTAATGGCATTCAACACAAAATCGTTGTTATTGGCGGCGGCAGCGCTCGCCTCTGTTGCGGCGGCTGTGTTTTTAACTGTGATGTATATAAAGGATAGGCTTGCAAGGAAGCGTGCTTTGCAGGATGATATTCCCGAGGAATACTCTGAAGAAGAACAAACTCGGTCTTTTGAGCAGGAAGAGGATCCCGATTTGTATGAGGATGCTCCTGATGAATCTGAGGACGAAATGTATTACTGCACCCATTGCGGCAGCTACAGCCTTTCAAACGGTATATCCTGCGCCGTATGCGGCGAAAAAATATCTCAATGATTTCAGGGATGATTTATGGACGAAAAGATTATTGAATTTAATAATGTAACCTTTATATATGATGCCGAGGATAACGAAACCGAGGCGTTGCCTAAGCCTGCCGTGAAAGGCGTAAACCTTGCAATTAACCGGGGTGAGTTTGTGGCGGTGCTTGGGCGAAACGGCTCAGGCAAAAGCACCCTTGCAAAGCTCTGCAATGCAATTTATGAGCCGTATGAGGGTGACGTGGTTGTTGAAGGCATGAATACCCGCGTTGAAGAAAATGCAGATAAAATCCGCCGCAAGGTGGGTATGGTTTTTCAGAATCCCGACAATCAGATTGTTGCAACTATTGTTGAGGATGATGTGGCTTTCGGCCCTGAGAATCTCGGCATAGAGCCAAAGGAAATCCGCCGCAGAGTGGATGAGGCTCTTAAAAGCGTAAATATGTATGAATACCGCTTAAGGCAGCCCCACAATCTGTCAGGCGGTCAGAAGCAGAGGGTAGCCATTGCGGGGGTGCTTGCAATGCAAACAGATTGCATTGTGCTTGACGAGCCTACCGCCATGCTTGACCCTTTAGGCAGGGCAGAAGTTTTGCAGACCGTAAAGCGCCTTAATAAGGAGCTTGGAATAACCGTTATAATGGTTACTCATTTTATGGACGAAGCCGTTGAAGCTGACAGAGTGGTCGTGATGAGCAGCGGCGAGGTTGTTATGGACGGTACTCCTCAGCAGGTATTTTCAGATATAGAAAAAGTGCGTGCCTACGGGCTTGATGTGCCTCAGTCAACCGCTCTTTGCGCAGCGCTTTCAATTAAAGAGAATGTTCTCAATGCACAGCAGTGTGTTGATGTCATAGACAGAATTTGCGGAGGTGCGAAATGACTTCTGCTATTGAAATTACAGGACTCAGTCACTATTATTACAAAGGCACTCCCAACGAGGTTGCCGCAATAAAAAATGCAAACCTGAAAATTGAAAAGGGTGAGCTTGTTGCCATTATCGGTCACACAGGCTCGGGTAAAAGCACCTTGATATCCCATTTCAACGGCTTGCTCAAACCTGATGAGGGCAAGGTTTTGGTGGACGGTAAGGATATATGGCAAAGCAAAGAAACGCTCAGAGAGTCAAGATTCAAGGTGGGTCTTTGCTTTCAGTATCCCGAGTATCAGCTTTTTGAAGATACGGTTTTTAAGGATATAGCCTTTGGCCCCAAAAACATGAAGCTTGACGATGAAGAGGTAAAGCGCCGTGTTTACACGGCGGCACAGCTTGCGGGCGTAAAGCCTGAACATCTTGACAAATCACCCTTTGATTTGTCCGGCGGTGAAAAACGCAGGGCTGCCATAGCGGGTGTTATGTCCATGCAACCTCAGGTGCTCGTGTTTGATGAGCCTGCGGCAGGGCTTGACCCTTATGCACGCAAGCAGCTTATTGAAATGATAAAAAGTTACCGAGAGCAAACGGGTTGCACAGTTATATTTGTTTCCCACAGCATGGAGGATGTTGCCTATCTTGCAGACAGGGTTATTGTTATAAATCAGGCTGAAATAGCCATGGCGGGAAGCGTTGAGGAGGTTTTCTCAAGAGGCGATGAGCTTACCGCAATGGGGCTTAATGTTCCTGAGATAACACGGATTTTCCTTATGCTCAGGGAAAGGGGCTATGATGTGCCCAAGGATGTTTATACGGTTGAGCAGGCAGTTCCCCACATAAAAAGACTTATGGAAGGGGGAAAAGCAAGATGATAAGCGATATTACCATAGGTCAGTATTATTCGGGTAATTCCGTATTGCACAGAATGGATGCAAGGATGAAGCTTGTGCTTACCTTTGCATCAATAGTTGCTATTTTCCTTTGCAAAAACTTTTTTTCGCTTGGTCTGATGGTTGTTTTCACCGTTGCGGCAACGCTTTTATCCCGTGTGCCTGCCAAAATGGTGCTCAAAAGCTTAAAGCCCATAATCATTATTCTTATCTTTACTGCTGTTCTCAATATCTTCTACACAACTGGTGGTGACACCTATTTTAAATGGAAGTTTATTGAGATAACCGAAGAAGGTGTGAATACCGCAATTTTTATGGCAATAAGAATCGTAAGTCTTGTTGTGCTGAGCTCTCTGCTCACTTACACTACAACGCCTACCTTGCTTACCGATGCGTTGGAGAGGTTGCTTTCTCCGCTCAAGGTGTTTAAAATCAAGGTGCATACGCTTGCCATGATGATGACTCTGGCTCTGCGCTTTATCCCCACTCTTATTGAGGAGATAAACCGCATAATGAATGCGCAGAAGGCAAGAGGCGCCGACCTTGAGACGGGCGGAATAGTAGCAAGAGCAAAGGCTCTTATTCCTATTTTTATTCCTCTTATGATATCATCCTTCCGCAGGGCGTATGAGCTTGCTTTTGCCATGACCTGCCGAGGCTATACAGGCGGCGAGGGCAGAACAAGGATGAAGCAAATGAAGCTGAGGGCTTCGGATTTTGTTGCGTGCGCAGTAGTTTGCGTGCTCGCAGGCGGAATAATAGCTCTTAATATTTATTTTGATGCAGTAATATAATCGCAAAGGAGGTGCGCGGATGAGAAATGTGCTGCTGACTCTTTCTTATGACGGAAGAGCATACCACGGTTGGCAGGTGCAGGCGAATGCGCCGAGCGTTCAGCAAACGTTGCAGGATGCGTGGGAGCAGATTTGTCAAAAAAGAGATAATGTAGTAGGTTGTTCGCGCACGGATGCGGGAGTTCATGCAAATATGTTCTGCTGCAATGTCAGAACAGAGCATTCAATGCCTTGCGATAAGCTTCAAACGGCGCTCAATGCGGTGCTGCCGTTTGACATTTCCGTGCTTTCGTGCCGCGAGGTGCCGTATGAATTCCATGCGAGGTATGACTGTAAATCAAAAGAATATATTTACCGCATACACAATTCTCCCGTACGTTCTCCGTTTTTGCACGGATACGCATGGCACTATAAATACCCGATTGATGAAAAAATGCTTGATGAATGTGCAAAGCAGTTCATAGGCACTTATGATTTCACTTCCTTTTGTGCCTCGGGCAGCAGCGTTGAGGATAACACCAGAACGGTGATGGCTGCAGGGGTTGAAAGAAAGGGCGACGAGGTCATCTTTCGGATTGAAGCGAACGGCTTCCTTTACAATATGGTAAGAATTATTACCGGAAC
>JAZSIQ010000110.1:0-12322 GCA_045533875.1 Acutalibacteraceae bacterium | reverse complement strand
ATAACTGCTACACCGTAGGTGCTTTCAGTGTTAATCTTAATCGCATAATTCACACCACTGAAGACGGCAGCGAGCATAACATTGAGTTCGTTGAGGGCGTATATTCAAATTGCACGGAGCATGGATATACCTACGGACTTTACTGTAACGATTGCGAAAAATTTATATACGGTCACGAAGAATTACCTCTTGATGAAGGATATCATATTGATGAAAACTTTGACGAAATCTGCGACCTTTGCGGTAAAGAAAACATCTATGATGAAGAAACATGCTCACATATCTGCCACAGCGACCATTGGTTCTGGAGCATAATTTGGAGAATTGCGAACTTCTTCCACAGCGTTTTCGGCATAAGTCCTGTTTGCGAATGCGGCAAGGCGCATTATTAATGAATGTACAAATCATAATCAATTTAAAATCCGTGAGGTCAGAATAATGAAAAAATTTCTAGTTATTTTGTTTTCGGGTGTAATGTTGTTATCTTTTGCAGCATGCGGTTCAGATTATAATACCGATATTGTTTCGCAGCTTGGTCTGACGGCAGAAGCAAAAAAAGCAACAGAACATACCGTTGAGGTTAATTCCGGTTTGTATTCGTTGCTTGATTTTGGGAATGAAACAGAGTATGAATTTGCAACGAGAGGGCTTATAGATGCCCCTGAAGAGCTTGAAATCAAGGATGAAAACGGCAGAGTTATCTGGAGTCAGAAGGCATACAGCTTTGTTGACAATTATACCGAATGTCCCGACACCGTAAATCCGAGCCTTTGGGAAAATACAAAGAATAATCATGCTTACGGTCTTTTTGAGGTGTGTGAAAACATATATCAGGTAAGAGGCTACGATATGGCTAATCTTACGCTCATCAGGAGTGACAGCGGATGGATTGTTTTTGACCCTCTTATGAGCGTTGAATGTACTCAGGCGGCAATGCAGCTTGTTGAGAAAAACCTCGGTAAGCTTCCCGTTAAAGCGGTTATAATTTCTCACCCGCATGTTGACCATTACGGCGGAATCAAGGGGCTGATGACCGATGATATGGCGGCGGACAGTTTGCTTTCTCTTGAAGAACAGCTTGCGAGCGGACTCATTCCCATAATCGTTCCCGAGCATTTTACCGAGCACGCTGTAAGCGAAAATGTTTATGCGGGCAAGGGCATGGGCAGAAGAGCATCATATCAATACGGCGTTTTTCTTGAACAGTCTGAAACGGGCAAAATGGCGATGGGTATAGGAATGGGGCAGTCAACAGGTACTGTTTCATTCATAACTCCGACATACGAAATCAAAGCAACCGGTGAAACATACACAATAGACGGAGTTACAATGGAATTCCAGATGACACCGGGCACGGAAGCACCTGCCGAAATGAATATATGGTTCCCTGAAATGAAAGCCCTTTGGATGGCCGAAAACTGTACGGCAACGCTGCATAATCTTTATACCCTCAGAGGTGCGCAGATTCGTGACGGAAACGCCTGGGCAAAATACATAGCCGAAGCGGCAGCTCTTTACGGCAGCGAGGCTGAAGTGACTTTCCAATCGCATAACTGGCCGCATTGGGGAAATGAATTCGTAAATGACTATCTTGCCGATACTGCGGCAGTATATAAGTTTATCAACGACCAGACGCTTACATATATTAATCAGGGCTACACATCGGATGAAATATCGAATATGATTGAGCTTCCCGAAGAGCTTGCGAAGAATTGGTACACCCGCCAGTATTACGGCACGGTAGCTCACAATTCCAAAGCTGTTTATCAGAAGTATATGGGCTGGTATGATGCAAACCCCGTAAATCTCAATCCTCTTGAACCCACGGAAAGCGCAAGGAAATGGGTGGAATACCTCGGCAATACCGATAAGGTGCTTAAAAAAGCCAAGGAGGATTTTGATAAGGGTGAGTATCAGTGGGTTGCAGAGGTTACAAATGTAATAGTTTACGCCAACCCTGAGAATACCGCCGCAAGGCTTCTGTGCGCCGATGCGCTTGAGCAGCTCGGCTATCAGGCAGAATCGGGCACATGGAGAAACGCTTATCTTTCGGCGGCGCTTGAGCTTCGCAGCGGAAATGCCGCTAAAAAGGGAGATAACGCACTCAGTGACGGCAGCATTCTCAAAAATATGACTGCCGAAATGATTTTTGATTATGTAGGAATTCTGCTTGACAAACACACAATGTCGGGCGAGGATTTCATAATCAATGTTAATCTTACGGATACAAATGAGAAAATAATGCTTCGCTTTAACAACGGCGCATTGCTTCAGGCGGCAAATGCATCAGCCGCTTCGCCTGATTTAACAATAACCTGCCAAAAGAATGCGCTTGCTCTTATTCTTCAGCGTGATATGGCAAAAATCAGCGCTGCAATGAAGCTTGAGGGCGATGCTTCAAAACTGGAGCTTATTGTTGACAACCTCAATCAGTTTGATGTTTCTGCAAATGCCGAATTCAACATAGTTGAACCGTAAAAACAGTCATTTTGTCGGGAGGTATAATTTATGAAAAGCAAATTTAAAGCAATTATTTCTGTTGTTCTATGCTGTGCGCTTGTGCTTACAAGTGTTTTAAGCCTCGGAATGGTGTCTGCAGCAGCTTCGGTTGAATATTTCATTGAAGGCGGCAACAGAACAGGAATTAAACTTGTAAGAGCAGATGACGGTAAGATTTATTATGCTGTCGACGACGGAAGTGCACTTGTTGATTCTGTTGGTGACGATGATGAATTTTATGAAAGAATTTTAACAGCAGAATATAACGGAATCTCGCCTGCAAAAAGCTGGGCTAATGTTGCCTCGGCTGTTTTTAAGAGCGGCGGAAACGGCATCGGATATCAGGCTGATGCGGTCACGAATAATTTCGATGAGCTGTATGCCAATAATTCCGATGGTGCAGACGGTGATATGATCTTAACCGATGTTTTAAGTTCAGGCAGCGGATTTTCAACCGGTGAAACAGGCACCGAAAGCTATGCATATTCAACCGGCCTCACATATTTTTCATCGCTTAATGCCGTGCAGGGAGAAATGGTTTCTCAAATCAAAAAAAATTGTAATAATTTAAATGATACAGAAATTCTTAAAAAAATCACAGGCAGCGAAAACGGTTTTGAATACCTTGGCAGCACCCAACGTCAAACAGTAATCGGCGTTGTTGCAACCGGTGTTAATTATGATAAGGTTAATCTTTCAAGCTCGCTTTCATCTTTTGGCTTGGCATTCTATGATTTTCAGGTTATTCCGTTGGCTGAGGACGGTGTTGAATATATAACCGCAGCCGAAGGGTACGGTTCTGTAAAGAATGCGGCAGAAAACGGTGTTCCGGGTGTAGAGTATAATTCAACCTCTGACGGTGCAGGCTATACAACCTACGCAACAAACCCGTCTTATTCCGACAGCTCGGTTTCCGTATCTTTTTCCGAAACTTCATCCGTTTCGGTTTCAAACTCAATGGAATCTTCAAGTTCATATACATACGGAACCGATGCGGGAAGTTCAACCAAGCTTTCTGTTTCAGTACCTGAAATTTTCAGCGCAGAAGAAACTATTTCCATAAATTTCTCAACTGCCGAGACCGTTGCCACCGCTTACGGCGAGACAAATTCGTTATCAAAGGAAACATCGATGTCATCTACGGCCGAGGTGGTTTTGCCTGCGCACACAAAGCTTGGCATAACTCAGAAGCCCAGCGATATTGAAAGCGTGTTTGATTACGATTGCCCCGTTTATGTAACATATAAAGTTGCAATGTTTTCAATGAGCGGTATGGTTATCTCTAATATTTTAACGCCCATGGGCAGCTTGTGCACCGTTTTCGGCTCTGAAACGAGTGTGGAAGGCTTAACTGCAACAGATAATCTCTATGAACGTGCGGTTGAGCATAAGAATGAAACTACATTTGAGAAAAGCCAGAAGGTTTATTCTTATAATGCACAAACGGGCAGAACTGCAATTGAAGCTGTTGATTGGCCGTCGGTAACGGAAGCTTCTCCGGCAAACGGCTTCGGCAAGGTCCTGAATTCTGTTGAATGGCTGAACACCAACATTCCTCTGTCTGCTGCAGGCGCAACTTTGTCGGTTATTGCATCGGGTGTGAAAACAGATATTACCGCAATAGAGCCTCTTTATGAGCTTGCAAGCGTAAGAGTAGTCGGCAGCGGTGCATATACTCTTGCTCCCGGCGGAAAGCTTGATTTAAATACCGTTTCCACCGAAGGCTTCAATAAGTACAACATTCCTTATTACGGTTATGTTTCTTTCAGCGGAAGCTGGTCACTCAGCGATGAAAACGGAAATGATGCTTCGTCTGTTACAGGCGTGACTTTGAGCAATGTTTCAAACTATCAGGTGCTTACCGCAAATGAGCTTGGTGAGTATTATCTTAAGTTTACGGTTGATGATACTCTTTATGATTCTGTTTCTGAAAATGTTGATACTCCGATAATCAAGGTTTCCGTAACAAAGACCGGTCAGAATCATGTGTGTACGGCCGGAGAATGGAAAACAACAATTCCCGCAACCTGCTTTATCGAAGGCGAGCAGGTGCAGAGCTGTTCTGTATGCGGACTTCAGATGAATGTTCAGAAACTTGAAAAGGCTCCGCATACTCCCGTCAGAATCACAACTCCCGCAACCTGCACCGCAGACGGCAGCATAACCGAAATCTGCGGTATCTGCAACGCAACGATTTCATCTTCGGCAATTTCTGCAACAGGTCATGATGAAGGCGTATGGAAGGTTGATTTTGAAGCAACGGCAGACCATAACGGTCAGATGAGCCGTTACTGCACAAAATGCAATGAAATTCTTGAAACAAAGGAATTTGACCTTCACACACATCAGTTTGGCTATGAAAGCATAACAAGAGAGCCCACCTGCACCGAAAACGGTGAAAAGAGCCTTTTCTGCTCAATATGCAACAAGATGTATGCAACAGAGCAGATTGAAAAGAGCGGTCACGGTGCAACAACTGCCGTTATTTCCGTTGCGCCCACCTGCACATCAGACGGCGAAGAAAAACTCTACTGTACAGACTGCGGTATGCTTGTCGGAACAAACACAATTCCGGCAAAGGGTCACGGCGAAGGTATATGGATTGCATCAGTTGCTCCCACATGCACTCAGGCAGGCGAAGAAATCTGCATTTGTACAGCTTGTGATACAATCATTGATGCAAGAGAGGTTGATGCTCTCGGACATGATGACGGCGTATGGAAGATTGATTTTGAAGCAACCGTTGACCATGACGGTCAGATGAGCCGTTACTGCTCTATCTGTGGCGCTGTTCTTGAAACTAAGGAATTTGCGGTCCATGAGCATGTACTCGGTTATGAAGAGGTTATCAGGCCTGCAACCTGCACCGTTGACGGTCTTAGGGGCAAGTTCTGCTCAATCTGCAATGTATGCTATGAAACCGAAGTTATTCCTGCAACAGGTCACGGAGAAGAGATTACCCTTATTACAGTTCAGCCTACTTGCACCACAGACGGTGAAAAGGTAACATATTGCGTAGACTGCGGTATGAAACTGAGCGTTGTTACAGTTGCCGCAACCGGTCACGATGACGGTGTGTGGAAGGTTGACTTTGAAGCAACTCCCGACCATAACGGTCAGATGACACGTTATTGTTCAAAGTGCGATGAGCTTCTTGAATCAAAGGAATTTGAGCTTCACACACATGAGTTCGGTTATGAAAGCATAACAAGAGAACCCACTTGCACACAAAACGGCGAAAAGAGCCTCTTCTGTTCAATCTGCGGTGCGGCTTATGCAACCGAGCAGATCGAAAAGAGCGGTCACGGCGACACTTATGCGGTAACAACAATTCTTCCCTCCTGTATTTCAGTTGGCGAAAAAACAGTTTACTGCTCGGATTGTCACGAAGCTGTAGAAACTCAGGAAATTGCAAAAAACGGTCATGATGACGGTGTATGGAAGGTTGACTTTGAAGCAACGGCAGACCATGACGGTCAGATGACAAAATATTGCTCAATCTGCAATGCAGCCCTTGAAAGTAAAACTTTTGAGCTTCATGAGCACTCATATACATCTTGGAGAACAAACAATGACGGCACTCATTCAAGAGATTGCTATAAGTGCGGATTTACGGAGTCGGCAAATTGCAATTATGTTGCAACCGTAACAGCTTCAACCTGTACCGAAGGTGGGCATACTACATATATTTGTGATGATTGTAAACACACATATATTGATGCTTATACCGATGCGCTCGGTCATGATTGGGGTGAATGGACAGCCGATGCAAACGGCGAAACTCATTCAAGAGTATGCAAGAGGGAAGGTTGTTCGGCTAAGGAAACCCTCAACCACGAATGGAGCGAATGGGAATATAACGAAGATGCAAAGGCATTCTGCAACGGCACAAAATCAAGAGAATGCGCTCATTGCAGTCTTACGCAGACAGAAGAAGCTCAGCACACCTCGTTCTTCGGCAAGGTTTTCTATAATATAATAGTTTTCATCGGAAACATCGTTCATAAGCTAATCTATATTATTTCTCTTAATTGGCTCTTCCCTGAGCTTACAATTACTCCTAAAATTTAATCTTACAAAGGCAAAGCCGACGGGGTTAAATCCGTCGGCTTTTGCTGTTTGTTCAATCAATCGGTCAAGCATTTCGGTTGCTTCGTTGACAATGTGATTTTTAATCAGATTTACCTGTTCATTTAATTAAAAACTTGTTATAAAAGAGTTGCGAGTAAATGTATAATTAAACAGTGTCTCTGGGTGATAAAATTGAAACAGAGCAGGTGTTAATATATTTTGTTCTTCTGATCAGACTGTATTATGTTGTTGTAACGATAGTTTGCCGATGAAAAAATAACGGCAGAGAGAAATAAATCTCCCTGCCGATTATCAGTATGTAAGGTTGATAGGTTTGCTATTATTAGCTTTCGTAGGGGCGGATACGAAGCGTTGCTCCAACGGATTCGCAGATCCTGCGGCAGAGCTCCTGTTCTTCTTTTGAGGTTACAACATCTACTACCGTCATGATGACATTGGGTACATAGTCTGTACAGTCCTTAGCAAATCTGAGCATGGCATCGTAGGAATCAACGCCGAATTTCGGGCGGACGGTCTTTAAATAATCCTCTTTATTGGTGGCATTCAAACTTATTGATACAGTATCAATAAGTCCTTTCAGCTTTGGTGCTGTTTTTTCGTTCCAAATAAGATCGGCAAGACCGTTTGTGTTTATGCGGATTTTGATATTGCTTTTTGATTTAATGTATGCCGCTACTTTCAATAAGTCATCAAGACGCTCCGTAGGCTCTCCGTAACCGCAAAAGACTACCTCGTCATATTTTGTGAGATCCCAGGTGTCAATGCTGCTGCACACCTCTTCTACCGTTGGCTCCCGCTCGAGCCACAGGGAATCAGAGTCAAATATATTGTCGCGGTTGTGCCGTAGGCAGAAGGTGCAGTCACAGGGGCATCGATTGGTCATGTTTACATAGATTCCGGTCCTTGCAAGATATGTAATCGTCATCATATTTACATTCCTCCGTAGCGTATTGATATTATTCTCTGTTATTCCCTCTCGCTCCCTGAAACTTATCTCTAAACATATTTGTATAGATGATTTGGCAGGAGCTATCGGTATAATCTGAATTATCCGCAAATTACGGGCCATCCGATTTTTTGTTGCCGAAATGCTGCCGTCAGTCTATTCATTCAAGCACATAGGTTGCAATATACTCAAACTCAGGGGTTGTTGCAAGTTTTGGATCCTTTTGCAGAAGCTCTATGCTTAAATCATTTTCCTTTGCGGCAAGAGCAAAATGACAGAGCGCTATGCCGAGGTCGACTTTCTGCATATCCGGTTTTTCTTCGTGGCTGCTGCCCAAACTGCGTTTGAGATAAAAGTGAACGGAATTATCTGCTACAACAACACGCCACGGCTGCTTGTTTACGGCAGAGGGAGCAAGACGAACCATTTCCAAAGGCTCGGCAAATTTGCCGGCTTTTTCTTTTGTCAGAGGAGTGTCAAACGAACCGTCAAAAAACAAATCCTCAAAGGGCAGACGTTCGTCAGCTTTAATTGCCTTTCTCATCATAATCTCACGCACAGACATTCTCTTTGCTGTATAGCCAACGGGAGTGGCACAAGGCATCATCTCGTCTTCTTCAAGCTCCATTGCCTGCTCATAGGCTGCACGGTTCATTGTGCCGCCAAGCCAAACTGTCCCGATTCCGAGAGATTGAGCATACAGTACCAGCACTTCAAAGGAATATCCGAAGGCAACATTGGCATTCGGCAGGCATTTGATTTTTCCGCCCAAATACAAATCTGTACCGCTTACAACGGGACAATTCAGCCCGTGCTCTTTTGCTTGCATCAATTTGAATGTTACAGGAATATTAAAGGGGTTTTCGATATTCTCCGTAAATTTCAAAAGCTTTTCTTTTGTGTTTTCATCAAGAATTCTGCCGTCAAAGTTGCGTACGCTTCTTCTTTGACGGATGTGTTCTGTAATATTTTTCATATTGTTTATTCTCCTTATTCAGTATTTTTATTGTAAAGATTTTTATGATTATTGTCAAGATACGGTTGCAAAGCAGGGATGCTTCTTGACACATAATAAGACTCGCAGTATAATTGTTGCACAAACAACTGTTGCGTGTGCAACGATTATGGAGGCTTTTATGCGAGGAATAATGAAAAGTTTAAACAGTATAAGCCGCTGTCAGGCTACATACAGAAGTGAAAAGCTGAAAGCAGACGGAATCTGCGCTTGTCATCACGCTTTTATACTGATTATTTCAAAGACTCCCGGACGTTCGCAGGAAGAGTTGACCCGTGAAATGTGCCTTAATAAAAGCACCGTTGCCAGGACTCTCAGTCATCTTGAAAATTGCGGGTATATAATCAGAACGCCAAACCCCGACGACAAGCGTCAGTTTCTTGTTTATCCTACCGATAAACTGCTTGAAATTCTGCCTGAGGTCAGAACCGTAGCTAAGGAATGGAACGAGTGTATTTCCGAAGGAATATCTAAAGAAGAACTTGAGATTTTTCACTCGGTTTTAAATCGAATGGAAATCAAGGCAAAGAGTATAGTTCAGGAGCTGTAAAATGAAAAGAATATTATTTTACCTCAAGCCGTTCAGGCTTCGGATGTTTGTCGGATTTATCATTAAGGTTACGGGAACGATGGCAGAGCTTATTCTGCCGTATATTTTAACACATATTCTGGAAAATGTGATAGTTGAACTGAATGTGGGCAAAATTGTGTTTTACGGTGTAGTTATGGTGTTTTTCAGCATTGTTGCATGCCTTGGAAATATTACGGCTAACCGAATGGCTGCAAGAGTTACAACAAATTTTTCAAAGGCAATGAGGAAAGAATTGTTCGCCAAAACGCTTTATCTCTCCTCAGCAGATACCGACAGTTTTACCATACCTTCACTTGAATCTCGCATAACAACCGATACATATAATGTGCATAATTTTATCGGTATGATGCAGAGGATGGGTGTCAGAGCTCCTATTCTGCTTATCGGAGGAATTTCGCTTACGCTTATTATGGACAGAGCGCTGGCGTTTGTTATGATTGCCACCTTGCCTGTTATTTTTATAACGGTTTACAGCATCTCACGCAAGGGCGTGCCTCTTTACACCAAAGTGCAGAAATCAGCCGATAATATGGTCAGAGTTGCAAGAGAGGATGTTCAGGGAATAAGGGTTATCAAGGCGCTATCAAAAAACGAGCATGAAAACAGGCGCTATGACAGGGTGAATGCCGAGTTGTCAAAGCAGGAGAGACGGGCCGGTACGGTTATGGCCGTAGTTAACCCCGTGATGACGCTGCTTATGAATTTGGGCATTGCTGCCGTTGTTGCCGTTGCGGCTTTCAGAGTTTCTGAGGGCTTATCATCGTCTGCAACAGTTATTGCATTTATGCAGTATTTTACTCTTATTTCAATGGCGATGATGTCACTTTCTAGAATGTTTGTTATGTACACAAAGTGCGCCGCCTCTGCAAACCGAATAGCTGAAGTTCTTGATACTCCCGATAAATTTAACATAACCGAAGATGCAGAAAAATCCGAAGGAATCCACATTTCTTTTGAGAATGTATCTTTTTCATATTTCGGCAAAAAGCACAATCTTCATGATATATCTCTTTCGCTGAAAAAAGGCGAAAGGCTTGGTATAATAGGTGCTACCGGCAGCGGAAAATCAACGTTCATAAAACTTCTGCTGCGTTTTTATGAGCCTGAATCAGGTGAAATCAGAATAAACGGCAAAAACATAACCTCTTACAGCCGAGAACAGCTGACATCCATGTTTGGCGTTGCATTACAGAATGACTTCATTTATGCCGATACTGTTGAGGAAAACATCCGTTTCGGCAGAGATATTTCAAAAGAGGATATAATCCGTGCCGCAAAAATTGCGCAGGCACACGATTTTATAACCGCTGCTCCGGACGGATATGCTCATAAACTTTCTTCAAAAGGAACAAATCTTTCGGGCGGTCAAAGACAAAGAATATTAATTTCCCGAGCAATTGCATCAAATCCCGAAATACTGATTCTGGATGATTCATCGTCTGCGCTTGACTATAAAACAGATGCAAATCTTCGCCGTGCGCTTGATGAGAATATGTCAGCTTCAACCGTTATTACCGTTGCGCAAAGAGTAAGCTCGGTCAAAAACTGCGACCTTATTCTTGTTATAGATGACGGTAAAATCATCGGTCAGGGCAAGCATGAACAGTTGCTTGAAACCTGTTCGGAATACCGTGAAATAAGCGAATCCCAGATGGGAGGTGCCTTTGTTGAATAATAAAATAAAAGAAAACAACTCCCTGCATAAAAGAGATAACAAGGGCATTATGCTCAGACTCGGCAGGTATGTAATCAATCAATGGCATTTGTTTATTCCCGCTGTTGTTTTTACGTTGCTGTCAAATCAGCTCTCTCTGCTCGGTCCGCGTTATTCGGGCGCTGCCATTGATGCAATCGAATCGGCACGGGGCATTGATTTTTCCGTTGTTTGGGAAAATGTTATCAAAATGATTGTTTGCTACGCGCTTTCTGCAATTCTTTCCTATGCTCTTGCGGTGATTATGATTCATCTGAGCCAAAAAATAACCTATAAAATGCGAAAAGAGCTTTTTGAAAAGCTCAATACTTTGCCTGTGGGGTATTTTGATACACATCCTACGGGTGATATCATCAGCCATCTGTCCTATGATATTGACACGATAAACGCCACGCTTTCACATGATTTGGTTCAGGTTATGACAAGTGTTTATACCGTTGTCGGCTCTTTGATTTTTATGTGGCAGATTTCAAAGCCCATGATTCTGATTTTTGTTTTTACCGTTCCTGTTTCGGTGTTGTTTACCCGTTACCGTTCAAAGAAAGTTCGCCCTTTGTTCCGTGCAAGGTCAAAAAAATACGGCGAGCTTAACGGTTATGCTGAGGAAATGCTTTCGGGCGCAAGAACGATTGAAGCATACGGAAAGCAGGATGTTATTTCCGAGCGCTTCAATGACCGCAATGAAGATGCCATGAATGCCTACTACAATGCGGAATACAATGCTGCATTGCTTTTCCCGACGATAAACCTTATCAACAATGTTTCAATTGCACTTGTGGCAATCTTCGGCGGAATTTTGTATATGTATTCCCAAAGCGGAGCTGTTCTGGCGGAATCAGTGTTATTTATCTCTCTCGGCGGTGTTGCACAGTTTGTTCAGTATTCCCGTAAATTTGCAGGCCCCATAAATGAGTTTTCAAATATCCTGCATGAATTTCAGTCAGCATTTTCCGCAGCGGAACGTGTTTTTCGCATATTGGACGAAGAACCCGAACCGCTTGATTTGCCCGATGCAAAGAAATTAAAGGAAGTTGAAGGCAATGCGGAGCTTGATAATATCACCTTCGGATATACTCCCGAAAAAACAATTCTTAAAAATGTTTGCGTAACTGTACCAAAAGGAAAAACCGTAGCAATCGTAGGACCTACGGGTGCGGGAAAAACCACAATTATCAACCTTCTTATGAGATTCTATGATCCGCAATCCGGTGAAATCCGTATTGACTCAATACCTACGTTTAAAATTAAACGCTCGGATTTAAGGCTTGCGTTCACCATGGTGTTGCAGGATACCTGGCTTTTCCACGGCACAGTATACGATAATATTGTTTACGGAAGAGAAAAAGCAACGATACAGGAGGTTAAGGCGGCAGCAAAGGCGGCAAGAATAGATGCCTATATAGAAAGCCTTCCCGACGGCTATAACACAGTTCTTTCGGATGACGGTGTTAATATCTCCAAAGG
>JAZSIQ010000010.1:0-4485 GCA_045533875.1 Acutalibacteraceae bacterium | reverse complement strand
GTGTTCAGGTATGCTTCAAGAATAGTGGGTTTATCGTAATAATTCTCAAGATTAAGTGCGGAAACAATTTCGTTGAATTTTCTGACAAAGGTAACGTCTTTTTCGTTTGTTATATTTTTGATTAACTGTTGAGTTATTGTTGAACCGCCCTGACTGAATCCGAATTTAACAACAACACCTATTGTTCGTTTCCAGTCAACACCGTTGTGTTTGTAGAATCTGATATCCTCAATAGCAACAAAGGCATCAAGAAGATTGGGAGAGATATCGTCAAGCTCAACCCATACGCGGTTTTCTTCTCCGTGAAGGCTTGCGAGCTCAACTGTTTTGCCCTCGTCATCATAAGCATAAACGAAGGAAGTCTGGTTCTGGTTCTTTTTGTATTCTTCAAGGTTGATTACAACCTCATCATGTGTGGATGAAAGAACGTTAAACAATACGTATCCACCTACAAAAACAACGGTAAGGAAAGCTGCGCATGCAACGGCAAGCAAGGCTATAAAAGCTTTACTCCTTGGTTTGGTTGCTTTGGTGTTTTTCTTACTCATTCGTAGACCTCCGTTCAAATCGCTGATGTTTCAAAGTATATTTTAAACATAACAGGCGAAAATATAATTATAACTTAAAAATGGGGGTTGCCTGTGATGCATAACCAATCTATAAGGAAACTTGTTGTGACATGTTGCGTTGTTGGTGTAGTATTCGGCGCTTCTTCTTACACGCAGAACAGGCAAAACAGCGGCAATTCGGATTTGATAAATGAAAAAACTGAGCCGATAACTTACAGGTTAGCCGATTATGAAGGCAGAATTGCTGTGTATTCATCAGAAAATGCAGCACCGGTTGAAGTTTTTGATATTCAAACAAACAGTTTACCTGAGGAAGAATATAAGAGAATCCTGTCAGGTATAATTGCAAAGGATGAAAAACAGCTTCATCAGTTGATTGAGATATACACAAGCTGACCGTTAATTGACTGAAGCACGAAGATTCTCAATATCGCCATGTATTTCTTTGATTTCATTGAGTAAATCTTTTTTAATTGCACCAATGCTGTCAGAAAAGCTCCGGGAAAAATCTTCAGCTTTTGCCATAGCATTTCCGGCCATGTCGGCTGCCTTGGCAAAAGAATCTGAAGTAATTTCAGGTAAGCGCTCACTGTTTTGAGCGAGAGAGTGAGTCTGCGACTCAATATCCACCTTTACAGCGCCGCAAACGGCGGAAAGCTTTATATCAATTGAATCAAGGCGATGCTCGATAGTTTCAAGCCTTTTGGCGGTAAGTGATGAAACCTCGTTTACAGCGTCACGGTAAAGCTTTATAAGCTGCAGACAGTCCTCGGTAAGGGCACGGTTTTTGGCAAGCAAAGCAAAGTATTCTTCCTGAGTATAGGTTTTATTCATAAGAATTTCTCCGAAAAAATCAATTGTTCCTTGCGGCGATATCCACAAGATTCTTATAGCTTATTGCCATGGAATCGCGGGGATCAATTTCGCACAAATCCTGCTCGATAACAATATATTTTACGCCGGTGCTTTTGCAAGTGTTATAAATTGCATCAAGGTTGAGGTTGCCGGTGCCGATTTCGGCAAAGGTGGGAGTATTTTTAACCATCTTGTAATCTTTAAAATGGCAAACCTTCATGCGGTTGGCAATTTTCTCGATATAATCACAGGGATTGACACCACCGTATTGCATCCAATATGTGTCGGCAATGAAGTTGAATTCTTCGGGCTTGGTATCCTCAATGAGGGTATCCATAATCCTTCTGCCGTTATCGAGTTTTTCAAATTCAAACGCATGGTTATGGTAGGCAAACTGCATACCGTTAGCGTGCATTCTCTTGCCGATTTCAGAAGTGATTTTTATGAATTCAGCAATGCTTTCAGCGTTTTCTCTGTACTGCTCAGGCATACCGCCGATTCCGAGCGTGTTGCAATTAAGCATTTCGTGTTCTTTCATAACTGTATCAAGATCTTCCCTCATACGGTCAAAGCTTGTATGAGTGCAACAAACATCCATGTTGTATTTATCAACAAGATACGCTACCTTTTCGGGCTCAATGGGACCGATGCCTGAAATCTGAATAACGTTGATTCCGATACTGTTGAGAAACTTGAAGGTTTCCTCGCAGTCCTCATAAGTTTTTATGTAGTTTCTGAGAGTGTAAAGCTGTGCTCCGAGTTTGATGATACTCATTTTCAGTCAACCTTTCCCATTATTTTTAATAATTATACACCATTAATTATGTCTTTTCAAGCTTTATTATATTAATAAAATATTATGTATTATATTTAGTTAATTGACATATACTCAAAAAAAGGAGTGAATGTATGTTTGCATTGTTAATGGAGTTATTATCAAGCGGTTTTTTGTTTTTTGCCCTGCATTTGCAGAATCAGAATTCGTTCCCTCCCCCACTCTCGGGAGCGGAAGAAAAAGAACTGCTCAACGCTTTTAAAAGTAACGGTGATGTTAAAGCAAGAGACAAACTTATTGAGCATAATCTGAGGCTCGTTGCTCACATAATAAAAAAGTATTATTCTACATATTCCGAGCAGGATGATCTGATTTCTATAGGTACAATAGGGCTGATAAAGGCGGTAAACTCGTTTGACAGCAATAAAAATGTACGCCTGGCCACCTATGCTGCAAAGTGTGTTGAGAATGAAATACTTATGTTTTTCCGCAGCCGTAAGAAAAGTGGTCAGGATGTGTCTATAAGTGAACCTATAGAGACTGACAGCGAGGGAAATCCGCTGACTTTGATGGATATTATATGCACTGAGGATACGGTTGCAGATGATATAGATTTAAAAATTAAAATAGAAAAACTAAGAAAGTACGTTGCGGAAATTGAGGATGAAAGAGAGCGGGAAATAATATTCCTGCGTTACGGACTTACGGGTGATGCACCGCTCACACAGAGGGAGGTAGCAAAGCTTCTTAATATATCTCGCTCTTATGTTTCAAGAATTGAGAAAAAGGCGCTTGAAAAACTCAGGAAAAAATTCGGAGAATAAAAAAAGGCGGTCATACGACCGCCTTAATTTTTAATAAGATATTAGAAAAAGAGAACAACAAGAGTTGAAAGAAGAGCGAGAACAAAGAAGATGATGGTGCAAATCTTTGTGAACTTAACAAGCTTTTCTTCTACGGACTTACCCTTGTTTTTACCAAGGAAAGTTTCTGCGCCGCCTGCGATAGCACCGGAAAGACCTGCTGTACGGCTCTCCTGCAAAAGAACAAGACCAACGCTTGCGATGGAAATAAGAATAAGAACGATACCGATTACTATTTCATACCAACTCATTAGTAATGACCTCCATAAAATTAATTGTACTTGTAGAAGTTTAACACAACCGTTTGACAAATGCAAGTGTTTTTTTAAAATAATTGATTTAAAACACAAAAAAATACTGCTTTATTCAAGAACAAGCTGTTCGCCGCTGTCTTCAACGCTCAGAAGAGCACCCGCTGCGGGCAGATTTTTTGATTTATAACGGTATGGCTTGGCAAATTCACCTTGAACGTAATCACGTACAGTGATAACTCGCTGACCCTTTTTGAGAGTCATAACACCCACGCCGATTGTGTCTTTTGTGGTTTTGGAATTGATAACTGCTGTGTTTATGAGCAGATGCCTTCCTGCGGAAGATATAACAACCAGTTCCTTATCCTGATCAAGCTGGACAGCGGCAGCAAGCGGAGATTTGTCCGAATAAGCCTTGATGAGCTTCTTTCTGTTTGTTTTTGTACTGTAAGCGGAAAGCTCAACCTTTGCAGCCTTACCGTTTTCAAAGAAGAACATGATGTTGCCTGCATATTTATCGTCTGTGACAACCATGAATACCGGGATTTCTCCTTCTTCCATTTCAAGCTTTGAGGCTACAAATTCGCCCATTGAGCTTGCTTTGGTGTCAGCAAATGCGCTTGCCTTGGTTTTGTAAACCTGACACTTATTGGTGAAAAACAGAAGCTCTTTGTTGTTGGTGGATTCAAGGCTCTGGGAAATAAAGTCTCCTTCCTTGAACTTGTGCTCACCGCCCATTCTTAAGGAAAGAGGAGTGATTTTTTTGAAATAGCCTTCTTTTGTAAAGAAAAGATTAACGGGATAGTCGGGTAATTCTTCAACAACGGGTTCATCGTCTTCATCGGAAGGATAATAAATCTCAGTTTTTCTGGGTTTTGCATATTTTTTAATAACCTCTTTAAGCTCGAAAACGATAATCTGCTTTATGCGTTTCGGAGTAGAGAGTATATCCTCCAAATCCTTGATAGCGGTTTCAAGCTTTTCGATATCCTGCAAGCGTTTGAGGATGTACTCCCTGTTAAGGTGACGCAGCTTGATTTCAGCAACATACTCGGCCTGGATTTTATCAATGCCGAAGCCTATCATAAGGTTGGGAATAACATCGCTTTCCTCATCGGTGTTTCGTATAATTTTGATAGCTTTATCAATATCAAGAAGTATCTTTTCAAGAC
>JAZSIQ010000120.1:0-32440 GCA_045533875.1 Acutalibacteraceae bacterium | reverse complement strand
GAGAAGGCTGAGAAGCTTCTGAAGGTTAAGGTTAAGAACTGAATCAAGAAGCCAGTTGCAGATAAGGTCAAGTGAACACTTAACAGGCTGTGAAACAGCGCCGCCGAAAGTGGATTCTACTGTTGCGGGAAGCCATGATGCGGGAATGAGCGAGAAGATAACTTCGTCAAACATAAGCCATACATCGGATGCGTTGGGATAGTTGGTTTCGATGTTGAAGGAGTCACCGATGATGGGTGTATATCTTGTAAGAACCCAGTCAAGAAGAGCCTTGATGAACTGCTCGAAGCCCTGCATACCGGTTGCGGTAACTGATGTGAAGTCACAGTCAATCATACCGTCAAGGAAGAAAACACCGATTTCGTAACCCATCTGGATTGCTGCAAGGGGAACAGTGTAGGTTCTGGTTGTCTGAACACCGTCAACCTTAACCTTG
Organism: Acutalibacteraceae bacterium; assembly: GCA_045533875.1. GTDB lineage: Bacteria > Bacillota > Clostridia > Oscillospirales > Acutalibacteraceae > CAG-177. The sequence goes on along the minus strand of JAZSIQ010000120.1, from coordinate 32,004 downwards.
GCGGTATACTGAGTTTCAAATGCAAGAGGCTCAACAACTTCGCCGTTGTAATCTTTGTATGTGCCTTCTGCATAGTTTGCATCAAGCTGATCGAAGAAGTTTCTTTCAGGAAGAATTCTTGCGCAAAGTGAAGCAAGAGCATAGGAGCCTACTTCAACGATGGTATCAGCCTCGGGGGGGCAATAGTAACCGTCTGTGATGTCGGAAAGAACGATTTTAATAAGCTGACCCCAAACTGCATCCTGGCTGATGTAGCCTTCCTGACCTTCGGGGATGTTAAGCTGTTCCTGAGTGTAGATTTCACTCTGGGGAAGCTTATCAAAGCCAAGGTTGTAAACAAGGGGGATAGCAAGTCTGGAAATATCGGTGAGGAGGGACATGAAGTTATCGGTAATGCCGATACCGTTGTCATCAATGGTGATGAAAGCGCTCATGCCGCCTTCTGCAAGGAACCAAGTGAGAAGCTTGTTAATCTTTGCGATGGGGTATGTTGCAGCGTCACCCTCGTATACGGGAGGATCAACGTACTGAGCAACAAGGTCCTCAACAATACCGGAAATCATAACGAGGGTTTCGTTGTTGATATCATCGGGGTGGCCGAGGGGATATTCTTCGGTAGCTACGATGTCACATGCTTCAGCAATAACCTCGGTAAGCATGGGAGCAAGCATATTGCCGAGAAGAGCATCAACAAGGTTGTTAACAACATCATAAAGGCTTGCTGTTTTAAGGTCGATGCTGAGTTCAACACCGGGAAGCAAATCGCCGAGAAGGAAATTAATCATATCCTGAAGAAGAGCATCGATGTCCCACGACTGTGCTGCAGCTGCTGCTGCGATTTCTTCTTCGGTCTTACCTGCCATATCAGCAAGGAGCTCCCATAAAGTCTGCTTAAGGAAAGTATCGATGTTTTCAAGCTCTTCGGGAATAACCGAAAGAGAGAGAAGACCATCGGAACCGAGAAGACCAAAGTCAAAAGAACCATTTATAAGGTTTGCAAGAACGAGCTGATTCTCCTTAAGGAACAGCAGAAGGTTGTAGATGCAGTTGATGTCGGGAATTGTAGCATGACCTCTTCTTGTATAGTCTCTGCAAGTTGAAGCGTTAACTACAAGTCTTTCAAGGTCACCTGCAAGGTTAAGGGTCTTTGCAGCATTGATAAGACCTGCGTTCCAAAGGTCATAAACCGAACTGAGCAAGCCGTCATAGCCTTGACCTAAAGCAATGGTCTCATCAAGGAAAATTGAAGCTTCAATTCTCATATCCATGCCGTCATTAAGAGTGGGCACGAGTTCATCAATAAGATCCATAACATAGGTACCGCCCTGCTCGGCTGAGAAGTAGTACATATCCGTAGTATGACCGTTTTTAACAACAGCATACGGAGTTTTGTAGTCGTACTTCAGAGCAAAGGTGGTTACGGATGAACCCGTTGCAATCAATACTACTGCAAGAAGCAGAGCAAGAATGCGTTTTGCTTTTTTCATAAAGACACCTCCATTAAATTTACGCGGCCTCACGGCCGGGTGGAGCACGCAAATTGTTAACACCATAAACAAATTGCGCATATTTTACGCTATTAATATAATTATAAGTTGTTGTGCAAAAGATGTCATATTTTTAACAGTTTGTAAATTAAGTATGAACAAAACATGAACAACAACAAAAGCGCCATAAATTACCGTTTTCAGCCTTGTTTCTGCTGTTTTTTGGCAATAAAACCAACCAATTCGGTTAAATTATTAACGGTGTCAACGCCGGATTTTTCCAGCCTTTTCCAGTCCTCGTGCCCCGATTTTGTGATTACACAGTGGGCAAAAATCGCTTTTGCAAGCTCAAAATCATGGAGCAAATCACCGATTACGAGAATTTTCGGGCTGCTTTTTTTCGATTTTTCAGCCAGATATTTCTCGGCTCTTTCAACTTTTCCTGCTGCAAGGAAGTCATCCGCACCGAGCACGGCATCAAAATAACTGCCCAAGCCGTAGCTTGCCACACCTTTCAGCAACTGGTTCTGCTCACAGGAGGAAACAATAACCTGAACACTCCCCTGTGAGGCAAAGAATTCAAGCGCTTCAAGAGCACCTTTACCTACCGAACAACCGCTCAGATGACGGATATACCCTGCATTATACTCAGCAAGCAAAGAGGTGTAATCCTCCTTTTCCATATCAAACACCTGCTCATAGAAGCAACGGATGGGTGTGCCGATACACTCACGGTAGCGCTCTATGTTTATTGAGGGCATACCTCGCAAGGCAAGCATATCGTTAACGCTACTGAGTGAAGCAGATATATCGTCAAGCAAAGTGCCGTTCCAATCCCATATAATATAGTCAAAAACAAACATTAATTAATCACCCCGACCGCAAAAGCTAAAAAGCAAATTTTACACTTGCGCCATATGTATTGATTATGTTACTATAATTATTATAAAAAGTCAAATAAAAATAACATGGAGTTTTCATTATATGGAAAATAAAAACACTTTTCGATTAATATATGACATTGTAAGGCAAATCCCCAAAGGAAAGGTTGCCACATACGGGCAGATTGCGACCCTTGCAGGCAATCCCAGGTTGGCGAGAGTGGTAGGCTACGCTCTTCACGTAAACCCCGAGCCGATGATAATCCCCTGCCACAGGGTTGTAAACAGAGAAGGTTACACTTCGGGCAGCTTTGCTTTCGGTGGCAAAAACGCACAGGGTGATCTGCTCAGAAGCGAAGGAGTTGAAACCGACAGCGAAGGTCGGGTTGACCTTAAAAAGTACCAATGGAGGGGTTTTTCTGACACATTTTTTTGAATTAACAGACAAGAAATCTCCCATCCGACATACCGCATAGCTGACTCCTTCAGCAGATTGCGTAAAGTTATTTCGCTTTACACAATCTGCTGATTTTTTCTTTTTTCTCAGCCCGTTTCAGAACAAGACCGACTTTTGAATCACACCTCATTTTTTTGCTTGAATTCACTGTTTTTAATGAACGACCGTTTTTGATTTCTTTTTGTATTTTCCTTATTTATCAAGAGTTTCAATAAACCTGAACAATTCGACAAGCAATTATTTGCAATCGTTTGGGTCGATCTGAGCAGAACAGAAATTTATGATTATTCGTGCACGATTTTTTCGTCAAAGCTCTTTTTAATTCACTCGTGTAAAGTTTGCGCACTTTACAGAACTAAACACAAATTGTTAATCCGAAGATCTCTCAAATCCGACGCAGAACCTGAAAGGTTTTTCTCTGGTTTCCCGTGCGGTAACGGTTGCATGATTTGAGCAATTTTAAATGTATTCTTTTTTTATAAAGTTATAGACATTTCATTGCAAATGTGGTAATATGTTTGTTAATCGGTGTTTTATAAGTGTGCGTCTTAGCTGCGCCGGTTACATTAACAGATGTGAAGGTAGTTTTTATGAATTTACAAAACACAACCAAATTTTCACTTTTCACTGAAAAACACAAAAAGCTCGTCACCTTTTTGTGTTATCTCGTTCCGTTTGCTGCTCTTGGCGGATATCTGGCATCAGTTATTCTTCGAGGCTTAACGATACCGGCTACAGGTTACTATCTTATCCAATATCTCTACACCTATAACCATGGATTCGTTTCACGCGGACTTGTAGGAGAAGTGCTTAGCTGGTTTTTTGACACCGTTTCTGACGAGCTTACCGAACACGTGGCAACTTTCTTTGCTTTCCTTCTTACGATTGCCGCTTCACTGTGCATCGGTAGGGCTCTCTCAAAAACCAAAGACAATCCTGAGCGCTTTTTTATCGTTGCCGCTCTCTCAGTTTTAATCTGCCTGTGCCCTGTCGGATTTGCTCATTACTGTATTGATGACAGATTAGACAAGCTGACCTGGGCTATTGCTTTGTTCGGAGTTTTACTTGCCGGCAGAAAGTATACAATATGGCTTGTTCCCGTTCTTTGCGTGCTTGCAACGCTCGTCAATCCGGGCTTCCTGTTTACAAGCATGATTCTTGTAGCAATAATTCTTCTTTACAAGTTTTATTCCAACAATTATTCTGTTAAAAACGGGATTATCTGCGCCGTATCTTATCTCTCCATGATTGCTTTGGGGTTGTATGCAGTAATTTCCGAAAGGCAGCTCGGTTTCGCAACTCCCAACGAGATGCTCGATTATTATTTTGCCAGATATGACGGTGTTATTTCCGAAAGGCTGTACAACACTTTTATAACCGGATGGCTTATCGACTATTTCGAAGATGCCTCAAGAATCATGGAGCTTTCTTACCAACTGTATTTCAGGGACAACCATTCTGCTTTTATCATTGATTTAATCTTTTTGATGATTCCAACCTATATCCTTACGGTAACCTTCTGGAAAAAATGCATAAAATTTTCCGACAACAAATTCCAGAAGTTCATTTTCTTCCTGTGCGCCATATCTCCTATCGTTTATCTTCCGATTATTTTACTCATTTGGCAATCAAGCAAATATTTTTACAACAATCTCTTTGTTCAGATGGCATTGATAATTTTCTTTGTTGCGCAAAACAATACTGCAGTTACCGACACCTTCAAAAAGGCTTTTGAGTGGGCCAAAAACCACATCATTGTTTCGGTATTTATCGCAGTTTACATTTTATCCGTTGTCATCCTTTAATGTAACCGTAAAAACAGGAGCTGAAATATGGAAAAGACTTTATCTAAAACAAAATCGAACTTCATCATATATTTTTTGATAATTTTTCTCAGATGCATCGCTTATGTACCCGAAAGCGCTCTGAGAATCAACATTAACCCTCTGGACATCAGCTTTGCACCTGCGAATATCTTAAACTTCGTTTCGCTTGTTTTGTTCTCTGTTGTGTGCGCTTTTGTTGTGTCAAAGCTTACTTCCGACAGCAATGTTACACTCTTCATCGCTTTGCTGTTTTTCCTTGACCCGATTTTCAAGCACTCTTTCTTCAGCATTTCACACACATTGATTCTCTCAGCCACGGCACTCGTTATCTTCTACGTCATTACAGGCAAATCACCTGTATTAAAAGGGCTGTTTGTCATCCTTTTCTCCGGCGCTTCGGTTTTCGTGTGCCCTGAAGCTGTATTAAGCTACGTTCCCCTTGTTGTTTACGCATACATTCTCACCGAGTATAACCCCAGCAAATCCGGCACCGTCAAAAAGAACTCCAAAAACATCTTACTCACCGTTGTTTTTTACTCTGCACTTATTGCAGTATGCGTTGGGGCATGGCTGCTCAACAAGAATCTTCACAATGTTACAAACTTCATCAGTTCTTTTAAATTCACATCATTATCAATCTCACTCCAGTATCATCTTCCCCGCTTTTTGGTTGCAAACATCCCCTTCATCATAATCTTAGGCGTTTTCTTCAAAAATTACATGCGCGCAAAGGCCACAGGCAAGCATTACGGATTTATTATCTGCTTTGCTGTAGTTTGTACTGTCATTATCACAGGATCATTTATACTTAAGTATGTGGAAAGTTTCACTTTAATAAATCAGCTTATTGTTATGACCCTTGCCATCGTGTATTGCCTTGACAAAACGTCCGCAACCGCAGCACTCAAGCCGATAACGGATTGGTTCAAGGCTCATCCTTATTTAACAATCGCGCTGATTGCAGCATGGATTCTGATTACTCAATCATTGTTCCAGGAAATGCAGCAGACAATATGGAGCAGAATAATATCCACCACAGGTGAATTGGTATAATTTACAGCTTATAGGAGCAAAAATGAACTTAACCTATGACGCAACAATAGTTCTCACAGTAGGCACAGCTGCTCAGAAGAAGCTGTGCTTAAAGCTTATTGCCGAGTTGGCTCTGCCTGCACTTAATGTATATGTGATTTCCGACGACGAAATCGGAGGCAGAATAGGCTCTGGCGGTGCGGTACTCAACGCCATCAACCGATATTATAAAAGCTGCAAAAAGCTTATTGTGATAAATTCGGGAGGATTTTCAAAAAGGACCTTTTGCTGCGCCATAAAAGGTAAGGCTTTTGCCCACACCTTATGCGAAGGCAAGCCCGTAACTATTCTGGAGCACATAATTTCAAACACTGTACATCTTGCAGAATCGTTTAACGAAGGTGTGCTCCTTTGCTGCAGCGACATTCTTGTAAATACCGCAGAAATAAAAACAGATTTTGACTGCAACATCGGCTTCGGTATGAAGACTGATATCGCCACTGCCGTGAATCACGGAGTAATGTTTGCTGACAATAACGGCGATATGCTTCATTTTCTGCACAAATACGATGCAGACACTCTGCGCAGATATTCAGACGGCAATGAACATTTTACGGTTGATACAGGTATGGTGTTTCTGTGTGATGCTTTTGTCAACAAGCTTTCGGAATTTACTCAAACGCATAACACACTCGGCTTTATCAAAGAAAACAAAACAGAGCTTAACTTTTATTCGGATATTATGCCTTTGCTCAGCAAGGAACTGAATGCAAATGAATACTTTGAACACGAAACCGCAAACGCCGTTCATCTCAGCTTGAAAAAAATGCTTTACGCTGCTCTTTGCGGTTTTACGTTAAAAGTCTGTGTCCCCGACGGGCAAAGCTTTATCCATTTCGGCACAAGCAGCCAGTTGCTTGACAACGTGTTTTCACTTTCAGATAAGCTTCCTTATCTTTTAATCAACAGCTATGCAGGCGATGACGTATATGTCGGCAACAAAACGGCACTTGACTCTGCACTGATTCAGGGTAAATCCGAAATCGGTTCAAACTGCCTCATAAGCGATGTGATGTTTAACCGTGACGTCACTATTCCCGATTACAAATCCGTAAGCGGCATAAAAATCAATGACGGAAGCTTTGTTACCGTAATTACTGATCTGGACGAAAATCCCAAAAACAAGGTTGGCGAAACAGAACTGTGGGACATTCCGAGATTCTATAAAGGCAAGAGTTTTTATGACTCGCTTGAGAAATTTTTTTCAAACGCAGACGAAGAAAAATACAGCTTAAGCTACTGTACTGAAAATGCCGATTTTGATTTTTTCTACAATCACAGGCAGTACATTGCAGACTTTAACAAATCCAGACCAAGCGGAGAATATCTTAGAATCCGCAAGAATCTTATATCCGATTTCTTCGCCCGCCGCTCTCCTCTTGCTCCATTGAGCCCCGTTACCGACTGCGTTGAGATTTCAATGCCTGTTCGCATAAACCTCTGCGGCACGTGGACCGATGCCATGCCCTACTGCACAGACAATGGCGGCGAGGTTATAAACGCCGCAGTAACCGTTGATAACACTTTACCTATAAAGGTAACGCTTGAATGTGTAAAGGATAAAACAGTAACCTTTATCAGCGACAGCCACGAGACGGTTTTTGACTTTAACCGGCAAAATATATACGATGATTTTTCCGATTTCAATCTTCACAAAGCAGTGCTTGAAACAATCGGCATTACCGATTCAAGCCAACTCCCCTGCGGATTGCGTCTGAGCACACAGGTTGCAATAATCGATAAAGGCTCAGGTCTCGGAACAAGCAGTATTTTACTTGCCGCCTGCTTCAAAGCTTTTTCGGATATGTTTCGCCTTAATTACACAAACGGCAGTATTGCAGAAATGGTTTTTATTGCAGAACAGCTTATGAAAACAGGCGGAGGCTGGCAGGACCAGGCCGGCGGTCTTTACCCCGGAATAAAGCTTGTATCTTCCGCTCCGGGTTTACTTCAGGAATTAAGTGTACGCAACATTGAACTGCCTGAGAATATGTATACACTTTTCTCCGAAAAAGCGGTACTCCTGCCGACAGGTCAGCGCCATTTCGGCAGATTTGTTGTAAACGATGTTGTAAACCGTTACCTTAATAACGAATCCGAGGCACTCCATGCATACGAAGAAATGAAAGCTCTCATCCACTCGCTTGTTTGCTCTTTTGAATCTGCAGACACAAAAGAATTCTTCCGTTGCATAAACCGCCACATGCAGCTTTTGAAAAAAATTTCCCCCGCTGTTACCAACGAAAGAATTGACTCAATGATTAACGACTGCGCCGAGGTTGCTCAGGCGGTATCAATATGCGGTGCAGGCGCAGGCGGATATCTTCTGGTATTCCTTAAACCTGAGATTTCTTACTCGGATTTTGCGGATTTTACCATAAAAAAATTCCCCGAATTGAACAGCAAGGTTCTTAAACTCAATATTTATAAGTGAGCTGATTTGGTGATTTACTATGAATAAAAAGAACATCTATCTTGTTCAGGCAGGCTGCCTGTACGGCAACACCTATTATTTGCCGTATGCGGTAGGTATGCTTGCTGCCTTTGCGTTTAATGATGAACACATAAAAGAAGCCTATGAGCTTAAAAGGATAATTTACAGCCTGGAGGATGTTGATGAAAGCATCCGCAGCCTTGACAATCCTGCCTTTGTAGGCTTTTCAAACTCAATATGGAATTACAACTACAACCTCGTGTATGCTCAGAAGCTGAAAGAAGCTTACCCTGACTGTGTAATTCAGTTCGGCGGTCATCACATTCCGCCCACCACCCGTTACCTTGACGATTACCCCTTTATAGACATCCTCGCCCATCGCAAGGGTGAAGAATCCTTCAGGGATCTTTTACTGGCGCTTCTTGACGGCTCCGATTTTTCGGCAATCCCCAACATTTCATACAGACTGCCTGACGGAAAAGCCGTACAGACTGAGGAAACAAAAATCACCATTTCCGATTATCCATCACCATATCTTACGGGTGTTTTTGATGACATCATAAAAGACAGCGAGCACCGTTTCTCCTGTGTGCTTGAAACCAACAGAGGCTGCCCCTACAACTGCTGCTACTGCGATTGGGGCGAGCTAAACTCCAAAGTCAGACTTTTCCCTCTGGAAAAAGTTATGGCAGAGCTCGAATGGATGTCCGAACACAAAATGGAATTCGTTTACTGCGTGGATGCCAACTTCGGAATGTTTGAGCGTGATGAAATTATTGCTCAAAAGCTCGTTGAATTAAAAGAAACAAACGGATACCCTAACAGACTTCAGGTATCCTACGCAAAATGCGAGCAGGACCGTGTTTTCCGCATAAACAAAATGCTTGCCGACCATGGAATCGGCAAGGGTGCGACCCTCGCCCTGCAGAGCCTTTCCCCCGCTGTGCTTGAAAATGTTGGCAGAGCCAATATCAGCAAAGAGGAATATTCAAAGCAGATTGCACGTTACAGAGATGCAGGCATTTCCACCTATACCGAACTTATTCTCGGTCTGCCCGGCGAAACTTACGAAACCTTTACGCACGGTCTTTGCGAAATCCTTGAGCTCGGTCAGCACAGTTCGGTAAGCGCTTATTACTGCGAGCTTCTTCCCAACTCGACCTTAAGCTCACCCGAATATATTGAAAAATTCAAAATCAAAACCGTTTCCACCTCTCTCAATCAGTACCACTGCGAGAGTATGGATGACGTTCTGTCGGGCTTCTCAACAATAATCGTCGGCACCGAAACCCTCAGCGTGGAGGATTGGATAAGAGCGAATGAATTCTCCACCTGCGTACAAAGCATGCACCATTTCGGCATAATGCAGTGTGCGGCAATGTATATGCGCCACGAATACGGTATTTCCTATTATGATTTTTATTCCCGACTGTTTGAGTTCATTGAGAATGAAAGCGTTTTCTGCAAAGATGTGTTTAACCAGGTTTCTTCGGTTTTACGCAATTTTGTAGACGGAAAAGGCGGACTTACCTATCAGAACGATATTTTCGGCAAAATAACTTATCCGTTGGAAGAAGCAGTGTTTTTGCTCTGCCTTTATCATTCCGATATCTTTTATGAGGAAATGACCTCTTTCCTCAAGCGCTACGTTACTGACGAAAATATACTCAGCCAGCTTATGGAATATCAGAAGGCTGTTGTTTTAAGACCTTGTATTAACAATTACGAGGCTGAGTATGAGTATGACTTTGCCGAATATTTCGGCTCTATTCTCAGAAACTCCTGCAATCCGCTGAAAAAAGGCGGTGTAAAATACAGATTTTCAACCGTTTTTGAAACAAACGACTGGGTTGAATATGCCCGTGAAATAATATGGTACGGCAGAAGAAACAGCAGAATGATGTATTCAAGCGCACCTAACCGTATTGAGAAAATCTGAATTACCAATTATTTTATAACAAAGTGTGGTGATAAACCTGAAAAACATATATATGTCTCAACCCAACTCCCAATACGGCAATTCTATCTATTTTCCCTATGCCGCAGGCTCGCTTATTGCTTATTCATTCAATGATGAGAGGATTAAAAGTGCCTTCAATTTCAAAGGCTTCATTTACAAAAAAGAGGACATAGAAAGTGTTGTTTCAGGTCTGGAGTCGCCTTTTGTTGTAGGATTCTCATGCTATATCTGGAACTATGAATATAACAAAGCACTGGCAAAAGCTATAAAGAAAGCTTTTCCTGAGTGTATCACAGTTTTCGGCGGTCACCAGATTTCAGAAAACTCCGATGTATCCGAAAACGTTTTTGCGGATTATATTCTCACCGGCGAGGGTGAAGAAAGCTTCCGTAAACTCCTTCTTCATCTGTGCGGTCAGGAAGAAATCAACAGCATACCCAACCTTATTTACCGCACCGATGGCGGTTTCAAAAAAACACCCGTAACCGATTCTCAGATTGCAGACAGAATTTCACCGTATGTTTCAGGATATTTCGATTCTCTTGTAGCGTGCGAAAACCTTGCATTCTCCGCAATTCTTGAAACAAACCGAGGCTGTCCCAACAAATGCGCTTTTTGCGATTGGGGAAATATAAAGTCAAAAATCAAAATGTACGATATGCAGACCGTACGTAATGAAATTGACTGGATGGCAGAAAATAAAATTGAATATTGCTATTGCGCAGATGCAAACTTCGGTTTATTTGAAAGAGATCTGGAAATAGTGGATTATCTTATTAAAAAGCATGACGAAACAGGTTATCCGCAGAAATTCCAGGCAACTTACTCCAAAAACAATCCTGAAACCGTTTTTGATATAACTCAAAAATTGAACAAATCAGGCATGAGCAAGGGCGCTACACTATCATTCCAATCAATGCATCAGAATGTGCTTGATAATATTTACCGCAAAAATATGCCCTTATCCTCTTTTAAAAAGCTCATGTCGCTTTACAACCAGAACGGCATATCGGCTTATTCCGAAATAATCATAGGTCTTCCCGGTGAAACCTACGAAAGCTTCAGGGACGGAATTGAGCAACTGTTGCAGGCAGGGCAGCACATGTCGATAAACTTCTTCAACTGCGAGTTGCTTGTAAATTCCATAATGAATGATCCCGAATATATCAAGAAGCACTCCATAAAATATGCTCTCACCGAGCTGCATCAGTATCATATAGTACCCAAACCGGACGAAATACCCGAGATTTCCAGAATTGTTGTTTCCACATCATCAATGCCCGAAAATATGTGGATAAAATGCAACGTTCTGTCAGTTTTCGTGCGTGCTTTCCATAATCTCGGTCTGCTTCAGGCAATCGCAATTTATCTCTTCTGCGAAAAAGGCGTTCTTTATACGGATTTTTACTCATCACTTATTGATTGGTCAAAATCAAACCCCAATACCGTTTGCGGCAGAATTTATCTCTGGCTCAAAGGTAAGTACGAAGAGGTTTTACTCAACAAAGGCTCCCTTACCAGCGTTGAGCCCGATTTCGGTTTGCTGACCTGGCCGCTTGATGAAGCCGCCTTTTTAAAAGCAATAAACCAATTCAACTGCTTTTACAATGAAATCATGCCGTTTATCGCTCCGTTTTTTGATGACGATGAGCTCCTTGCGGATTTATTGCAATACCAGACTGCCGTTGTCAAAAATCCTTTATACAAACCCGATATGCTGGAGTTTGGCTATGACTGGTTTTCCTATTTTGAATCAGTCTACAGCAACCGATACTCCCCCCTTGTCAAAAAGAACAACAAAATCCATATTGATTCATCTGATATTCCGACCGACCTTGAAGAATACGCAAAAAAAGTAATATGGTTCGGACGAAAAGGCGGGCAGAATATCATTACAAAAATCAACTATCTCAATTAACAGATTCGTGGTGAAATCTTTGGAAAAGAAAAAAATCTATTTTGTTCAACCCAATACGCTGCTTGGAAATTCTATTTATTACCCTTATGCGGTAGGCGTATTATCCTCCTATGTAATGCAGTTTGAGGATATAAATCAAAGCCATGACATTGCAGGAATTTTCTTCAAGGAAGACCCTGAGGAGGATGTTCTTGGTTGCATAAGCAATCCGTTTTTAGTAGGCTTTTCAAATTATTTCTGGAATTATAATTATAACTTGAAAATTGCCGAAGCCATAAAGAAGCGCTATCCCGGGTGCCTTATACTTTTCGGCGGTCACCAGATAGCAAGAAATACTGAATTCCTTGAAAAATACAGCTTTATTGACCTGCTGATATACGGTGAAGGAGAAATCCCTTTGCTGAATATTCTGCGAGCATTCAATAATAACGGAGATTTATCATGCGTGTGTAACATCGCTTACAGGGATAAAGACGGTAATATCTTTAAGAACGAAGATAAATACGAAGGGGTTGACGATTACCCCTCCCCTTACCTTACAGGAATTTTCGACAAACTTTGCAATGTGCCCGAAAAAATTGAATTCAACGCTCAGCTTGAAACCAACAGAGGCTGCCCCTATCACTGCTCTTTTTGCGATTGGTGTGAATACGATATCCCGATGCGCAAATTCCCTATGGAGCGTGTAAAAAAAGATCTTGAATGGATTTCAGACCACAGAATTTCTTACTGTATGTGTGTTGACTCCAACTTCGGTCTCTTTGAGCGAGATGAAGAAATAGCTCAGCTTGCTGTTGATTTGAAGAATAAAAACGGCTTCCCCGATAAATTCGGTGCCTGCTTTGCCAAGGATAAAACTGACCGCATTTTCAGAATAAACAAGCTCTTTAATGATGTAGGCATGAGCAAGGGCGTTTCTCTCGCCTTTCAGAGCATGTCAGAAGAAGTGCTCAAAAACATTTCACGAAAAAACATGAACAAGGATAAACTTTCCGAACAGCTTGAAATGTACCACAAAGCCGATATTCCCACCTATACCGAGCTTATTCTCGGTCTGCCCGGCGAAACACTTGAGAGCTTTTCAAAAGGAATATGCGAACTGCTTGAAAGAGGTCAGCACGATTCTATCAACGTTTTCCGTTGCGAGGTCTATCCGAACTCCACTCTTTCAGATAAAGCGTATATGGAAAAGTTCGGCATTAAAACCGCCATAAACAAGCTCAATATCAACCACTGTAAAATATCCAACGCAGTCTTTGCAGGAGGACTTGAATACATCGTTGAAACCTCTACAATGACCGCCGAAGAGCTTGTAAAAGCAAGCGTTTTTTCCGCTTGCATCCAAAGCATGCATTGCCACGGTTTGCTTCAGTATTTCGCTATTTATCTGCATAATTCCCTGGGAATTTCATATTACGATTTTTACGAAGCCTTAACCAAACGTTTTGCAAACGATAGCGGTATAATTGGCTCTACCCTGCAAAGAATTAGCCGCTGCATTGAATCGACAGCCGAAGGATTAACCGATATTTCTTACATCAACCCCGTATTCGGCGATATCACCTGGCCTTACGAAGAGGCAATGCTGCTGGACTATATTTATAAGCTTGATGACTTCTATGAAGAAGCAAAAGATTTTATTGCTCAGTATCCGATTGAACCGCAAATTCTCAACGACCTCATGCTTTATCAGAAAAACATGATAGTTGTGCCCGGAGTTAACGATTCAACCGTGAGCTTCAGCTATGATTGGCGTTCATATTTTGAAGGTATTTTTTCAAACAAGGAAACCAAACTTGCAAAAAAAACATCAACATTCAGATTCTTCGCCGAAAATGTTCCCGATGATTGGGAGGAATATGCGCGCAGGATAATCTGGTACGGCAGAAGAAACAAAAAAACCATAAGAAAAAATGAAGAGATTAAATAAAATTAAAAGAAAACAAGTTTTATAATCATCAAAAAAGCCAAGTACCCGTGTAAAGTTGTCAAACTTTACACGGGCGCTGTTTTTGGCTGTCAGTTTTTCTGTGAAAGGAGCTTTTTAAACTCGATGATTTCAAGCAATTCTGCGGTAACTTTTTTCATATACTCTTTGATTTCAGAATCCTGCGCAAGAAATGCACCTGCAAGCTTCACGTTTCTCACAAAAGACTGCTCAAGCCTTGATTTATCAAGGATTAGCGGACACATTGAGGCACGGGGATCTCGCAAAATACGTATTTTTTCCTCGCCGTTTTCTTCAATAATTGCAGGAAAAAGAGGAAAAATACGGCAGGAAAGCGGTCTTTCATCACGCTCACAACCGCCGTTGCAAACAACCATGGGGTATCCGTAATTCCCATCAGTTTCTTTAACTGTAAAGTCATTAGACTTTACAAACAATTCTTCCTCATGCGGAAACAGCCACATGCCGCAATCAGCATTTCCCTTGCAGCACGCTGCCTCACAGAGTTTGCCGCAGTTGTAAGCGCCGAGCGGTGTGCGGTTACGCAACAGAGCATACGCCTCACGAAGGGCTTTATTTTCAATTTTCATTAAAACCAAGCAACCTTTCTATAAGCGCTACAAAAGAAAAATCATAGAGCACCTCGGGAATGCGCCTGTATTGCTCAAATTCATTTTTAACCTGCTGCACCGTTATTTCCGAAGCTCCCGTAACAAGAGCAAGGGCATTATTAAGCAGACGGCTCGCCGCAAGCTGTTTTTCTGCCCAGCGCGAAAGCTCTCTGTAAATCTTTTTTTCACCTTTTTGCAGCATCTCACAACAAGCCGAAAGCTTTGCCGCATATTCACCGATAACCTGAATGGCGGACTGTATCTCCCCTGCGCCAAGCTTTTGCATGGCAAGGTTAACCTGTTGATTGAACACGGGAGAATTCTCGACCTTAAGGCAGGAAAAAAGAAGATTGTCGGCAAAATACTCAAACATTTCCGCTTCTTCGCCCAAAATTTCATCAAGAGCATTTTTCCACGATTCCCTCGCATCATACGCTTCGGGATTCCACAGATAATCAGCAACCGTCATAAGCGGAATTTTTGAGCACTCGCAATACTCCATGCAATTTGAAATAAGACCCTGAGAATAGCGGTAAAGCCCGCTGTCTCTGCCGCTGAGGTAGCCGAGATGCATTTCGTGATACATTTCAGCATCATTCACGGGGAAATTATCCCAGTAAAGCGGCTTATGATTGGTGGAAGAAATAAAAGTAAATGCTTCAGGCACCGTAAGCTCCTGAGAGCATATATTGGAGCCTGTCCAGAAAATTCTTATACGAGGGTCAATCTCTCTGCCGAGCTTTGAAATGAAGTATTCATCCCCCTTGCCGTGATATTGCAACGGACAAAGCGTAAGCGTAACAGAGGGGTCAAGATTTTGCAAATCATCAAAAAGTCTGTTTGCAAGGTAAATATGAGCGTTTACTGTTTCGTAATCAAAGCGCCGTTTGTCTTCCTCATAATAAAGCGTTTCGGGAATATCGTCAAGCAACAGGCCGAAACCGCGCACGCCTGCATTGTAAAGACTCATCAACTTTGCATACAGCGCAGAATAATCCTCCTCGCTTGTGTAGCGCATACTGAGCCCCGGGGCAATACAGTAGTGAAAATCGATAAAAAGCTCCTTACAAAGCCCTACAAGGCGGCTGAGTGCCTCAAACTGCTCCTCAGGGTAAAGCTCACGCCATTTATCCCTGTGCCAAGGGTCATCCTTAGGAGCATAATAATAGGTATTCATACGCTTGCGGGACATGGTAATCAACATATCCTCCCGCTCCTCGACGCTCCACGGTTTGCCGTAAAAGCCCTCAATAAATCCTCTGCACGCAAAAAGAGGATAATCCTCAATAACGCCGAGAATTATTTCATTTGCCTTAATCTGCCGAGAAAGGCAAAGCAAGGCGTAATAAAGACCGTTGAGATAAGCATATTCTATTGTGATAATTATTTTTTCGCCCTCACGGTGGGAATCAATAATATACTTTTCTTTAGTAACAGTATGGGACTGAGCTATGTAGGTAAGCTCGGCGTTGTTGCGCTTTACCGTGCGCAGAACAATTTGAGAATTCTCATCGCAAGCAATTCCTAATCCGCCGAAAACCTGCTCAACAAAAGCTTTCTCTTCACATTCTGCCGCAACCGAGTCACAGCAAGCGGCGGTCTGAACAACCTCAAGATGACGGGGATAAGGGAAAATCATAAGCTTCTTATCTCCTTTTTATACTTTTCAAGGTAACGGTCATTTATTTCATCACCGCCGTCAACATTACTGCTTGCAAAAACCTCGGGCTCAAAGCCGTCAGCAAGCATATAATCAACAGCCTGAGCGGTGACCGCATTGAGAATTGCCGCTCCCACGGCGGTGGAAGTTGGCGACATTTTCCTGCCCAAAGCAGGAATTTCAACGCAGGCATCTCCCAAACAGCCGCAGTTATCAATAACAACCTCACCAAGCTCATAAAGCTTTTTACCGCTCGGATGGCGAGAAGCGCCGCTGAGGGTATGTTCCATATTTGTAAGTACAACGGTATGAACTCCTCTTTCTTTTGCAAGAAGAGCAAAATCAATGCTTACTCCGTTTCTGCCCGAATTGGAGAAGAGGAAAAGAACATCCCCTTCGGAAATTCCGTATTCATCAAACAGGATTTCGCCGTAATCGCCAAGCCTTTCAAGCTTTGTGCTTTTTGATGCGGACTCATGGAGCATAAGAGAGGTTTCAAAAATCGGGCGGATATTGACAAGCCCGCCTGCTCTGTAAAAAAGCTCCTCTGCAAGCATGTGGGAATGACCCGTACCGAAAGCGTATACATTCTTTGAACTCTCAAGCGCATCCGCCACAAGTCTGGCAGCCTTCTCTATGTTGCCTGACTGTTCTTCTGCGACACGGCTGATTAAACGCTGAACATTATTAAGATAATCAAGTGCCTTTGACATACATTTTTCCTCCTGATTCTGACTTTACACAATCATTTTAAACAATCCTTTCGACAAAGGCAAGTTTTTTTGTTAATATCTTTACTTTTCCTGAAAAAAATGATAGATTTATACACGATAAATGTACACAAAAAGGTGATTGTTTTGAATCTTACAGATGTTTTACTTCTTTCGCTCGGTCTTGCAATGGATGCTTTTGCCGTTTCAATCTGCAAAGGACTCGCCACCCGCAAGCTGAATTTCAAATATGCCCTTACCGTAGGACTTTATTTCGGCGTTTTTCAGGCAATCATGCCCCTTATGGGCTATCTGCTTGCCAACAGCTTTATATCATACATAGAGCGCTTTGACCATTGGATTGCTTTCATTCTGCTTGCCGCAATAGGAATAAGCATGATCGTTGAAGCCGTAAAAGCCGAAGAGGACAAAACTGACGACTCGCTTAAAGTTTCAACCATGCTTGTGCTGGCTGTTGCAACGAGCATTGACGCTCTTGCCGTGGGCATTTCCATGGCATGCGCAAAAATGGAAATTCACATTCTTGCAGCTGTTGCAATTATCGGAGTTGTCACTCTTGTCCTCTGTATGGCAGGTGTTAAAATAGGTAATGTTTTCGGCGCTAAATTCAAACGCAAAGCCGAAATCACAGGCGGTGTAATTTTAATTCTCATTGGCGCAAAAATTCTGCTTGAGCATCTCGGAATATTATAAAAGGAGGTTGTTGCATGCCCGCCCTTCTGTATTTCCTCTCCTTTGCCACTTTGGTTTTTGCTGTTTTAACAGTTATAATGCGCAAAAAAGGCCGCTCTTTTGACGGAATGATTTTCAAGTTTCTGTCAAGTTTTGCCTTTATGTCGATATCAATAGTAGGCTACGGCTACAACACAGGAATTGACCATTATTATTTCTGCCTTGTTGTTTTTGGATTAATGTTCGGGCTTGAAGGAGATGTATTGCTGGGCATCAAGGAGATTGCACCGAAATTCAAGATGAAGCTCATAGCAATGGGCACTCTTTCGTTCCTTATAGGGCATATTTTTTTCCTCTCCGCATTCCTGCGAATCAGTTCTTTCAGCTTTATCCCTCTCATATTTGCCGTTACGGTAGCTATCATTTCCGCAGTTCTTGTGCGTGTTTTAAAGTTTAAACTCAACACTCCCATGGCAGCATTGGTAGGAGTTTACTATGCTTTCTTATGGTACAAGGCCGCCGTTGCGCTTCAGCTTTATATTCGGACCGGCACACTCGCCTCTCTTCTGGGATTAATCGCATGTGCACTGTTTATTATAAGTGACACCTGCCTCGGTTTCCTTTATTTTACCCCCACCAAAAGCAAAAACAGGCTTGTTGCCGTTGAGCTTTCAACTTATTATATAGCACAAACTCTGTTTGCACTTACAATTGCTGTATATTAACGGTTTTTGCTTTTTATCTGCTCAATAGCTCCCTTTTCAAGGCGGGAAACCTGAGCCTGCGAAATACCGATTTCTTTTGCAACCTCCATCTGTGTTTTACCTTTAAGAAAACGCAGGTGGAGAATTCTTTTTTCCCTGTCGCTTAATTCCTTAAGTGACTGCCTGAACAGAATTTCATCAAGCCAGCTTTCATCACTCTCGTTACTGCCGAGCTGGTCCATTATATAAATGGTATCTCCGCCGTCAGAATACACCGGCTCATGCAAAGAAACGGGCTCCACTATCGCCTCAAGAGCAATAACCACTTCTTCCCGTGAGCAGTCCAGTTCATCCGCAATTTCCTGCGCGGTGGGCTCTCTCTCAAGCTTATTCATCAGCTTCTCCCTCGCCTGCATTGCATGGTAGGCGGTGTCCCTTACAGAACGGCTGACCCTCACGGGATTATTATCCCTGAGATATCGGCGAATTTCCCCTATTATCATCGGTACGGCATAGGTGCTGAATCTCACCTGAAGGGTAATATCAAAATTATCAATGGCCTTTATAAGCCCGATACAACCCACCTGAAACAGGTCGTCGGGATTTTCGCTTCTGTTGGCAAAGCGCTGAATAACGCTCAGCACAAGGCGAAGATTTCCTTTTATAAGCTCCTCTCGTGCAAATTTATCCCCTGCCCTTGTCTTTTCAAGAAGCTGCATTTTTTCGCTTTCCTTGAGCACTTTTATTTTTGATGTGTTTACACCGCAGATCTCTACCTTATTAAACTGCAAAAAATCACCCCGTCATTTATTGGTTGCAATTTAAGTATTGCCCCATAAATGACGGGTTATTTTTTATTCACAGTATAAAAAAATTATTTTACCATTTGAAGGATTAACTGCTTGGGCTTTACGCCTGCACTCTGATTTACAAGCTCTCCGTTTTTGAACACGAGCAGCGAGGGGATGGTCATAATCTTGAACTGCTGCGCAAGCTCGGGCTGTTCATCAACATTGATTTTTACCACCTTTATTTCGGGATTCTCGGCAGCTATTTCATCAATTACGGGCGAGAGCATTCTGCACGGTCCGCACCACGCTGCCCAGAAATCAACCAAAACTGTTTTTTCACTCTCAAGTACTTCTTTGCGGAAGCTGTCTTTATTTACTGCTAAAGCTAATGACATATACATCATCCTTTCTTTTTGAAGATGTTACTTTTCTTTTGTGATTGTATTATACCACGTTAAAAACATATATTCTGTTGCAATTGCTACATAATTATGAAAATTTTAACTTTTTTGTTTTTTTTATTGACAAATCTTTGTTTCGGTGTTATCATTGTTTGCAATAAAAGGCATTGACGAAGAAGGCGGGTCTTCCGATTTTTCAGAGAGCCGGCGTTTGCTGCGAGCCGGTATTGAGGTTTTCCCAAGCTATCCCTTCCGAGCCGAAGCACCCAACACCTTAAGGGTAAGTAGACTGCTTCCGTGTGGCCGCGTTAAGGCTGAGGGCTTGTTTGAGCCTGCAGAGGTGGCGTTATCTTAACGCAATTTGAGTGGTACCGCGGATTTTTAATTCGTCTCAAAGCTAAAGTGCTTTGAGGCGTTTTTTGTTTTAATTGCCAAGGAGCATAATGTGCTAAAATATTATGAAAGGAGAATGCACAATGATAACTTTCGGTCAAGGTTCGGTAGAAAATAAAATCATGGAGGTTGCTCAGCGAATTATTGCGCTTCGTCTTGATATGGGCTATACCCAGGCGGAAATGGCTGCAAAAATCGGCATGAGCGAGGAAGAATACTGTTATTACGAATCCGGCAGCAGAGATTTCAGTTTCACCTTTATTTATAAGCTTGCGCAGGTTTGCTCGGTTGAAATTACCGATATTATGGAGGGCAGCAGCCCCAGCCTTACAGAATACACCCTTACAAGAAAGGGCGAAGGAATGCCCATAACGAGAAGAGAGGGCTTTGTCTACAATCGCCTTGCACCCTTCTTCAAAGGCAAAATCGCCGAGCCCTTCAGAGTTGTTATCCCCTACTCAGAGGAAGCTCTTAATCCTCCTTATCATTGCGTTTGCCATGCGGGTCAGGAAATCAACATTGTTATCCGCGGCACTCTTAAAATGATTATAGGTGACAGAACGGAAACCCTCAACGAGGGTGACTGCATCTATTTTGATTCCTCCGTTCCTCACAACGAAATCGCAGTAGGCGGCGAGGAATGCGAATTCTATGCAATAGTTATCTCACCTGACGGCTCCGCAGAAATGAGCGAATATATTGAGGAAATCAAAACCCCCAGCACCACAAACGTTGACCTTGCAAACCTTACAACCCCCGTCTATTCAAAATTCATTGAAACCACCGTTGATGAAAACGGCGTTCTCAACGGAATATCTTATAAGAATGATGACAAATTCAACTTTGCTTTTGATGTTGTGGATGAGCTTGCCAAAAAGAGCCCCGATAAAACCGCAATGCTCCACATTTCAAATGACGGTGTAGAAAGACGCTTCACTTTCGGTGACATGAGCCGTTACTCATCTATGACGGCAAATTACTTTAAATCCCTCGGCATCAAGAAGGGTGACAGAGTAATGCTTGTTCTCAAGCGTCACTATCAGTTCTGGTTCTCAATTCTTGCTCTTCACAAAATCGGTGCAGTTGTTGTTCCCGCCACCAATCAGCTTGTTGAGCATGACTTTGAATACCGTTTCAATGCAGGCCAGATAAGCGCCATCGTATGCACCGCTGACGGTGAAGTTGCCCATCAGGTTGAGCTTGCCGCTGAAAAATGTGATATCCTTAAAACAAAAATTATCGCTCACGGCACCCGTGAAGGCTGGCACAGTTTTGATGAAGAATACCTCAAATTCAGCGATGTATTTGAAAGACCCTCTCCTGAGGACGGAGCTTTCGGTTACGACCCCATGCTTATGTTCTTCACCTCAGGCACCACAGGCTATCCCAAAATCGCAATGCACAGCCACCGATACCCTCTCGGCCATTTCATCACCGCAAAGTATTGGCACAATGTTGACCCCAACGGTCTTCATTTCACCATTTCCGATACAGGCTGGGGCAAGGCACTTTGGGGCAAGCTCTACGGTCAGTGGCTTTGCGAAGCAGGCGTTTTCACCTATGATTTTGACAGATTTGTTGCCGATGATATCCTTAAGCTCATCAGCAAGCACAATATAACCACCTTCTGCGCACCGCCCACAATGTACCGCTTCTTTATAAAAGAAGACCTGTCAAAGTACGACCTTAAGTCAATCAAATATGCTACCACCGCAGGTGAAGCACTCAACCCCGAAGTCTTCCAGCAGTTCCTCAAGGCAACGGGTATAAGACTTATGGAAGGCTTCGGTCAGACCGAAACAACCCTTGCAATAGGCAACTTTGTAGGTTCTTCAATAAAGGTAGGTTCAATGGGTAAGCCCAGTCCCCTGTTTGACGTTGATCTTATCACCTCAGACGGTGTACCCGCCAAGGTTGGCGAAGTAGGTGAAATCGTAGTAAGAACAGACAAGGGCTCACCCTGCGGTCTGTTTATGGAATACTACCGTGACGCAGAAAAAACCACCGAAGCATGGCATGACGATATCTACCACACAGGCGACACCGCATGGCGAGATGAGGACGGATTCTTCTGGTATGTGGGCAGAGTTGATGACCTTATCAAATCCTCGGGATACCGTATCGGACCGTTTGAAATTGAAAGCGTAATCATGGAACTCCCCTATGTTCTTGAATGCGGCGTTACTGCGGCACCCGATGAAATCAGAGGTCAGGTTGTAAAGGCTTCCATCGTCCTTACCAAGGGCACCGAGGGTACTGACGAACTCAAGAAGGAAATCCAGAAATATGTTAAGGAGAAAACCGCTCCTTACAAATACCCCAGAATAGTTGAATTCCTTGATGAACTGCCCAAAACAATCAGCGGCAAAATCAAGAGAGTTGATCTGAGAGCAGGTAAATAAAAAATCAACGGCACACTGTTGAAAATTCAGCAGTGTGCCGTTTTTGATTGGATTTTTATTTCTTCATTGCAGCAAGGTCTCTGTAAGTAATAAGCTTTATGCCGTTTGCTTCAATGTGCTGCCTTGTTGCTGGGTCATTGAGAAGCTCGTATTCCCATACTCTGCGCTGCCAGCTGCCTGTAATAGCCTTAAGCTCGGGGCATTCAACGCTGGGATGCATATATGTTTCTGTTACGCCCTCAGGGAAGGACTTATAAAGCTCGTAAATATATTCCTTAAAATTCTCATAGCTTTCGCACTGAGGTCCTGTCCACTCATTTGGGATAAGGTTATCAGGCATTGCAACGCCCTTTTCATTTGCATAAGCTACAACCTTGCCTATAAGCATCTTGATGAGGTTATGGTCAATTTTGATATCAAGCATTGTATTGTCAAACTGCGCCTCTGCGAAGCCCGCGGGGAATCTGAAGGGAAGTCCATATTCGCCTGCTATATCAATGGTAAGATTAAGCAGCTCAAAACGACCTGTTTCAATGCCGTAAAGAGAGCCCATGTGGTTATCAAGGTGAGAAGGATTTACTCCGAGAGCCTTGCATTTTTCAATCTGAGCACGGATTTCATTTTCCACCTCGTCAAGGTCAACATTATTCTCAACCTGGTCACTTTCATGCCACATATAGCCTTCATCGTCAACAAGTGAGGTGGTTACTCCTGCGCTGACAGGTGCCCAACGGTAATCACCCCACTCGCTTGTAAGAGTAAGGTGGGTTCCGATTGCAAACTGAGGATTCTCCCTTGCAAACTTGCAGGCAGCAGGAGCCCATGAGCAGGGCATCATAATAGTGGAAGAGGTAAGAGCGCTTTTTTCGTTCTTGAAAAGATTTGAAACTGCCTCAACAGAAGCTCTGCACATGCCGAAATCATCGGCATTAATGATTAAATATCTGTCCATTTTTTATTCTCCTTTATATTAAATTAATCAACCTGAACTGCGCTTTCAATTACTATGGGCTGAGTGGGTACGGAAAGCTCGCCCCTTACATTGTAGGTTCTGGGAATGTCAAGGAAAGCATCCACGGTTTCCATACCCTGTATAACCTTACCGAATGCGGCATAGTCACCGTCAAGCCACTCGGCATTGCCGTAGCAGATAAAGAACTGAGAGGAGGCGGAGTCGGGCTCGTTGGTGCGCGCCATGGAAACAATTCCTCTGGTGTGCTTAAGAGTATTCTGCTTAAATCCGTTTGAGGCAAACTCGCCGTAAATTGAGGGTATATCCTTATCAGAGGCACCGCCCTGAGCCATAAAGCCGTCCATTACCCTGTGGAATTCAAGCCCGTCATAAAAGCCTTCGTTTACAAGGTTGAGGAAATTCTCAACCGATGCAGGTGCATATTCGGGGTAAAGCTCCATTAAAAAGCTGCCGCCGTTTTCCATGGTAAACATAACCTGAGGATGGTCGCCGCTCAATTCGGGAGTATCCACCGCTGTGGGTTCATCAACGGAGGTTTGTGCCGCGGAGGTCGGAGTTTCAACATCACCTTCCTTGCCGCATGAGGCAAAAACAAAGCCTGCAAGGCTTACACAAAGCACTACGCAGATGATTTTGAAAAAGATGCTTTTTTTCATTGTTCATCATTCCTTAACTTTTTTAATATTGTTTATCTTTATAATATATGATACCATATATCCGTAAAATTTCAACGGGGAATTTAATGATATGAAAAGAAAAAATTTAAAAACACTCATAATCACATTTGCTGCTGTTGCGGTTGTTGCCGCAACGGTAAGCCTGTGCGCAGTTTTCATCAACCTTACAAACAGATATTCAAGCCTTGAAAGCTTTATAAACAGCGGCGATTACTCCTCTGCCAAGGTACTGTATGAGGAATCAGGCTCGCTTTTCAAAAAAAGATACTCTCCAAAGATAAAGTCCCTGCTCACCGCAAAGCTTGACGAAGCAGAAACTGCTCTCGGTACAGCGGATTACAAAACAGCCTGTGAGCTTTATTATGAGCTTGTTGCCGTTTTCCCCGAGTTTGAATCTGACAGTTTCTGTGAGCGTTTGACAAAAGTAATGTACAAAAGCATTGAGCAGGAGGATTTTGAAAACGCCCATATTACAGCCTCATTCTTAGAGGAGCGTTCTCTGCTTGACGGCGCTTCTCTTTTAACAAAGCTTGAAACACTTTCACTTTCCAAAATAAATTCTGTTTTTGCAGAGAAGGAGTCTGTCCCCATGCTTTCCGTAAAGCTTAAGGGCGAGCTTGAAGAAATTCTTGAATTCTCAAAGGCTTATCTGCCTGAAGAAGATTCCGCTCTTAACTCTTTTCTCGCTTATTATATTGACTGCTGTGAAAAACACGGCAAAAGCTGCGTTATTTATTCGGCGCTTGATGCATGCGGCGATTATCTGAACGAAGCACAAGCGCAGTTCAGCCTTGCGCTCTCCTATGCCGGAAACCGCAACAAAAGCCACGCCTTCGCCCTGAAAGCTTACGAACAGGCTGAAAAAGCGTATTATGAAGCCCTCAAATTCAGCACCGGGGATTCGGAAGCAGCTCTTGAAGTTATCAACCTGTGCCAAGGATATATGGCAAACGCAAAAGACATGAGCAAATGGGAGCGCAATCCCGCTTACCTTGCCTGCCGAAGCCGTCAGAACAGCTTAAATTCAAAGCGCAGCGCACTCAATGCCGAGCACAAAAAAGCGGCAGAGAGCTGCAGGGATTGTTATAACCCCGAACTCAGTGCCGCTTTAAGTATTAACCAAGATTTGCGATAATCGAATTAATTGCATCTATGATGCGCTGCAAAAACGAAATTATCGCATTTATAATACTTTGGAATATGTTTGATGCAGAGTTATTCTGCATAAATGAATTTGAAGGTACGACAAGCTCAACCTCTATCGCATAATGGTCAGAGGCAAGGTAACCATCCTCCCCTGAGGCGTTATTGACACTGTATCTGTCAACATCCGCGCCGTTTGAAACAAAGCAATAATCAATGATTGTGCCGTTGTAATCTGTCCAGTTGCCCCAATAATTAAATGTGGCGCAGTTTTCTGTTTTTCTTGCGGCATACTTTGAATCGGCAAATCCGATGTCATCCGTAATTTTGTTGTAAAGCGGCGAACCCTCATCAATATTGAAATCGCCGCACAGCACTACAGGGATAGCATTTTTACTTACTCCGTACTTTCTGGAAGCGTTTGTAAGCACGCTTTTTATGCACGATTGAAGGTTGCCAAGCTCCTTTGCGCGGTTGGCGAAGCCGCCGCTGCTGTCATCGGTTGAAAGATGAGTATTAAAAACGACAAAAGCCGTTGAAGTTGATTTATCCCTAAGCAATGCCCAGGTACAAACCTTGTTACCCTTTGAGGGAGTGCTTTCAAGAAGCCAGGTATTGCCGCTGTCTGCCAAATCATATTTTTCCTTATCATAAAACACAAGGTTATACGAATCGGTTTTTGCCGATGCTTCGCCGTTTTTGGTACCGTAGCAGCTTTCGCCTACCCAGCCGTAATCGGAAAGCCCTGCCATAATTCCGCTCCACCATGCCGCAGTTACCTCCTGGAGGCAGATAACATCAGCAGCTGAGGAATCAATCACATCAAGCACTCTGCTCATTCTCTTTTCAACCGAATAGTCAGCCGTTGTACCCGTTGCGGGAGTTTTGCCGATTTCATAGCAGATGTTCATTGAAACAAGGTCAACATCTTCGCCCTCAGGAGATTTGCGGCTGTCGCTGTTGGGGAACTGATAATCATAAAGAGTTAAAGGTGAGCAACCTGCTGTGCCGAAAATATGGGCTGCCGAATCCTTAAGTATAAAATTGAGCGAATAACCGTCACGGCTGTATTTATCGGGCGAATATTCAAGCTGGGCAAGGGTTTTACCGCCGCTGACAAGCTTAATTGCACCCACAGAGCCGCTGTTTGAAAGGCTGGAGCAGCCGCTGAGCCAGGTTTCCTCCCTGTTTTTGGCAGTAGCGCAAAGGACTCTCCTTGCAGCCTTTGTTGAGCATGAATAAAAATCATTAAAAATATTCCAGAACTGTTTGAGCTCTTCATCGCCCGAATAGCCTATATCAAGGCGTGGCGTAAGAATGTTATAAATGCCTATAATCCATGTTTCTCCCGGGTCCATAACCTTATCGTTGGAGCTTTCGAACACAAGGGAGTTTACAAACCATGAATCCGAGCTGAGCCCTTTGGTTGAATAGTTGACGGTCATCTTTGACAAATCAACGGCCGTTGAGCCTACATTTTTGATTTCAATAAATTCAAGATAATCATTGTAGCTCGTTACCCTTGCATCCTCAGTTTCATAGGCAGGATTAAAGCATACCTCAGAAATAAAAACAGACGACACGGATTGCGCCGCAAAGGATGCGGGACCTGATATCACCGCAACTGACAGCACGGTGCAAAGCACTACCGCAAGCGCCAGCACCTTTTTTAAATTCTTCATACTTCTTTACGGACAGTTTATCTGCCCTTCCCCCATTTTAAAAAGTTGTATTAATTGTAATATTATTGCTTTTAAAAAACAATAGTCTTAATAGTTTTTTTACACTTTCATAATAATTAAGCTGTTAATCTTATGTTTGACACTATTTTAAACTTGTGCTATTGTTTTATACGTAAAGGATGTGAATTTTATGAAAACCGAATTTTCGTTCATCAGCATTTTTTTCCATGGCAAAGAGTGTGAAAAAGCGGCCAAGCTTTTTTCGCATGAAATTTATTTGCGCACAGGCAGAGAAGCCGAGTTTGCGCAGGATGAAAAAACAGCAAATTTTATTTTCAAAACCGATGAAGCCGTCAGCAGGGATTCCTTTATCCTTTCGCTGGATAACGGTGTTTTCAGCGTAACGGCAAAAGGCATAAGAGGGCTTATTTTCGGCTACGGAAGATTTCTGAGAAAAACTCTTTACGAGAATGAAAAAATCACTCTGATTGAAAACATCAGCGGAGAATACACACCCGACAAGAGCATAAGAGGACATCAGATTGGCTACCGCACAACCCCGAACACCTATGATGCATGGGATTACGAGGATTACAGAAAATATTACCTTGATTTAATGTATATGGGTTGCAATATCGTGGAACACATTCCGTATGAAAGCTTGAAATCCAAACGCAACCGCCTTATGAAATACGATGAGCAGGAATTCCTCGTAAAAGCCACCGAAATGGCTCAGGACTACGATCTTGATGTTTCGCTCTGGTATCCTAATCAAAGCGAGGATAGCGATTCCGATGCCGCCGCAAGGCGCAAAAAGCTGCTTGAAATGCTTGACAGAGTAAATGTTATATTCCCTCCCGGAGGAGATCCCGGCAACATGTATGCCGATGATTTTATAAAACGCTGCAAGGCAATAAAGCTTGCAACAAAAGAGGTATTCCCCGAAATTCAGATGTGGCCCTCTGCGCAGGCGCCCCACTCAATCGCAAGCTGGGGTGAAGATTTCATTGAGGAAATGGAAAAGCTCCCCGAAGAAATTGACGGAATTATCACAGGACCCAACAGAGCTTTTCCTCTTGATGAGCTGCGCCGCAGACTTCCTTCAAAATATCCCATAAGGCTTTATCCCGATATCACTCACAATGTGCGCTGTGAATATCCAGTGCATTTCGACCGTGACGACTGGCACTTTGCACTCA
This sequence comes from Acutalibacteraceae bacterium, assembly GCA_045533875.1. Taxonomy (GTDB): domain Bacteria; phylum Bacillota; class Clostridia; order Oscillospirales; family Acutalibacteraceae; genus CAG-177. The sequence continues at coordinate 3,962 of JAZSIQ010000120.1, read as the reverse complement.
CAACAGGCCTCAGCCGTGAGTGCACAAACCCCCGCCCCACCGAATACCGCAAAATCCACCGCCTCACCCGCCGTTATATCTGCGGCAGCGTAAGTTACTCTGAAGGAATTACGGACGATGTTAACAAATTTGTATGGAGCGACATGGATTTTGACCCCGATGTTGACCTCAACGATTCTTTGCTCGACTATGCAAGGCTCTTCTTTTACGGCGCTGACTGCGAAAAAATCGCAGATGCAATTCTGCGCCTTGAATTAAACTGGGTATGCGACCCTGCGGAGAATCCCACCATAGATTCAACTCTTCAGATTTTTAATCAACTGCTTTCGGATTATCCTTTCCTTTCAGGGAACTGGAGATTCAACCAGCTCCTTTTCAGGGCTGAATGCGACTGGGTGCTGCGCCACCGCAGAATTTTTGAAAACAGGCTTGTAGAAAAAGCAAGGAAGCTTATTCTTGAGGATAAATGCGAGGCTGCAAAGGCTGTGCTTTCGGAAGATTTCAGCGATGAATACAAGGCAATACGCGAGGATATCACCCGCCTTGCGGAAGTTCTTTTCCAACAAATAGGCTTACAGTCAAGCGTTGAAAAATACTGCGCCGATAATTGGGAAAGAGGCGCCGTGCTTGATACAATCGACCTGCCCGTAACTGACAGAGCGTGGCTTCTCAACCGCTTTGAATATGCTGACTCCCTTCCCGAGAACGAACGCAACGCATTCATGAAAAGAGTTGCAAACCGCAACAAGGTTGAAGCGGATGAATATTATTTCTCCTTTGCTCACCATGGGCTTGAGCTTACAGGTGTGCCCGTTCAGGAGGGCGAATTCTACATGAACTTCCAGGGCGACAGACCTAATGTAAACAACGGTTCAATCCCCACCTGCATGCTCAAGGTTTATGACAATTACTCCTTCCGCTGTAAAATAGGCGGCTTCAAAGAAAACACCGATTACAGACTTACCGTAACCTACCTCGGCAAGTCTAACCCTCTGATAAAGCACCACACGGTGAAAATAAACGGAACGGCTATTTATGACGGCACGCAGTTTGCCGCCAAAACAGACGAGGATTTTAACCGTGAAATGCTGGCGGAAGGCTTCACAAGCGGATGCTACACCATTCCTAAGGATTTATTTGTAAACGGCTGCATTGAGCTTGAAATAAGCGAAAGACTGGCAGGCGTTACCCTGTGCGAATTCAGAATAACAAAAGCATAAAAAATACACCGTCGGTCAGTTGGCCGGCGGTGTTTGCTTTTTAATCAGCGGTCGTATGTTTTATCGCCCACAGGTTCAAGGTAGGCATTGTCACCCCAACCTCGCTGCCTGAGCACCTGGTCTCTTGTAGGGCAGTACATTTCAAGCACTCCCTTTTCTCCTCCGGCTACAATAAGCTCAAACTGAGAGATTGCAGGAATGAGTAAAGAGATGAACGCATCTCCCGAAACGCTGTTCCAAATTGAAAAAGCAAAGGTTGCACAATTGATTACAGGGCTCCAATAGTTGGGGAATGACTGAAGCTTATCAGTCATCTTTGCAAGCTCGCTCTTGGTAATCTGCTTGGTTTTTGACCAATGAGTATCAAAACGATCGTGCTTATTCTCTCTGTGAGCCTCCACATTATAGTAAAGACCCCAGCCATCCCTTACCGTAAAAGAAAAGCAGCCTATTGAAACGCCCTGACCAACAGGCAATTCATAATTACCAACCTGAAGAACCTCATCGGAAAGATTATGAACATAAATCCATGTATGACCCGAAACAGGCCAAACATAAATACAAGAACAAAGCGAAACAGTTGCCACCGCTTCATCTGAGCTGTCCTCTGCCGAAGCTATTACACCCGGTGCAAGGATTATTGACAACGCAAGCAAAACTGCCGTGATTTTTTTCAGTATAACTTTCATGCTTTTTCATCTGCCTTCTTCTGCTATAGTTTAATGACTGATACAGTATAGCAAATAAGCACGGAGAAGTCAACAAATATACTCAATGCTGCTTGGCCGAACGCATTTGCAACTTAAGCTTATCGCTTATCATTGCAATAAATTCGCTGTTGGTGGGCTTGCCTCTGTCAGTCTGAATGGTATAGCCAAAGTAGGAGCTGAGCACATCAACATCTCCTCTGTCCCACGCAACCTCAATCGCATGCCTGATAGCACGCTCTACCCTTGAAGCGGTAGTTTTAAAGGTTTTGGCTACTGTAGGATACAGAACCTTTGTAACCGAACTCATCATTTCATTGCTGTTAACCGAAAGAATAATCGCTTCCCTCAGGTACTGATAACCTTTTATATGGGCAGGAACTCCTATCTGATGCATAATCTCTGAAATAACAAATTCAAGCTCATTGCTTTCTTCAGCCTGAGGAGCCGCTTTGTCGGCAGAAAAATCAATAATCCTTTCCGCAAGCATAGCAGACTCAAAAGGCTTAAGAAAATAATAATCTGCTCCGCACTGAAGAAGTTCGCTTTCAAGGCGGGCATTATCTGCGCCGGAAAGAATCATAACCTTTGGGCGCTTCGTAAGCCTTAGAGAATTCATCTGCTTCAAAACACCCAGAGCATCAAGACGCGGCATAAACGCCTCCATAACTATTACATCCGGCACATCTGCGCAGGAAAGACGCCTGATTATCTGGGTTCCGTCCTTAACAACCGTAATTACCTCACAGCCGGATTGGCGCAATGCACCTGCAAGCTCATGCGAAAATTCACTTGCATCCTCCGTAAGCATAACCTTCAACAAATTTCCCATAGTTTAACCTCCTGTTGATTAACTTCAGGCAGATTTTACCATAAATTGGTAATTATGTCAACATTTTTTTACACCGTTTTTCATACAAAAAACGCTTATATGCAATCCTCCTGCTTTGATTTACGACACTACGTTTCAAAAAAGCACAAAAAATAAAAGCTCCGTATCGCAAATATTGAACTGCCCCAAATTGTGCGGACAGCACAAAAAACCACCTATGGCAGAAATAATTAATTAAGTGACAAACTTACATCGTTGTTGAAGCGGTGTCAGTTTTGTTTTAAGCTGAATACGTTGATTGTTGTAGAAATAGATATATTGATCTATCAGCAAACGAGCTTCCGAAAAAGATTTAAGTTTAACTCTGTTGATGCATTCTGTTTTGAGAATAGAAAAGAAATTTTCGGCTAACGAGTTGTCATATGGGTTTCCACGTCTTGACATTGAAGGCGTTATGCCGTATGATTGAGTTAGCTTAAAATACCCGTTGGAAGTGTATTGAAAGCCCTGGTCACTGTGGAGTTGCAGCTCTGCGGTGACCTTCTCTTTTTTCTTGGCAGCTCTTATCGTATTCAAAACCAAATTAACATTCTGCGTTGTGCTTGTTTTGTATGCAACTATACTGTTGTCATACAAATCTCTGATGACCGAAAGATACAAAACGCCTTGAGAAGTATGTATATACGATATATCGGTAACCCACTTTTTGTTTGGTCTGTCAGCTTTAAAGTTTCTGTTCAGAATATTAGGGTATCTATGGATAACATCTGTATATTTGCGGTATTTCTTTCTCCTAATTACCGACAGCAAGTCATATTTTTGCATGATTCTTAATATTGTCTTGGGATTTCTGTAGATTCTTTCGCCTTCAAGCCACAGGTGAACTCTTCGGTAACCGTATGTTTTACCACATTTGCTTTGGCATTCTTTTATCTTTTCAGCAATCGGTAAATCCTTATCCGGTATTTCCATTCGTGCTACGAAATCGTAATATCCGCTACGGGATACCCCGAAGAACCTGCACATTTTACTGATTGAATACTTGTCTTTATGGCGATATATTACTCTGTATTTTACCGACGGCTTCACTTCCTTCCTGTGAGCAAGAGAAAATCCTGCATCAATTTAATTTCCATTTCTAATTGTTTGATATATCTGTCTTTACTTGCCATTACATATCTCATCTGAGCAAGCTTATCTAAT
>JAZSIQ010000132.1:0-7322 GCA_045533875.1 Acutalibacteraceae bacterium | reverse complement strand
TTTGGCCACTTTGTCTTCCTAAGACCGCTTGGCCTCCGACTTCAAGAGCCTTTCCGCTCTGAGCAAGCAGGCGGAGGATTTCATCAATTTTGTCTGAATACCTTGCCATGTCAACGGGCTTGTTCTGCTCTCCCATGATGTAGCGCAGAGGGTATGTAAGATGAGCCAGAGTGTCGAAATTTCCCCATTTCACGAGACCCAGCTCCTCATCAAAATATTCATCAAGCAAATCGGGATAGTTTGCGGCTTCACCGTTATAATCAAGGTAGCAGAAATCCTGCCTGCCTCTCAGGTTGTGAACGGAGCCGATAACAATATCGTATTTGAATGAGTTGAGAAGCTCCTCGGCAACGGGAATATCGTAGGTGGGCTGACCGAGTTCAATTCCGTTGCATACGGTAAGCTTGCCCCTGAAGGCGGAGCGGGCATTTGCACAGTCGATGTATGACTGCCTTGCGGTTATATCGAAATTACCGCTTTCGTAAGTGTCTATTTCAATATGGTCGGTAAACGCAATGGCACGAAGACCTTTGAAAAAAGCTGTTTCGCACAGAAACATTGCGGAATAGTGACCGTCAAAAGAATTACGGGTATGAGTGTGCAAATCAATAATGTTTTTATATCCCATGGGAAAGCCCCCTGTGTGTGAATTGCAGCCTTTGGCAACAACTTTTATAATATACCAAATCTTTGAATTTAACAAGTGTACAAATTGTTAATTTTTAAAAAAATTTTTCCAATAAAGCATTATTGTGTATAATTAAGTATTAAATTTGCATTTTGGGATTGTACAGTTAATAAAAATATGGTAAAATCAAAAAATAGTGAAATCGAAAGGATGTTGTCTTATGAGAGCAGTTATAACTGTTGTAGGTAAAGATATGGTCGGTATTCTCTCGGGAGTGTCCGAAGCATGCGCCAAGAACTCGGTAAATATAATTGAGGTTTCTCAGTCCATTCTTCAGGAGCTTTTCTGCATGATTATGCTTGTTGACCTTGGCGATTCGGGTATTGATGTTGCCCGTCTTTCCGAGCAGCTCAAGGAATTCGGAGCGGAAAAGGCGCTTCAAATCAATGTAATGCATGAGGATGTTTTCAACACCATGCACCATATCTGATAATCCCTAAGGAGTAATATAAAATGATAAATACAGGCGATATTCTTGAAACTATACGGATGATAGAAAACGAAAACCTTGATATCAGAACGGTCACAATGGGTATTTCCCTGCTTGACTGCTGTTGTGACGATATAAGCCGCAGCTGTACCAAGGTTTACGATAAAATTACAAGGCTTGCCGAAAATCTTGTAAAAGAAGTTGACGCAATCGAAAATGAATACGGAATTCCGATTATCAATAAGCGCATTGCCGTTACCCCCATTGCCATACTTACTGCGGCATCGGGCGGCAATCCCGTTAAGTATGCAAAAATCCTGCAAAAAGCGGCCGAAACCGTAGGCGTTAACTTTATTGGCGGATTTTCCGCGCTTGTGCAAAAAGGCTTTGCCGCAGGCGATGAAGCTCTTATAAGAAGCATCCCTGAGGCTCTTGCCGTTACTCAGAATGTTTGTTCAAGCGTCAACATAGGCTCCACAAAAACGGGCATAAATATGGATGCGGTAGCTCTTATGGGCGAAACCGTGAAAAAAGCGGCAGAGTTTACCGCAAACGATAATTGCATCGGTGCGGCAAAGCTGGTTGTTTTCTGTAACGCTCCCGAGGATAATCCTTTCATGGCAGGCGCTTTCCACGGAGTGGGCGAGCCCGAATGCGTTATAAACGTAGGTGTTTCAGGTCCCGGCGTAGTGCGTGCAGCAATAAGTAAAATCCCCGGTGCGGATATTACTCAGGTTGCCGATACAGTCAAAAAGACTGCTTTCAAAATTACCCGTATGGGTCAGCTTGTTGCAACTCAGGCGGCAAGCAGGCTCAATGTTCCCTTCGGTATTGTTGACCTTTCTCTTGCTCCCACTCCCGCAGTAGGCGATTCTGTTGCCCATATTCTTGAGGAAATGGGTCTTGAGCAGTGCGGTGCTCACGGCACAACAGCGGCGCTTGCGTTGCTCAACGATGCAGTCAAGAAGGGCGGCACTATGGCTTCCTCCCACGTTGGCGGACTTTCGGGCGCATTTATCCCCGTAAGTGAGGATGCAGGTATGATAGCTGCGGCTCAGAGCGGATGCCTTTCCATTGAAAAGCTTGAGGCTATGACTGCGGTTTGCTCCGTAGGTCTTGATATGATAGTTATCCCGGGTGATGTTACTCCCGAAATTATATCTGCAATTATTGCGGATGAGGCAGCAATAGGTATGGTTAATTCCAAAACCACGGCGGTAAGAGTTATCCCCGCAATCGGCAAAGGAATAGGCGAACAGCTTGATTTCGGCGGCTTGCTCGGAAGCGGACCTGTTATGAAGGTAAACTATGCTTCCCCCGCAAAGTTTGTTTCCAGGGGCGGCAGAATCCCCGCGCCCCTGCAGAGCCTCAAAAACTGAAAAGAGGAAAAGAAATGAAAATCCTTGTTACGGGCGCACAGGGTCAGCTAGGTCATGACGTTGTACTGCGCCTGAATCAGCTCGGTCACGAGCCTTTTGCAACTGACAGAAGTACCCTTGATATAACCGATTCTCAGCAGGTTGAAGCTTTTTTTGAAGCGGAAAAGCCTGATGCGGTTATCCATTGCGCCGCATATACGGCGGTTGATAAAGCGGAAGCGGAGCGCAAGCTTTGCACTCTTATCAATATCACAGGCAGCGAGAATATTGCCGTTGCGGCTGAAAAGCACGGCGCTAAAATGCTTTATGTTTCAACGGATTATGTTTTTGGCGGAGCAGGCACCGAGCCTTATGAAGTAAACAGCGAAAAGGCCCCCGTCAACCATTACGGGGCAACCAAGTTAAAGGGCGAAAACGCAGTTATAAAGAACTGTAAAAGGCACTTTATTGTGCGCACTTCGTGGGTGTTTGGCGTGAATGGCAAAAATTTCGTTAAAACAATGCTCTTTATCGGCTCAAAGAAAAACGAAATAAGCGTTGTAAATGACCAGGTGGGTTCGCCTACCTTTACAAGGGATTTGGCAAAGCTCATTTGCGATATGATAGTTACCGAAAAATACGGTGTTTACCATGCCACAAATGAGGGCTTTTGCTCCTGGTATGATTTTGCAAAAAAAATTATGGAGCTTTCGGGCACGGAGTGCGAGGTAAAGCCCATTTCAACCGGTGAATATCCGTGTGCGGCGCTCAGACCTGCAAATTCCCGTCTTTCAAAGGCTTCGCTCGATGAAGCGGGTTTTGAGAGATTGCCTGATTGGCAGACGGCGCTCGAACAGTATCTTGCCGAATACACTGATAACTGAATAAAACAACCAAAATAAAAACGGTACATTATCGTGAGCTTTTCTCCGTAATGTACCGTTTTCTGTTTTGCACAACGCAGAATTATTCTTCCATCTGCTTGCCGAGGAAGGATGCTGCAACCTGAGCCAGTTTAATTTCAGTCTGTGTGGGAGCGGCACCGTTGTCGCCTAAAAGAAGTATAACCGACCCCGAAACATCACCTGCGCCGATTATGGGGAAGGCAACCGCTGCCGCTTTGTCAAGACCCTCAACGGGCTTCATAATTTGCGAGCCTTTTTCGTAAACAAAGTTTTCTCTGTTTTCCATAAGGTCTTCAAGGGAATTGCTTACCCTGCGGTCAATAATTTCACGGCGTGAAATGCCTGAGCAGGCAATAACCGTGTCACGGTCGGTTACTACTACGGGCAAAGAAGTGCTTCTGTTGAGCACCTCGGAATACTGGGCTGTGATGGAGGAAAGCTCGCCTATCGGCGAATACTTCTTAAAGATAACCTCACCGTCCGTATCCGTATAAATCTCCAACGGGTCGCCTTCACATACAACATTGACACCGAAAGCCTTGTCCTTCTGATTGGATGCAGACTGGACTATTGTGGCTGATAAGTTACCTTCGATGTCCCAATTAAAATTTACGACATTACCTCTGTATCCCGCTTCTTCAAGCTGTTCTTTGGTAAGTGTTCCTGCCTCAAGCAGCATGGCAATATCTGACTTGAGCTGTATTTCAATGGCAGGCTCTTTTCCGTCATAAACATAGATTTTTTCAATAATCAGAGATAAATCGCCTTTATCAAGAGTTTCCTTTGCAAGCAGGGCACGGAATATCTCGAGTGCCGTTTTTGCGATTCGGTTAACCTCTATGGTTGTGTTTCTGCGTTCAACCGTAAGAGAAATTTGTTTTTCTAAACCCTCGATTTTTTGCAAAAGCTCTTCTTCTATTTCTTCATAGGTTTCTTCAATAATATCACGGTTGGAGTCTTCGCATTTCATAAGCTCACGGATTTTTTGTTTCTGCGTTGCCTTGAAGCTTTCTCTTGTTTTCGCCAAATCAACCTCTAAATCCGCAATGGTTGATGCAGATGTGTTCATCGTTTGAGGCTCGTCTTTAATTGCTTTTTCAAGCTCCGCTATCATAATATCCGCATTCATCATAACGCGCTCAATATATTTTTTAAGCATTGTGTCGAGCAAATCAATACGGACGTGATGTGAAGTGCACCCCTTTAAACCTCTCTTATGATAAGTTCCGCAGGTGTAAGCAGGTGCCAAATCTGGTCTGCTCATTGAAAACATCGGACTTCCGCAGTCACCGCAGAAAAGAAAGCCCGAATAGGTTGTATCATATTTCTTAATGCCCCTGTAATTCGATTTTGTTCTTGATTTCAACTGCTGTTGAGCTTTCATAAAAGCCTTAACTTCCACGATTGCTTCGTGGTGATTTTCAAAAACAATGTGTTCTTCATTGTCTAATTTCTTTTCAGGACCGTTAATTTTTGTTCGGGTGTATTTGCGCTGGCGAAGAGTTCCGATATAAAAATCGTTCTGCAAAATTCCGCTGACCGTAGGTATAGCCCATATCGGACTTGCTTTGATTTTAACTTCTTTTTTGCCCTTGCTCTTTGCCGCTTCGGCTTCCTTGCGCTCTTTTTCTATCATACGGGGTGTGGGGATGTTTTGTTCTGTAAGGTAATTTGCAATTTTCTTATACCCCCATCCGTTATTGTAAAGCTCGAATATCTTCCGAACAACCTCAGCGGCCTTTTCGTCAATCTCGAACACCATATTCTTTGTATCAACAAAGTAGTATCCGTAAGGCACGGCACACACCCAGTTTGCACCGTTCTGACGGAGTTCAACAACTCGCTTTACCTTTTTGGAAGCATCGGTAACAGGCATTTCATTAAGCAAAAAGCGAACCTGAATATTATTCCAGTCATCGTATGTCGGGTAGTCAATACTGTCGCCGATTGATATGATTCTGACCCCGGCATCCCTCAAATCTTCAAGCTCAACAAGACCTCTGCTGTTTCGGCGAGAAAAACGAGAGAAATCCTTGATAATCAGAATCTGATAGTGTCCGTTCATTAAAAGAGGTCGCATTCTCTGATAGCTTTCTCTCTGCTCAAAGGTGTATCCGCTTCGGTCACGATCCTCATAATAATCAACCTGAGCATCGGGAAATGTTTGTTTGATATATGCTTTTATTATTTTTCTTTGGTTTTCAATCGACGTATTATCTCTGTCTTTTTCCGTATCAACGGAAATTCGCATATACGCCGCTATTCTTTTTGTGCTCATCCAAATATTACCACCAATGTTATATTAAATATATTCGTTGTTCAACGAACAACATTGTAACATAATAATTTTGTTTTTTCAACTGACTTTGAGAAATTAATTTGCTTTCGGATGTTACATGTATGTAGGCAGAATAATTTCTGCCTATACAGAGCTGCACTCACCGTGCCTCTCTGTCACGCTCTCTCAAATTCTTTTTTGCGAGAACCATTTTGTTGTGTACGAGAAGCTCCTTTGTGTTTTCAACAAGACTCTCCTTGCCTGAAACAAAAACACAAACCACATAGCCTTTGTTTTTCCATTCTCTGTATTGCGGTCTGAGAGATTCATAAAACTCCTCATTGTTTTGCTCCTCCTGAGATAACCAAAAATAAGCTATCTTTGTTTTGTCGCATACATCCAAAAGCAAATTTTATCCTCCTTTCCTTACATATTTTTCCTCATACTTGAGGTTGCTATACGATTCTTAAATCTTTTCTTATCGGACCTCTTTGTCCCTGTCTTTGTGAATAGTCCGTTTCGGTTTTCTGAAACGTGACATACGCTGTTCGTAATCGACTCTTCTTGCCTCATTAATCATATCTATGATACGTTCATCACCGAAGATTCTTCTTACCAGCCGGAAGTCCTGAACTTCGTGCGTAAGCTTTTCGTTTTCACTCTGAAGCTCGCTGTTCGCCTTAACATATTTGTCACTGTCAACTACTCGGTAATTAAAACGAGCAGTCATTCCGTCAAGTCTTTCCTTCATCTCAAAGCAACGCTTCACGGCTGTCTTTGCAATCGCAAGGAGCTTTTTTATCAGAGGCTCAACGAACTTCGTCTTGTAAGTTTTTGCTGACATCAGCGGTGGAGGCTCGGGCAGTTGGAACTCTTCTTCGTTGTAAAACTGATTTGAGATTTCTTCCATCTCATTTTCAAACTCCATCAGGTTTGAAACTCTTGCATTGAGTTCATCAACCTTTATGTTCAGCTCTTCAGATTCCTTCGTGAGCTTCTCAACTTCTTCAGCTCGCATCTTCTTTTTGTAATCGTAATCGGATAAATGTTTTTCACTCGTGCCTTTATGTTCCCACTCAATGCCGTACTTTTGCATCACGGCTGCAAGCTCTTTCTTCTCGGCAAGTACCCATAGACTCCATTCCGATTCGTGCTTTGAGTTGCCGATGAAGCCTTGGTTGGCGAGTGCCTGCTTGAGTGATACTCTTGTATCCATTCCTCGTTTGCTTCCAGTTGTGAACGGAACAAAATCAATGTGAAGGTGCGGCGTCGATTCATCCATATGCAGATGTGCGGAGAAAACTTTCAGATACGGATTGCGTTCTTGGAACGATTGAAAATATTCGTCGAGTATTCTCTCGGCAAGCTCGCCGTTCTCATCTTTCGCACTCATATCTTCACGGTCACCAATCTGTAAAATGATTTCGTGAAAAGTTTTTTCCTGCTTACCCGTGCGGATTTTCTCATAGTAATTTTCGATTTTTCTGTCGGCACGTTTCTGTTTTGCGTTGTATCTTTTCTGTGCTTCATCGAAAAGCTGATGATACACATCGGTTATTTTTTCATTGCAGTATTCAATGTTTCTGTGAGTTCTTTCGGGGTCTGTGTTCTTCGCATTGAACACTCTGCTGTTGTGATTGACCGAGCCTTTGCCTACCATTAC
>JAZSIQ010000127.1:0-4485 GCA_045533875.1 Acutalibacteraceae bacterium | reverse complement strand
GCTTGTGGCTCTTTACGTCGCCGTTTTTATACTTATACTTGCTAGTATCTGCGGAAACGCGGGTAACAACACCATCGCCCTCGGCCATGACAACAACGCCGGAGTCAACGGCGCACTTGTGCTCAATACCGGTGGCAACGATGGGAGCCTGGGTCACCATAAGAGGAACGGCCTGACGCTGCATGTTCGCACCCATCAGAGCGCGGTTTGCGTCGTCGTTCTCAAGGAAGGGGATCATTGCGGTAGCAACGGAAACAAGCATCTTGGGAGAAACATCCATGTAGTCAGCCTTGGTGTTTTCGCACTCAAGGATTACATCTCTGTAACGGGCATTGATTTTGGGTCTTACGAAACGGTTGTTTTCATCAAGAGGCTCGTTAGCCTGAGCAACTACAAACTCGTCTTCCATATCCGCAGTCATGTACTCTACTTCCTTGAGCACTTCGCCTGTGGCTTTGTCAATCTTTCTGAAAGGAGCTTCGATGAAGCCGTATTCGTTGATTTTTGCAAATGTTGCAAGATAAGATATCAACCCAATATTGGGTCCTTCAGGAGTTTCGATGGGGCACATTCTGCCGTAGTGAGAATAGTGAACGTCTCGAACCTCGAAACCTGCACGGTCTCTGGTAAGACCGCCGGGGCCGAGCGCTGAAAGACGGCGCTTATGCTTAAGCTCTGCAAGGGGGTTGGTCTGATCCATGAACTGTGACAGCGGAGATGAACCGAAGAACTCTCTGATTGCCACGGTTACGGGGCGGATGTTGATAAGGGACTGAGGAGTAATCTTATCATCATCTTCCTGAGCCTGAAGAGTCATTCTTTCACGGACAACTCTTTCCATTCTGGCAAAGCCGATTCTTATCTGATTCTGAAGAAGTTCGCCTACACAGCGGATTCTTCTGTTGCCGAGGTGATCTATATCATCGAGGTTGCCTACTTTTTTGGTAAGGCAGTTTACATAGTTGATGGATGAAAGGATATCGTCAACGATAACATGCTTGGGAATAAGGTCGTCTGCACGAAGTCTGCACTCTTCAAGAATGGCAGCCTTATCGTCGCCGCACTTTGCAAGCACTTCCTGAAGCACGCTGAAGCGTACCTTTTCGTTGATGCCTGCATCGAGGAGTTCTTCCTTGGTAATGCTGTCGGGAAGGAAGGGCTCGATATCTGTCATGCCGTTGGAAATGACGAACAGTTCGCTTCCGTTAACGTCAACAACGACTTTCATGATGCCTGCACGCTCAATTTCAAGCGCCTTGGCCTTGGTTATAACCTCGCCGGGCTCTGCAAGAAGCTCGCCTGTAAGCTCAGAGATAACGGGCTGGGCAACAACACAGCCGGGAAGGCGGTTGAGCATGGACAGCTTTGTGTTGTACTTATATCTGCCGACTCTGGAAATATCGTAACGGTGAGGATCAAAGAATAAATTGTCTATCTGCTGCTTGGCGGATTCAAGAGTTGCGGGTTCACCCGGACGGAGCTTCCTGAACACTTCAAGAAGAGCTTCTTCAGTGTTTCTGGTTTCGTCCTTTTCAAGGGTTGCTTCAATCTTTACATCATTGCCGAAGAAAGCACGGATATCATCGTTACTGCTGAGGTTAAGGGTGCAGTTGTAATTGTGGATATCCTCTTCCTCGTCTGCGCATCTGCCGAGTGCACGGATGAGGGTGGTGATATAAAGCTTTCTGTTCTTGTCAATTCTTACATAGAAAATATCGTTGGGGTCGGTTTCGTACTCAAGCCATGCGCCCCTGTTGGGGTTAATGGTGCTGTAGAAAAGTTCGATACCTGTTTTGTCGTGCTCCATGTTAAAGTAAACACCGGGAGAACGGACAAGCTGAGAAACGATAACTCTCTCTGCGCCGTTGATAACAAAAGTGCAGCTTTCAATCATGATGGGGAAATCACACATAAACACTTCGGACTCTTTGATAACTCCGGTTTCTTTGTTTTGAAGACGAGCGGTTACGCGCAGGGGTGCGGCGTAGGTGGCATCTCTCTCCTTGCATTCACGTACGGTATACTTGGGCTTATCGTCCATTCGGTAATCAACGAATCTCAACACCCAGTTGCCCGAGTAATCGGTAATATCCGCCATATCACGGAAAACCTCTTTAAGACCCTTGTTGATGAACCAATCGTACGAAGCCTTCTGGATTTCTATCAAATTCGGCATTTCCATAGCCTCATTGATTTTTCCGTAGCTCATTCTGGTACTGGTTCCGTTTTCCACGGGCTTCAAGTTCAGCATAGACATTTCACTCCGTTTCATTAATCTGCGTCCCGGCGAAAAAAATTCACCGAATTCTTTGCGGGAAAGCCGGCATAACCGGATGTGCCCTGACAGCGTGCTTATTTTTATACCCTATAAAAGCGAACGGGCTAAAAATCGCAATAGACACATCTTGCCATTATAATCGTGCATCACAGTATACAACACCGATGTCAATATGTCAAGTAAAAAAACTAATATTTTTTAAAATATTTTTATAATTTATTTTAAAATGCAAAAAAGCCGCTTTTCGGCTCTTTGCATAAAAAACTAAAGACCAAAAAACGGCTTGGAATAAATAAACAGTTATTTTATTTCAGCATAACGGGTGTACTTTTCTGAACACTTGCACAGGCAGCAGGCACAGGAAAACAAAGCGAATGAATATCTGCCGCCCTGCACTCAAGTTCAAAAACACGTTTTGCTTTATCGTCAAGTTTTTTCACATCAGAGTATTTCATAACAACCGGCAAATCGCAACAGCCGTTCGCCTGCCTGAGCAAAGCTCTTCCGTCCTCGGAAAACCCAAGCACTCTTATATAGGGGGGCACCCCTTCGGCATCTTTTGCCGTTATGCCCAGGAATGTGCTCATTACTATTCTTCTTATTCTTGCGTGCGTATAACGCTTTGTTTTTGCCATTGCATAAACTTCATCCAGCGAGCAAGCCTCCTGAGCCGCAAAAGCAATTCTGTTTTCTATTCCCTCCGAAACATCAGGAGCCTGCGCTATCTCATCCGCACCCGACATTCGCAATTTATAGAGCACCGCTCTTTCTATATTGGCAAGAGTTGCAGGCGTTCTGCCGCAGTTTTTCTCTTCTTCAATAATCTTTGCTGTTTCTGCCGGCACAAAATCCGCAGTACTCTCTGCGGCGCACATCAGCTCCCTGACAGCACTCGCAGATGCACTCCTGCCCTCTGCAGCGCAGTCGTGCCCTACCCCCTGACGTTTAACGCAGAAGGGCATCAGATTTGCTCCGAGTGCTTTAACCGCATTCATATATTCAACGGCGAGTATATCGTTAGGATTTCCAAGAACAAAAGCGGCTTCCGGGCATATTTGCTCAACCGCCCTCTGCCTTGCAGATGCGAAAGACAAGCCCTCCGAAAGGTATTGCCTGAGCAATGGAACAATTGCATCACCGTTTACGCATTCACTAACTTTTTTCAGCAGTTCAATATCTGCCGATTCGCTGCCAAAGACAAGATTCTGCACCATGCCAAGCGAGCTTAAAACTGCCACTCCCCCTGCCGCAAAATTCTGCGCTCCCGACATCGCCCACGGTACAGGTAACGCAACCACCAAGTCAGCGGAATTTGAAAGCGCAGCCTTCACTCTCGCTTCGGTCGACAGGATGGCAGGCTCCCCCCTCTGTACAAAGCTCGTACTCATTGCAACTACCGCCGCATCTGAAATTTCACTTTTAACTTTTGAAAGCATATACGCATGCCCGTTATGAAAAGGGTTGTATTCCGCAATTATTCCAGCCGCCGTCATTTTCAACACCTCTTTTTCTGCGGATTGTTTAAATATATGAAATTTGCCACTTGCAAAAATTTTGTGATATGTATATAATATAACAGGTTTCAGCCCGTTTCAAGCTGTAAAAGAAAAAATGTTTGGAGTGTTAAATTTGAAAGTATTAGTTATCAACGCAGGCAGTTCATCACTCAAGTATCAGCTTATTGATATGGATAATGAAAAGATGGTCGCTAAGGGCATCTGCGAACGCATTAAAATTGACGGCCGTATCAGCGGCTCCACCGCAGAAGGTCTTAAATTCAAATATGATGTAACCCTTAAGAATCACACCGATGCATTCCTTGAGGTTAAAAAAGCTCTTACCAGCGGCGAGTGCAAGGTTCTTGATGACCTGAGCGAAATCGCAGCAGTAGGTCACAGAATCGTTCAGGGCGGCGCTCTTTTCAACGAAAGCTGCCTTATCACCGAAGAAGTCATCAACGGCATCGAAAGTCTTTCCGATCTCGCTCCTCTCCACAATCCTCCTCACATCGAAGGTATCCGTGCCTGCATGGACGTTTTTGGCAAGGACGTTCCCGAGGTTGCTGTTTTTGACAACGCTTTCCATTCAACAATGCCCCCCGAGGCATATCTTTTCCCCATTCCTTATGAATACTATGAAAAGTATGCTATCCGCCGTTACGGCTTCCACGGCACATCACACCGTTTCGTAAGCGCACGCTGTGCAGA
>JAZSIQ010000149.1:0-5665 GCA_045533875.1 Acutalibacteraceae bacterium | reverse complement strand
AATCTGCTTGATTTTGTTGATATTCTTCAACAGGAGCTGGTGCGTGCAGGTGTTTTGCCTGAGAATTATGATTTTGAGGCTCATAAGCAGCTTGTGCCTATGCAGGCAGGGGATGTACCTGTAACTTATGCAGATACTGACGCTCTTGAGCGTGATTTCGGTTTCAAGCCCTCAACCTCATTGCGTGACGGACTTCGCAAATTTGCAGAGTGGTATAAAGAGTTCTATATGTAGGGCGTTCATTCTACGGAGATTAAAGGTGATAATATGGATAACAGAAAATTCAGCATAAAGCAAGGCTATGTGGTAAGAGAAATAGCGGGAGAATATATAGCAGTACCTGTTGATTCTTTAAGCGGGACGAATATAATTGTTTTAAATCCCGTAAGCAAGTTCTTGTGGGATGAATTAAAAACGGAGAAAACTTTTGACGAACTGTTGGATGCAATGCTCAAAAACTATACAGTTTCTCCGCAGGAGGCTGAAACAGATTTAAAAGAATTTCTTATGCAGTTGGTTGAAAATGGATTGTTGAATTAAAAAAGGCTTGTATAGGTTAAATTGCCTATACAAGCCTTTTGTGCTTTTAATATGTTATTTAAAAAACAGACTGAATAACTATTCTGTTAATTCTGAAAAGGTTTTTAAGGAATGAAATAATTCTTTGAAAGAAGCCCGCGTTAACCGAAACACTTTCGGAATCCGATATTTCGTTGCGGTTTACATCTTTGAGCGGAATTCCGTTTGCATTAACAAGCTTGGCGGTTATATTGACACTTCCGCTTTTTGGGGAAACATCAAAGGTGTCACCTTCTCCGCTTTTAACGCCGTTAATATACCACCAGACTTCAGTGTTTTCAGGTTTGTTTGTTACCTCTGCGGTAAGCCTGAGAGTTTCTCCGTATTTGATTGTTTTTTTACCTGAATTTTTTTTGATTTTTAATGTTGCATTTTTGTCAAATGTTATATCGGATTTGGCAAGATTGCCGAGCTTCAGTACACCCCAACCGTAATATATATCCCGTCCAGTTTCACCGCAATCAACCGCACACGAAACCATGGCATGGCGAACCTGTTCCGTGTTGCAATGGGGATTTTCCAGACGGAACATTGCCGCAGCGGCAGAAGCAAAGGCTGCCGACAATGAGGTGCCGCTTAGAGTTATTATTTCGCCCGATGCGTTGTAGCCTGTTATTCTTTCACCGGGAGCAGCAAAATCAATTCCGTTTCCGAAATTTGAAAAGCTTTCAGAAAATTCATTTTCGGAATTAACAGATGTAACGGTGAGTGCATTCTCATTGTGGGCGGGGCAATAATTTTCAATATCGCTTTGTGAATTGCCGGCACAAACAACAACAGTAACGTCATTTTGTTCCGCATAGTCCAGAGCATCATCAAGAGAACTGCAGTCAGTCAGAACATCGACGAGGCTGACAAGGCTGATGTTTATGATGTCGGCACCGTTATCAACGGCATAAATAATTCCGTTGACGGCATTGATAAGCGAGCCGGTTCTTGAGCCCAGAACTCTTACGGGCATGATTTTTACGGGAAGATTACGGGTGCAGTCCGCAACTATGCTTGCAAGAAAGGTGCCGTGGCTGTCAAGGTTCTCATCGTTTGTTGCATCTGAATCGTTATCAACAAAATCATAGCCCGTTACAAGTTTGTCTTTTATAAAATCAATGTCCTTTGAACCGCTGTCAACTATTGCAACGGTTACTGAGCTGTCTGCGGACGGGAGAGATACAGACTGCGAGTAAATATCTGCTTCAATTGCCTCAACACCCCATGATATGTATTCCGGTGCTTCTTCAAGTGCTTCTGTATAAATCGGCCTGTCCTGCTCCGCATAAATAATATTCGGGTCGCTTTTCAGCTTTTTAAGGCAGGAAAGAAGCTTTTCTTCCGATGAAAACTGCAAAACAAATCTTCCGTTATCGGAAAAAACTGAGTCATCCGCACTATCAAAAACCGAATCGGAAGGTTTGTTCTTAAATTTTCCGATAATTCTCAGCATTGAAGAAGTGGAGTCTGCATTTTTTATGATTTCTGCGGTTTCAATAGCAAAATCAGTATTGTCTGTTGCAAAATCAATGTCAGAATTTTCAGCAGCATAAACCGTACAGTAAGCAAGCTGAGCAAGCAGAATTAATGCTGCAAGAAATATTGATATTGTTTTTTTCATAATTATAATACTCCGTTATCATTTTTATAGAGGAAGATATTCCTCAAAAATGAGCTTTTTTATTTCGTGAAGGTCGGGCACCAGAACTGCCATTTCGTTTATTGTAGCATTTTTATAATTGCCCTGCGAGGGAATTCCGTAGTTTGCAATTTCAAGCTCCGAAAGAGAAGATGCAAATCTTACGGCAAACGATAATAAATCCTCGTCCGTCATATCTGTTGTCATCAGCGGCAGAATTTCGTTAACAAGGCTCATGAGTTCCGACAGGCTGCAATCCTTCATTTTTAAAAATACAGAGCTGAGAAGGTTTCGCTGTCTTTCTGTTCTTTGAAAATCGCTGTCAATCTTTCTGATTCTTGTGTAAACCAGAGCTTGCTCGCCGTCAAGGTGACAAAGCCCTTCTTGAGCACCGTCGCTTACAATTTGTGCCTCTGCGGCAGTAAGTTCAATGTCTATACCGCCTAAAATATCAATTATTTGTTCAAAGCTGTCAAAATCAACTTCAAGGCAGCCGTCAACCGTTACGCCGAAGTTTTCCTCAAAGGTTTGGGTGATAAGAGGGAAACCGCCGTAAACATAGGCTGCGTTAAGCCTGTTGGCAGAATATCCGGGAATCTGCACATAAAGGTCACGCAGGAAAGATATCATTGCAAGCTCATTCGTTTCATAATTAAAGCTGCAGAGAATCATTGCATCGGAGCGTTGTCTGCCCTCATCTGCTCTCCTGTCCTGGCCTATCAAAAGAATATTGAAAAGGCTATCATCGTCATCGGCGGTAAAGTTGTCGCCGTTCCATTCAATGTCCTCGGGGGTCATAATTTCTGCTGTGTTGCCGAGTGTTTCTGTTTCGGTGCTTGAATGCGAAGTCTCATCGCTTGCAGAATATTCAGTTTTTTTCTGAAAATGATTAACCGCAAAAGCAGAAGCTCCCAAAAGAAGTGCAACTGCAGCAAGAACGGCTACGGTAGTTTTGATTTTGTTGTTTTTCATGTAATCACCCGATATTTGCAAATTACATCGGCAGATATTCTTCAAAAATAATCTTTTTAATTGCGTATCTGTCGGGCACAAGCACAGCCATTCCTCTTATCATTGCGCTCTTGTAGGTGCCTTTGGGAGGTACGGAATAAGTTTCGATACCGAGGCTTGCAAGGGAGGGGGCGTATTTAACCGCAAGCGATGTTATCTGAGCGTTGGACATATCTGTTGTAACGATGGGCAGCAGTTCATTAACAAGGCCCAGAATTTCGGTAACACTGCAATCCTTAACCTTTTTGAAAACTGCGTTAAGAACCTTTCTTTGCCTTGATGTACGGTTAAAGTCGCTGTCAATCTTTCTTATTCTTGCATACATCAGGGCGTGTTCACCGTCAAGGTGGCATACACCTGCCGTTGTACCGTCACCGACGATTTTTGCTTCTGCAACAGTAAGCTCAATATCAACTCCGCCAACAAGGTCAATGGCGGTTTTAAAGCCGTTGAAATCGACCTCAACGCATCCGTCAACAGTAACGCCGAAATTTTGATAAAGTGTTTTCGTTAAAAGAGGAAAACCGCCGAAAACGTAGGCTGCATTAAGCCTGTTGTCCGAATAACCGGGAAT
This sequence comes from Acutalibacteraceae bacterium, assembly GCA_045533875.1. Classification (GTDB taxonomy): domain Bacteria; phylum Bacillota; class Clostridia; order Oscillospirales; family Acutalibacteraceae; genus CAG-177. The sequence goes on along the minus strand of JAZSIQ010000149.1, from coordinate 1,874 downwards.
CTGCACATAAAGGTCACGAAGGAAAGAAATCATTGAAAGCTGATTGTTTTTGGGGTTGAAGCTGCAAAGAATCATGGAATCTGAGCGTTGCCTGCCCTGACCCTCCCGTCTGTCCTGCCCTACAAGCAGAATGTTAATCAGGTGGTCATCGCTGCCGTTGTAGCCTTGGCTGTCCCAATCAATGCTGTCAGGGTCAATTACTTCAAGAGAAGGGTCGTAAATATCGGTTTCGAAATCCTCCTGATCAGCAGGAATAGGCACAATATCGCCGACTCTGTTTATTTTGTTAAGATAGTGGTTTATAACAACCGCACCGGAAAGGAAAACAGCAAGCAGCACAAGGATTATTGCCACAAATGCTTTTGTGCCTTTTTTGGTTTTGTTTTTTGATGCCATATTATCACCTGTAAATTCTTAAAATAACCGAAGTTTATTCCTCAGCCTGTCCGAAAAGACCGAGTCGGGAATAGATATCTATTCTTTCGGCGGCCTCTTTGGCAACTTTCTGTGGACGGATTTTGGGGCGTCTGCCCAGAATGGAGCGGATTATATACCTGCCGCCGAAGAAAATCCAGCCGAAGGGCAGCAGAATTTTGTGTTTTCTTGCCGCTTTCCAATTGTTATATACAATGCTGTTGGCAGAAATAATAAACTGCCTGAGCATAGAAACTTCTTTTTTATTTTTGCTTGATATGAGCAGGCTCTCGTGGCTTCTGTCGGCATTTTTCTGGCCGAAGTTTCCGCCGATGATTATATCAATCAATATGATGTCTGCCAGATTTTTGTCTGCATCCGCTGCCCAGCTCATTTTCGGGCAGCCGAGATATTCGCAGCAAATGAGTGTCATAACCTTAGCAAAGTCCCAAAGACCGATATCCTTAAGAACTTTTTCAAACATATTGAGGAATTTATCTTCGCCTATGGTGTTAACGTAAACCGCCCAGTCGCAAAGGTGGCGCAGGCCGAGCCCGTCGCCCGTCAGGTGGTGGCACATGTGGAGCAGAATTATAAGCCCGTGGTGGAATGTGGAGGGAACGGTTACTGTGCCAAGCTCCGTTTGAGTTTCAACGGAGCTTTCAAGCAGATTTGAAAGATATTTTCTTACCTTAACGCCTGCCTTGCCTTTTGGGATACCTGAGGGCTGGAAATGCATTTCGTATCGGCATACCTTCCCAATGAACACATCGTGAACATCATGATTTTTCTCAGTCGCTTTGCAGCCGTTTTGTTCAAGCGCTTTGCCTGCCGCCTCAAAATAATCGGTATCAACAAGAAAATCAACATCACCCATCGAGCGCATCAGAGGGTCGGGGTAATAGAGTGCGGAAGCAAAGCCCTTAAGAATGGTGTAAGGTATGCTTGCACTTTTCATAATTTGATGAATCCGCACATGCTCAAAGTCAATTTTAGCGTTATTGGCAAGGGCATGGCTGAGCTTTTTTCGGATATACTCGCATTTGCCGCTTTTAAGAATTTCGTTGTCGGAGTTGTGAAATGCCATAAGAGTAACTGCCTGAACGTATGCTTCGCACCAGACCGCATTCAGATTATCCTCATTAAGGCTAACCTTGCGCCCTGCATTAAAAAGATTGTTGGCAAGAATATCCAGCAAAACTTTTTCGTGTTCTCTTAACTTGGCATTTTTAATACCCATTTTATATTACACCACTTCAAAAAATGTATCCGGATTGTTGGGGTCAAACTGCTCGTTTGCCCCCATGAGGGTAACGAGATTTTCCGTTTCGGAAAGGTTGATAATATTATGAGTGAAGCCGGGGAGCATATGAACGGCTTCGATTTTTTCGCCTGAAACGGTGAATTCAATCACCTTATCAGTGCCGATTTCTCTTTGTTGAATGAGTGCTTTGCCCGAA
>JAZSIQ010000086.1:0-2997 GCA_045533875.1 Acutalibacteraceae bacterium | reverse complement strand
TTATATATATGTTTTTCGGGGAGGTGTGAAAAGCACGGACAAGCACTGCATACTTTGCATACAAACCCTTCAGAACCGCATTGTTGACTTTTTTACTAAATAATAATATTATTTAACTATTAATTCTTCGGAGGATTTTATGGATTCCAATACACTCAAAATAGGTTACAACACTTCATGGAACGACAACCTTAATAAATCCTTTGCTTTTGACGCCCCTGCTAAACACGGAAAAGGTGTGGACTTCGTTCTGTGCCACATGCCTTTGGGCGGAACGGTCAAGGAAGAATGTCAGCACGCACGGGATGCTGCTGAGTATTTTGACAAGCAGGGAATAGATTTCATCGCAAACTTTGAGGCTCAGAATTTTGAGGCTGATATCAAATCCTCAGACGGATATGACTGGGCAAACCACCCTGACGGAACCCACCGCCTTAACCTGCCTGAGGAATACATACGTTCTTTTACTTCAGGAAAAAGCTTTATCGGCATTATGTATGACGAATTTGAGCATGCGTTTATAAACCGCAATCTTTCAATCACGCTTGCCAGCAAATTCAGAAAGGTGCTTCCGCTGTTTAAGCCGAGCGAAAATGCCGACGTAATTGGACAGGGCGAGCTTTGCGCAAAGCAATTCAAAGAATATGCCGATTATGTAAAATCATCAGGTGCACCGTCTTTTGCAGGAGAACATGTTTTTCCCGTTTTATACCACACATTTGCAAGGGTCGGTATAACCCCGAATTTCAAATCGCAGAAAGAAAGCAGTTCAAATATCCAGTTTGCCATAGCCGCAGGTGCCGCCCTCGAATACGGCACCGAGCTGTGGAACTGCGTTGACTTATGGTTTGAAATGACCTTCCCCGGTCATTCAGTAAACGAAATGTATCATAACCTTATTTTTGCTTACCTTGCAGGTGTAAACAGAGTTTATGTTGAGCACGCTAACGCCATGGTTTCTAAGGATAATCAGGGCAATCCCTATTATAATGACTACGGCAAGCAATTCAGCCGCTTCACCGAAGAATACCGCGGCAGAGAACGCAACTACACCGTTCAGGATTACAAGCCCGAAATCGGAATTATCCGCTATGACGATACATATTGGGGTCAGGGCGACCCCGTTGCATGGCGATATATGCTTTTCGGCAACAAAAAAATCAAGCCCGATTACCGTGCCAAGGAATGGATTAAAGCATTCAACCTTATCACCCACGGCGAGCTCGGCAATAAGGCTCTTACCTGGCACAGAGTATGCCTGCGTTCACTCCGGAAGCACCGCTCCTTTGCCACAATGAACGGCGCCGCTGTTTTTGACGACAGAGTTGCAAAAGATAAACTTACCGCTCTCAGGCTCTGCTTCCTTTGCGGATATCACATCAGCCCTGAAACATTGAAAGCGGTTGATGAACTCGTAAAAGAAAACGGACTTACCGCCGTAACAAGCAAACGTTTTCTGCCAAAAGAGCTTGCAAATAAGGTTGAAGGCGGAATATGCGAAATCCCTCACGGCAAGGGCTGCTATATTGTAACCGAAAATTTCGCAAAGAAAAAGCTCAAAAAGCGCCTTGCCCCCCTGCTCGGCCAAAAAAACGAAATCACCATGCGCTTTGCAGATACTCTCATACGTCTTAAAATCTCCAAAGACGGTGAAAGCTTTACGCAGGTATAACAATCCGCTGACCGCCGTATTTTGCGGCGGTTTTAAATTTTTCTTTCTCCTAAACCAATATGCGGTATTGCAAAAAAATCCCATATAATATAAAATAATATGTGATATAAATTCCCGAGAAGTTACGGAGGTTAATTATGAGAACTGTAAAAAACATCAACGCTCAGTGGCTTTTTTCAAAAAGCGCAAAGAACGCCCCCTCTGCCCTGCCCGCAGGCTGGGATGAAATCAATCTCCCCTACACCTGGAACGGTACCGACGGTCAGGACGGCGGCAACGATTATTACAGAGGCACCTGCTTTTTCGCAAAAGCTTTAAAAGCTGAGGAACTTCCTGCAGGCGAAGAACTCTATGTTCAGTTTGACGGTGTCAATTCCTCCTGCGAGGTTTTCTGGAACGGTAAAAAAATCGCTGAGCATCACGGCGGTTACTCAACCTTCAGGGCAAAAATCAAGGATATTAAGCCCGAAAACATCCTTTCTGTTGCTGTTGACAATTCCCCTAACGACAAGGTTTATCCCCAGAATGCAGACTTCACCTTCTACGGCGGAATTTACCGTGATGTAAGCCTTATCGGCGTGCCTGCAAAGCACTTTGACCTTGATTATTACGGCTCTCCCTCCATTATGGTAACCCCGAAAATCAAGGGCAACGATGCTGAAATCGAAATCAAAACCTTCATAAAGGATGATGACGATTGCAAGGTGAGGTATGAAATTATAGCAGACGGTCAGGTTATAGCCTCAAAAACCGAGGACGGCGATGACGATGCCGAAATAGAAATCAAGAACGTTCACCTCTGGGACGGACGCCGTGACCCCTATCTTTACACTGCAAAAGCAACACTTATTTACAAGGGCGAGGAGGTTGACGAAATCTCAACCCGCTTCGGCTGCCGCACCTTTAAGATTGACCCCGAAAAAGGCTTTATCCTCAACGGCCGTGAATATCCTCTCAGAGGTGTTTCACGCCATCAGGACAGACCCGGCATAGGCAATGCTCTGCTCCCCGAGCATCACAAGGAAGACCTTGACCTTATCCTTGAGGTAGGCGCAACCACAGTACGCCTTGCCCACTATCAGCACTCACAGGTTTTCTATGACCTTTGCGATGAGACAGGTCTTGTGCTCTGGGCTGAAATCCCTTATATTTCAAGGCACATGCCCGGCGGCTACGACAACACCGTTTCCCAGATGAAGGAACTCATTGTTCAGAATTACAATCATCCCTCAATCGTAGTATGGGGTCTTTCAAACGAAATCACAATTGCAGGCGCTGCCGATCCTGACCTTATAAGAAATCACAAAAAGCTCAACGAGCTCTGC
>JAZSIQ010000034.1:0-3918 GCA_045533875.1 Acutalibacteraceae bacterium | reverse complement strand
ACAGAGGAAGCTATTGCGGTTTATATGCAGGATGATAATCTTGACAACACCACATTCTTTGACACGTCCGGTGCAAAAAGACATCCAAAATGCAACCAAAGACATCTGCTCCAGAGTCTTCATATGTATGAGTCCAAGACGAATAATATCGAATACGGTGATATTTTCCCGTTCCGCATAGAATGGAGAAGCAACAATGATACTGAAAGACTTCTGATGAAAATGGTCATCAACGGTATTGACACTACTCCTGTTGGTGTTATTTTCGGCGGCGAATTAAAACATAAAGAAGGTTTGAATTCAGCAGAATTCAGTTTCGACACTTCATATCTTGTTCCGGGCAAGTATACTGTTGATGTAATTCTTTATGATGAAGATAAATCAGGCAGTATAATGTATCACGACCGTACAACGGCACTTCGGTTTAATGTTGAACATGGTGAAAAATCGCTGAAATTAAAACACTGGTTTAAAGACTGGGGTAACGCTGTTTTACCCTGCATTGAAAAAATATAAGGAGTGGCAATTATGTTCAGCTTTTCAGGAGAAACTTTACTCATTACAGGCGGCACAGGCTCATTCGGCAATGCCGTTCTTAACAGATTTTTAAATACTGATATCAGTGAAATCCGAGTATTTTCCCGTGACGAGAAAAAGCAGGATGATATGCGCCACGAATTTCAGTCTAAAATGCCCGAGGTTGCGGATAAAATCAAATTCTACATAGGCGATGTAAGAGATATTGACTCGATTCGCAATGCAATGTGCGGCGTTGACTATGTTTTCCACGCAGCGGCACTCAAGCAGGTGCCTTCCTGTGAATTCTTCCCCATGGAAGCCGTTAAAACCAATGTTATCGGCACGGATAATGTCCTTACCGCCGCCGTTGATGCAGGTGTTAAGTCCGTTATCTGCCTTTCGACAGACAAGGCCGCATATCCCATCAATGCAATGGGTATTACCAAGGCGCTTGAAGAAAGAGTTGCAACCGCAAAGGCAAGAAATGTTTCCCCCGACAAAACAAAAATCTGCTGCACACGCTACGGCAATGTTCTCTGCAGCCGCGGCTCCGTTGTGCCCCTTTGGATTGACCAGATTAAAAACGGACAACCCATAACAATTACCAATCCTGATATGACGCGCTTCATTATGTCCCTTGAGGAAGCCGTTGACCTTGTTCTTTTTGCATTCAAAGAGTGCGAAAGCGGCGATATTTTTGTGCGCAAGGCACCTGCCTGCACAATTCAGACTCAGGCCGAGGCAGTATGCGAGCTTTTCGGCGGCAAAAAAGAAGATATCAAAATTATCGGCATCCGCCACGGCGAAAAGATGTATGAAACCCTGCTCACCAACGAGGAATGCGCCAAGGCAGAGGATATGGGTGATTTCTTCCGTGTACACGCTGACAACCGAAGCCTTAACTACGATAAATATTTTTCTGACGGTGATGTAAAACGCGCTACACTCACAGAATTCAACAGCACCAACACCAGAATTCTTAATGTTGAAGAAGTAAAAGAAAAGCTTTTGGAGCTTTCATATATCAGAGAAAGACTTGAGGAGTTCAACGCATAATGAAATATGATATTAATTTCAAAAATAACGGCAAGCTCAAGCTGCTTATAATCGTTGGCACCAGACCCGAAATCATCCGCCTTTCCGAGGTTATCAAGAAGTGCCGTAATTATTTTGACACTGTGCTTGCTCACACGGGTCAGAACTACGACTACACTCTCAACGGTATTTTCTTTGAGGATCTTAACCTTGATGCGCCCGATCTTTATCTTAACTGTGTCGGTGACAATCTGGGACAAACCATGGGCAATACCATATCATCCTGCTATGAGCTTATGGATGAAATAAAGCCCGATGCGCTGCTTATACTTGGAGACACAAACAGCTGCCTCTGCGCAATCGGCGCAAAGAGGCTTCATATTCCCATTTTTCACATGGAAGCAGGCAACCGCTGCAAGGATGAATGCCTGCCCGAAGAAACAAACAGGCGAATTGTTGATATCATTTCGGATGTCAATATTGCATATTCGGAGCACGCAAGGCGTTATCTTGCGGAGTGCGGTCTGCCCAAGGAGCGCACCTATGTTTTGGGCTCACCCATGGCAGAGGTGCTCAATGCTAATCTTGATAAGATTCTCAAGAGCGATATTCTTGAAAAGCTGGGTCTTGAAGAGAAAAAATATATTTTCCTTTCTGCTCACAGAGAGGAAAAGATTAAAACAGACAAGAACTACCGCTCGCTGTTCAATGCACTGAACATACTTGCAGAAAAATACGATATGCCTATTCTCTATTCCTGCCATCCTCGCTCGAGAAAAAGGATTGAAAATTCCGAAATCGTGCTTGATAAAAGAATCATTATGCACGAGCCTCTGGGCTTTTCAGATTACAACCGCCTGCAGATGGGCGCATTCGCCGTTGTATCCGACAGCGGCACTCTGCCCGAGGAAAGCAGCTTTTACCTGAGCATCGGCAAGCCCTTCCCCGCAGTTTGCATAAGAACATCAACGGAGCGTCCCGAAGCTCTTGACAAGGGGTGCTTTGTGCTTGCAGGAATTGATGAGCAGAACCTGCTTCAAGCGGTTGAAACCGCCGTTGAAATTACTGGCAGTGAAGAATTTGCAACACCCGTGCCCGATTATACCGACAAAAATGTTTCGGATAAAATCGTAAGACTCATTCAGAGCTACACGGGTATAGTCAACAAAATGGTTTGGAGAAAGTTTTAATGAACATTCTTATTACAGGTGCAAAGGGCTTTGCAGGCAGAAATCTTGCCGCTAACCTCAAGAATATAAAGGACGGCAAAAACAGAACAAGACCCGAAATCACTATTGAGAATATTTTTGAATATGATATTGATTCCACCCCCGCACAGCTTGAGGAATACTGCTCAAAGGCAGATTTCATTTTTCATCTTGCAGGAGTCAACAGACCCAAAGAGCAAAGCGAATTTATGACAGGCAACTGCGGTGCCCTTTCCGATTTGCTTGATACTCTGAAAAAATGCTCAAGCAAAGCACCCGTTATGCTGTCATCATCGGTGCAGGCTACCCTTGAAGGCAGATTTGCAGGCTCGGAATACGGCAAAAGCAAGCTTGCAGCGGAGAATATGCTTTTTGACTATGAAAAGGAAACCGGCGCTAAGGCTCTTGTTTACCGCCTGCCCAACCTTTTCGGCAAATGGTGCAGACCAAACTACAACTCTGCCGTTGCAACCTTCTGCAACAACATTGCAAAGGATTTGCCCATAACCGTCAATGACCCCTCTGCTGAGCTTGAACTGCTTTATATTGATGACTTTGTTGATGAAATGCTCAACGCTCTTGAGGGCAAAGAAAACAGAAAAAACAAATTCTGCTTTTTCCCTGTAACTCATAAGGCAACTTTGGGCGAAATCGTTAAACTGCTTGAAAGCTTCAGGGCACAAAGCCGGACTCTTGTTATACCTGAAATTCCTTATAACTCCTTTGCAAAAAAGCTTTATTCAACATATCTTTCATATTTACCCGAAGAAAAGGTAAGCATTCCCCTTAAGATGAACTGCGATGACAGGGGCAGCTTCACCGAAATTTTAAAGACTGCAAACTGCGGTCAGTTTTCCGTTAACGTAAGCAAGCCAGGCATAACAAAAGGGCAGCACTGGCACAATACAAAATGGGAATTTTTTATTGTTGTTTCGGGTGAAGCTTTGATTCAGCAAAGGGAAATCGGCTCCGACAAGGTGCTTGAATTCAGAGTTTCGGGCGGCAAGCCCGAGGCTGTCCAGATGCTCCCCGGGTTCACTCACAATATAATTAACCTTTCCGAAACGGAAAATCTTGTAACCCTTATGTGGGCAAACGAGCAGTTTGACCCCAACAATCCGGATACATTTTTTGAAGTGGTGTAATATAAAATGGG
>JAZSIQ010000123.1:0-23775 GCA_045533875.1 Acutalibacteraceae bacterium | reverse complement strand
TAATTGACGAAGCGGATATAGAAAGCCACGGTATGGGCTACAACTTCGGAGATTGGTACTGGGATTATTGGTCACACCTCTCCGATATACCCGAGTGGCGAGAGGTTTACATTGACAGAGCAAAGCTGCTTTATGAGAGAGATAAAAACCAAGTCTGCGTAATCATGTGGTCGCTCGGCAATGAATCGGGCTGCGGCGAGAATCACCGTGCCATGGCAAATTATATCCGCTCAAGGGACGAGGATGCATTAATCCACTACGAAAACGCAAGATTGGAATACGAAGAAAGAGTAAACAAGGATTTCAAGGATATTTCGGATGTTGAAAGCAGAATGTATGCTTCGCTTGAATATCTTGAGGAATATCTGGCTGATGACAGCCTCAAAAAGCCGTTTTTCTACTGTGAATATGTTGACTCCATGAGCACGGGCGAGATTGCTGCGCATTGGGATGGCTTTGAGGATAATGACAAGTATTTCGGCGGCTGCGTGTGGGAGTTCTGTGACCATGCGGTGAATATCGGTACAAAGGAAAATCCCCGTTACCGTTACGGCGGCGATTTCGGAGATTGGCCGCATGACGGCATCTGCTGCCTTGACGGTCTTGTTTATCCTGACCGTTCTCCTCGCCCCGGATATTTTGATATGAAAAAGGTTTATGAGCCTTTTGAGGTTAAATACAGCAACGGCGTTATCAATGTAAGAAACAAAAGATTTTTCACTCCGCTCAGCGATTTGTATGCGGTATGGGAGCTTGAGGTTGACGGTGTGCCCGTAAAGAGCGGAAAACTTGACTGCCTTGAAATCGCACCCAGAGAAAGTAAAGATTATAAGCTCTTTGACGGCGGCGATTTTGACTCACTTACCACCCTTAATGTTTATTTCAGGCAGTGCTTTGCAACCGAATGGGCCGAGGCAGGATACGAGGTAGGCTTTGCGCAGTTTATACTGAGCGACAGCTTCAAAAAGCCTGAAAGCAAGACTGTTAACGGACTTGAGATTGATGAATCTTTTGATAAAATCACCGTTTCCTGCGCAGATACAGTATATGTTTTCGATAAGGTTACGGGTGTTATTGAGCAGATAATCTGCGGCAAAAAAGCTCTGCTTGATAAACCGATGTCATTTAATATGTGGAGAACGGTTACTTATAATACAGGCGGATATATTGAAACCTGGAAGCGTGCAAGGTACGACAGAATCGTTCAGAAGACCTATTCCGTAAGCTCTGAAAACAGGGGAGAAAGCTTTGTTGTTACGGCAAAGGTTGCTTTTTCAAGCGCTGCAATGCCTCCTGCGGTGAGGGCTGCGGTTGAATACATATTTACCCCTGACGGTGCGCTTACCGTTAAAACCGATGCGGAAGTAACATACAATGCTCCCGCATTGCCCAGGTTTGGTCTTAACATTGTTATGCCCGGAAGCTTTGATAAAACTTATTATCTCGGCTACGGACCTATGGAGAGCTACTGCGAACGTCACGGCAGTGCAAGGCTGTCGCTTTATGAAACCACCGCAAAAGAGGATTACGAGCATTATGTTGCTCCGCAGGAATCATCCTCCCATTATGCGGTAAGGTGCGCCGGAGTGTCTGACGGCAAGACGGGTCTTGATTTCTATGCCGAAGCTCCTTCTGCCTTCTGCTTCAGGGCAATCCCTTACAGCGATACAGAACTTCATAATACTGCTCACGATGACGAGCTCCCCGAAAGCAAAAACACCTTTGTTTCGTTGGATTATAAAATCCATGCGGGAGTCCTCGGCAGAGAAGGCAAGTATCCGGAAAGAATCTTTGATGAAAAGGAGTTCGAATTCTGCGTGCGCATTGAGCCGCACTCATAATTCGCATATCAGCAATGCCTGCCATATGTGTACTGATAAAGCCTGCATCAAGCGCCTGCAATATGAATTGTTCATATTGCTTTTACAAGGATGTGGCCAAAAACAGAAAAACTGAATTCGAGGGAATGCTGAGCGTTGAAAATGCGGAAAAAATTGTAAAATCCGCAATGGAATTTGCTCAGGGCAGCTGCTCGTTTATGTTTCAGGGCGGCGAACCTACGCTTGCAGGGCTTGATTTTTTCAGAGAGTTTGTTTCTCTTGAAAAGAAATATTCCAAAAAAGGTGTGCGTGTGTTCAATGCTTTGCAGACGAACGGATACGTACTCGATGAAGAATGGGCAGAATTCTTTGCAAAAAACGGCTTTTTAATCGGTCTTTCGCTTGACGGACCTGCTCCCTTGCATGATTTTTACCGCAGGGATAACAGCTCTGAGGAAACCTTTAAAAGAGTTATGAAAACCGCCGAAATCTTCAAAAAAAAGGGAGTAGAGTTCAACATCCTGAGCGTTGTTACCGCACAGGGTGCACGAAGTATTGAAAAAACATATAATTTTTTCAAAAAGCAGGGCTTCGGGTGGCTTCAGTTTATCCCTTGCCTTGAGCCGTTGGGTGAGTGCAGGGAAAAAGAGGCTCAATGCATGAGCGTTCAGGCTTATGCCGATTATCTTATCAGGATTTTTGACTTGTGGTTTGACGATTTGCAAAAGGGCAATTATATAAGCGTGCGCCATATTGATAATTGGCTTTCCGTTCTGCTTACGGGCAGGGCAGAGAATTGTGGCATGAGCGGCAGGTGCAGTATTCAGTTTGTTGTTGAGGGTGACGGCGGAGTTTATCCGTGCGACTTTTATGTACTTGATGAGTACAGAATGGGTACCGTTGGTGAGCAGAGCTTTGCTCAGCTTGCAAACAGCATGGCGGCAAGGTCATTCGTTGAAGCCTCCTTCGGTATACCTGAAGAATGCGGAGAATGTGAATTTTATTCTCTTTGCCGCAACGGCTGCAGGAGGGACAGAGGAACTCCCGCTTCAAAGAATTTTTATTGCAGGGCATATAAAGAGTTCTTTGAAAAAAGGTCGGGCAGACTCAAACAGGCAGCATGGATTGTTCGCTCAATGCGATATTGATTTTTATAAGGTAATGTAGTATAATATAAAATATCTTCCAAATTGAAAGGGGAAAATAATGATGAAAAAAGTAATTTCCGTCATTTTGTGCGTGGCAATGCTTGTTTCCGTTTTCACGGTTTTCGGCATGGCAGTTCAGAATGAAAAGTCCTACACCGTGCTTGACAGTGTTGATGAGCTTGGCTCTGCTGACCTCGGTAACGGTACATACCCTATTGTTTTCGTTACAGGTATCGGCCAGTCTTACAGCTATCTTTATGATGAAGACGGTAACGAGATAGCCAAGTGGAATCTTTTCTGCAACGATTTCAGCTTCCTTTTTGAAGAGTTCAGAACCTATGTTGATATTCTCAGCCTTGTAGGCGGCCTTCTCGGCACCCTTGTTACAGGCGTAAACCTTATCAGCAAAAGAACTGTGGATTCTTTCATCTCCTCTCTTTTCAGATACAATACCGTTGACAAAGAGGGTAAGCTTCCCTCGAATGTTGTAACTCCTCTCCAGAAATGCTCCGTTGCAGCTATGGACGAAGAAGCAAAGGACAATTTCTACAGAACAATTCCCTGCGAGGATGTTCTCGGCGAAATCACTGAAGAAGATCTTTACTGCTTCAACTATTCCGCATTCTCCTTTACTTACAACAATGCTTCAAATCTCAACGATTTTATCAACAACGTAGTTCTTGCTCAGACAGGCGCTGAGAAGGTAGTTCTTATCCCCATGAGCATGGGTGCTTCCGTAGTAAGCGCATATCTTCAGGATTACGGTACCGAAGGTAAGGTTGCAAGAATCGTAAGTATTGTAGGCGCTTGGTACGGCAGCGACGTTCTTGCTGACCTTGTTGAGCTCAAGTATGATGAAAACGCTCCCGAAATGGTTTACAACGGCCTTGTAGCAGAGCTTGTAGGCGAGCCCTGGGGCTACCTTGTAAACTGCGTTATCCGCATTTTCCCCAAAGCAACACTCAGAAGCATAATTGACGAGCTTCTCAACAGCCTTGTTGAAAATCTTGTTCTCAAAACACCCTCACTCCTCGGCCTTATTCCTCCTGAAAGATACCCTGCAATCAGAGAGAGCAGGCTTGCAAATAACCCCGACCTTGCTTACATTATGGAGCAGACCGATAAGTATTATCAGGCTCAGGTTAACCTTGAAAAAACAATGAACACCCTCAATAAGGATTACGGTGTTGACTTCTTCTTTATTGCAGGCTACGGTCTCGGATTCGGCGGATACAGCTCAGACTATTCCTTCTTCCAGTTCCTTGACAGTGCAAACGAAGTAAACTCTGACGAAATTATTCAGATTGAATCCACCGTTCCCGGCGCAACCAGTGTTCTTTACGGCACCACATTCAGCGAGGATTACCTTGCTGATGCTGATGCAAAATATATTTCCCCCGACAAGTCGGTTGATATTTCAAAGGCTTATTTCCCCGACAGATGCTGGCTCTTTGTTGAGCAGAAGCATGAGCTTGAAAATAACAACACAGCTCTTAAGCTTGCCCTTGACCTTGCAACAGGCAAGGTTACCTGCGTTGAAGATGCAGAGGATACATATCCCCGCTTCAATGAGTCAAGAGATATCAAGCGTCTGAGAAGAAACTATATCCCCGACCTTGAAAGATGGCTTGAAACCAACACCCTCACCGCAGAGCAGCAGGCTGTTCTTGATAAGAACAATGCCGCCGCTGATGCAATGACAGCAAGAACCCTCAACGACCGTGATGCTGACGATGCAATCATGGATGAATATGAGGATATGCTTGTTGATTTCGGCGTTTACGGACCCGACGAACCCGAAGAGAACGACGGTCTTACCAAGGTTCTTAAGGGTATGAGCGACGTAACCTATAAGATTTTCGGCGCAAAGGGTTATATTGATATCCTCAATCCCTTTGCAAAATAATGAACGTTATCTTTAAAGATTTACCTTTACCTCAGAGGCAGTCTCTGGGCGAGTATGATTGCAGCGACGGTGTTTATCAGCTCGCTTATGGCGGCAGTAACGAAGAAGAATTCTGCGCTGTTGAGGCTGCTTTTGAGAAAGACGGGTTCATAAAAAAAGAATCCAAGGCACTTTGCTCCTGCAGGCAAGCCCGATTCATAAAAGGTGCGCTCAATGTGAATCTGTTCCTTGCATCGGATGATTCTGTTCTGCGCATTGTTGCGGATTCCTTTACGGCACCGTACAAAACCGAGCCTTCTTTGTCGCAGGGTGAAACAACTCTCTGGCAGTTTGAGGTTGACCATAGCCTTATCGACTGCGGAATGTGCTACATAGTGAAATGCGCATCGGGCGGCTTCTTTATTGTTGACAGTGCCCATACCTATTCCGTTAACGATAATGACAGGATTTATCAGTTCCTTCGTCAAAGAACTCCCGAAAACAAAAAAATCGTGATAGAGGGTTGGTTTTTCAGTCACGGCCATTCCGACCACATCTGTAAATTCATGGATTTCCTCAGGTATAATACGAGGGATGTTGAAATTAAGGCTCTCTATTATAATTTTGTTGATGAAAACCATAAAGACAATGCTGATTGGGATGAATCTGAAATCAGCTTTTCCCGTTCTTTTCGCAAGCTTGTTGCACAAAGCGGTATTCCTCTTGTTAAGCTTCATACGGGTCAGCATTTTTGTGTTGATAATCTGGAGTTTGATGTGCTTTGCACACACGAGGATATTTTTCCTGCCACTCTCGGCAATTATAACGATTCTTCAACCGTTATAAGAATGGCGGTGCAGGGCAGTACCGTGCTTTTTCCGGGCGATGCAGGACATCAGGAAAGTGATATTTTAACCGAACGTTACGGCGAGTGGCTGAAATGTGATGTTGTTCAATCTGCTCACCATGCTCATTTTGGCGCAACCTCAGAGTTTTATGAGCTTGCCCGTGCCGATGTGGTGCTTTTTCCCACAACGCAGATAATGTTTGACAGGGACTTTGAAATCTATGAAGAAAACAAGGTCGCAGCAAGGCTGTGCCATGAATATCACATCGCCTCAAACGGCACTGTGGAGATTCCTCTGCCTTACAAAAGAGGTCAGTTGAAACGTCTGCCTGACGAAACCTTTGAGGATTTCAACGGCATTTTCAATCTCTGGACCTACGAGTATACCGAGGAGAGAAAGTCCCGGCTTTATGCCGATTACCTTGCAAGAGGCGGCAGACCGATAAAATAATCAAACACTTCATATCCGCTCAGAGTTTTGCTCTGGGCGGATTTTTTTGGAATAAAAAGTAAAAAATCGGTTAATTATTTTATCATGTATTGAAAATGAAATGGTCTTGTGATACTATTTTTACAATTGCGAAATTGAGAAAAGGTGGAATAAAACTATGAACGAAACTATAACAACACTTGTTTCAAGGCGAAGTGTCAGGTCTTACAGCGACAAAAAGATTGACTGCGAAACACTTGATTTGATTCTTGAAGCAGGCAGTTACGCACCTTCCGGCATGAACCGTCAGCCCGTTGTCACCGTTGCGGTTACCGATGAAGAAACGGTTAACCTGCTTTCGAAGCTTAACGCTGCTGTACTGGGCAGCGAAAACGACCCTTTTTACGGCGCAAAGACTTTGCTCGTTGTGCTTGCCGATAAAACCGCAAGCACCTATATTGAGGACGGAAGCCTTGTAATGGGTAATCTTCTTAATGCGGCTGCTTCGCTTGGCGTTGATTCCTGCTGGATTCACAGAGCTAGGGAGGTTTTTAACGGCGATCAGGGCAGAAAACTCCTCAAAGAATGGGGAGTTAATGACAACTACGAAGGCATAGGTAACTGTATTCTCGGCTATGCGCAAGGTGAAATTCCCGAGGCGGCGCCCCGCAGAGAAGGCAGAATTATTAAGGTTTAAGCGGAGGGTATATTGAAGAAACTGAGCGTTGTTTATGATGAGTCTCTTTGCATAAACGAGAGCGGTAATGCCGAGTATTACAACTGCGTGAGAGATTTGATTGAGAGTGAAGAGGTGAAAAGCCTTGCCGCTTTCCCTCAGCATGATTTTATTGACAGGCTTCGCCATGTTACGAGCGTTTCATACCTAAGCTATTATTTATGCAAGGAGTATTCGCTGGATTATAAAACCGCTGCAAGAGCGGGTCTGCTTCATGATTTGTATTATTATGACTGGCATGAAAATGACTGGAGTCATCGTCCTCACGGTTACCGACATCCGGGCTTTGCCGTAAAAAATGCCGAAAAGCTGTGCGGTGAGCTTGATAAGCTTACCTTTAATATAATTAAGCGCCACATGTGGCCGCTTACCGTGATTCCGCCCAAATACAGAGAATCATATATAGTCTGCTTTGCGGATAAATATTGTGCACGCAAGGAGTATCAGGCGTGCAGGGAACAAAAAAGAACAAAAAAATGAAATGAGATTTAATCATGGAAACAGTTGCAAGATACGCTTTGTATTTTTTCTTTTACAGTGCGGCAGGGTGGTTTTTTGAATCCTGCTATTGCTCGGTGAAGCCGAGAAAATGGATAAACAGAGGTTTTCTGACGGGTCCGCTTTGCCCGATTTACGGCACGGGTGCTTTGGTTTTTCTGGTGTGCGTTGAGCCGCTCAGACACTTGGATTTGTCTTTACAGATGTTCGGCAAAGAAATCAGCTTTACAATACCTGCGGTTTTTTTGGCAGGGCTTGTGCTTGCGGATATAGTTGAATTTACCGTAAGCCTTGTCATGGAAAAGCTATTCCATGCCCGTTGGTGGGATTATTCTGACAGATTCCTTAACATTCAGGGCAGAATCTGCTTTAAGCACTCTCTGTATTGGGGCGCATCAAGCGTGCTTTTCCTGTATGTACTTCACCCGTTTGTTGATAAGTATTTCAGCCGCCTCTCGGCAGATGCGGTATATAATCTGCTGGGTATAATACTCTTTATTTTCGTTTTCGATGTTGCCGATGCCGTCATAAAAGCGCTTGATGTAAGAAAGCTTATGGATAAGCTGGATGTTATGTCGGGCTCTGTTTCCGCACTTGCAGGCACATTGTTCGAGAATGCAGTTGCGGTAAGCTTTGATGAGTTTGCGTTTTTGTTTGAAAAATTTGCCGCTCTTAAAGCGGACGGAGCAAAACAGTTTGCCGATATCAAGGCGCATTTTGAACGCCTGAGCAGCTACGGTTACGGCAAGGGTAAAAAGAAAAATACAATGTTCATGAAATTTCCTCGTATAAAGGAATATGCAAAGCAGCAGATTGAAAATATTGAATCCCAGGCAGAAAAAATTAAAGAATATATCGGTAAATACACGAGCAAAAAATAAAAAAACAGGAGTGATAAAAATGAGAAAGAAACAGTTCAAGGCTCAGTCAAAAAAGCTGCTGGATATGATGATTAACTCAATTTATACTCACAAGGAAATATTCCTTCGCGAGCTTATATCCAACGCAAGCGATGCGCTTGATAAGCAGTATTACAATTCGCTTACTGCCAACTCTGCCGCATCAAGAAACGATTATGTAATAGGAATCGAGGCTGACAAAGAGGCAAGAACGCTTACAATAAGCGACAACGGCTGCGGCATGACTGCTGAGGAGCTTGACAATAACCTCGGCACCATTGCAAAGAGCGGCTCGCTCGATTTTAAAAGCTCTGATGAAAAGGAGAAAACCGAGCTTGAAATTATCGGACAGTTCGGTGTGGGCTTCTATTCGGCGTTCATGGTGAGTGATAAGGTTGTTGTGGAAAGCCGTGCCAACGGCGAAGAAACCGCCAACCGCTGGGTTTCTGACGGAGCAGACGGCTACACCGTTGAGGAATGCACTGTTGATTTTGAACACGGTACGGTTATAACCCTTTATCTTAAAGAAAACGCCGAGGATGAGGATTATGACAGATTCCTTGATTTTTATGAAATCAGCCGCCTTGTTAAGAAATACTCCGATTACATCCGCTATCCCATTATGATGGAGAACGAAAAGAGAGTACCTGTTGAAAAGGCAGAGGGCGATGAGGATTCCGAGCCTGAATACGAAACCGTAAAGGCTCCCGAGCAGCTTAACAGCATGGTACCCATCTGGCGTAAGAATAAAAACGAAATAAGCGAAGAGGAATATAACGGATTCTATCAGGATAAATTTTACGATTACGAAGCGCCTTTAAGAGTTGTGCACAGCAAAAACGAAGGTATGCCTGCGTATGATGCAATTGTTTATATCCCTGCTCATGCTCCTTTCAATTATTACTCAAAGGACTATGAAAAAGGGCTTCAGTTGTACTCGAACGGCGTGATGATTACCGAAAAATGTGCTGATTTGCTTCCTGATTATTTCAGCTTTGCAAAAGGTCTTGTTGACAGCCCCGATTTATCGCTCAATATTTCAAGGGAGCTCCTTCAGCATGACAGACAGCTCAAGGTGATTGCAAGGAATATTGAGAAGAAGATAAAGAGCGAGCTTGAAAAGATGCTCAGCGATGAACGCGAAAAATACGAGAGCTTCTTCTCCGCTTTCGGACTTCAGATAAAATTCGGAATTTATTCAAGCTACGGCATGGCAAAGGATGCTTTGCAGAATCTTCTTATTTTCAAATCGTCTTTTGAAGATAAGTACACTACTCTTTCGGAGTATGTTTCCCGCATGAAAGAGGAGCAGAAAGTTATTTATTATGCCTGCGGTGAAACAGTGGATAAAATCAAGCTTCTTCCTCAGACGGAAGCGGTCAGCCACGCAGGCTTTGAGGTGCTCTACCTTACGGATGACGTTGACGAATTCATGCTTAAAATGATGCGTGATTTTGACACAAAGAATTTTGTAAACATATGCACCGACAATCTCGACCTCGGCGATGAGAATAAGGAATTGCTTGCGGCTGAGAATAAAGAAAATGAGGAAATGCTTTCCTTTATAAAGGATTCCCTCGCAGAAAAGGTAAGCGAAGCGAGGTTTACAAACAAGCTCAGGAGTCACCCTGTATGCCTTACCAGCGGCGGCGAGATTTCGGGCGAAATGGAAAGAATCATTAATGCGATGCCTGCGGGTGAAAAGATAAAGGCTCAGATGGTGCTTGAGATCAACTGTGACCATCCCGTTGCATCAAAGCTTAAGGAGCTTTACGGTAAAGATAACGAAACTCTTGCAAAATATGCAAAGCTTCTGTATTCATCCGCTTGCCTTATCAGTGGAATTGCAGTTGAAAATCCCGTTGAAATGAGCTCGCTCATTTGTGAATTAATGGTATAACGTACAGTAAAAACGGCTTACACGATTTTTCGTGTAAGCCGTTTTGAAGTTTGAAGGTTTAATGTCTGCCCGTGCAACGCTCAAAGCGTATGCCGTTTTTGGTGGCGTAGGAGGTTGCGGTGCTGATAAGACTGTCAGAGCAGATTACGGCAGGTGAATCCTCAAGGATACCCGAGCCGATATTTTTGACATTTGAGGGAATGTGAACATAATCAAGGCTTGCGCAATCCGAGAAAGCGTAAGCGCCAACCGTTGTTACGGAGGAGGGCAGGGCTACGGATGTGAGGCTTGTGCAGTTACCGAATGCTGCCTGACCTATTGCCTTGACACTGCGTGAAACAGAAACTGTTTTAAGTGCTTTACAGCCGCTGAAAGCGTAATCGCCGATAAGCTCAACAGAGGACGGAATATCAAAAGAGATAAATCCGCAGCCCGAGAAAACTGCCTTGTTAATCTGGGTTATGCCTGCAGGGAGTGAAACGTTAATAAGGCTTGAACAGTTGTAGAAAGCGTATTCGCCGATATTTGTGACACCTGCGGGCACAGTAACGGTGAGAAGATTCTTACACTCGCTGAAAGCATATTCTGAAATGCTTCTAAGCGCATCGGGCAGGGTTATGCTCATAAGCGAGGTGCATTTGCTGAAAATGCCTGAGGGCAGAGATGTAATAAGCGCAGGCACGGTTATTGTTTTAAGTGATGCGCAGCCGTTGAAAGCACGCTCACCTATGTAGGAAAGATTCTCAGGGAGAACGATTTGCTCAAGGTGAATACAGCCGTTAAATGCATCATCGCCTATTGATGTAACAGTTTGAGGAAGGGTTATGCTTTCGAGTGCCGTAAGGCCTGCAAAAGCGCAGTTGCTTATATCAAGCACTCCTTCTTCGATAATAATGTTTTTGATAATTTCTTTGCGCTCAGTCCATTCGGGTGCGCTGCCCTCAACGAATGCTGTTTGATTTTCCTCATCTTCTTTAAGAGCCCAGTCAGCCGCCATGGGGCCTGCGCCTCTTATTGTGAGGGTGCCTTTATTGTCAAGCACCCATTGGAGCAAATCACCGCAGATTCCGTTTGCTATGGCGTCGGGGTTTGTTACGGGAGGTGTGATGCTGACACCTTCGCCGCTTTGTGAATTGTGCTCGGGACCGCAGACGGAGCAGGCTATTCCGTTACCCTGCGCATAGGAGCAGGCATCGCTTGTTGCGGAATCGGTGCATATTTTTGATGTTGTTCCCGAGAGTATGCCTATACCGAAGGAGGTAACGCCCGAGGGAATGTGAAGATATCTGAGCCCTGTGCAGCTTGCAAAGGCATTTGCGCCGAGGTGAATAAGTGTTTCAGGAAGAACAATCTCTGAGAGAGAGCCGCAACCGAAGAACGCAAATGAATTGATAGCAGAGAGAGAATCGCCGAATTCAACATTCTGCACATTGTAGCAGGCATAAAATGCTCTGTTGCCTATGCTTTCAACGCCGTTGTTAATTTTAACGGCGGTTATTTCTTCTGCGTGCTCATACCACGGAACATCGGTGATGTTTTCATAGTCAGCCATCTTTCCGCTTCCGCTGATTTCAAGGGTGCCTTCGGAATCAAACTCCCAGGTCAGGCTCTCACCGCACTCGCCTTTGTTTATAACCGTGGCACGGTCGGAGGCGAAGAATGCTATGATTGCACCAACGGCAATCAGTACAGCTGTTGCAATTACCGCAATAATTATTTTTTTCTTTTTCTTGCCCGTATTTTCTGATTGTTCGGGTTCTGCAGGTACAGGCGGATTTTTAACAATTTCAACGTACTTTGTGGGTTCGTTGTCGATACTGTCAGGATTGTAAACGGCGGCATTGAGCTGTCTCAAGAATTCACCTGCCGTACGGGTACGCTCCGTTTCTTTTACAGCAAGACCGTTGAGAATTGCCTGCTCTGCCGCAGCGGAAATGTTAACTCCGAGCTGTGAGGGAGGTATGAGATTATCCTGCGCTTCTCTTTCAAGGCTTTCGGGAGGAACTTTGCCTGTGATAAGCCTGTACATTGTGGCAGCGGTTGCATAAACATCTGTCCATGCCCCCTGGTTGGAGCGGCCGAGGTACTGCTCACGGGGGGCATAGCCTCTCTTCAGAACAATTGAAAGACTTTTCTGGTCCTCTCCGAGGAGCACTCTTGCAGCCCCGAAATCTATCAGCTTTACTTTGCCGTTGTCGCAAATGAAAATATTATCGGGTGAAATGTCACGGTGGATAATCCCTGTTTCATGAATTTCAGAAAGAGCGACAATAATCGGAGTAAGCAAATCAAGCGCTTCTTCAAATGAAAAAACACCGCGCTGCTCCATTATTTCCTTAAGGGTCTGACCCTCGAGGTACTCCATTACTATGTAAACCGTGCCGTTTTCTTCAATGCAGTTGTATACGTCAACCACACCGTCAAGGCTGTTTACTCTTGCAAGGCAATTGCCCTCTTCAAGAGTTTTTGCAATGCCTGCCTTGAATTTTTCGGCGCTCTCGCCGTCATAGCTTGCAACGGTTTTCTGCCCCGGAATACGGTAAGCAAATGCGCCGGGCAGGTATTCTTTGATTGTGGCCGATTTGCTCAGCTTTGAATCCCATGCAATGTAGGTTATTCCGAAGCCACCGTTTCCGAGCGCTCTGCCGATTATATATCTGCCGGCAAGCACTGTGCCGGGGGAAAGCTCATTGCTCTTTTTTGCGGGAGTGTTGCGGGCATATCCGCAGTGAGGGCAGGTGTCAAGAGAATCGTCATATTCTCTCATACAACCAAGGCAACGAAACATCATTTTATATTGCACTCCTTTGTGTTAGTTATGATTGCGACAGCGGTATAATTATCCATCTTACTGCGCCTTCCTTTGGCGCGCACGGCTTTTTTCATCTTGGCAAGCCATTGCGAGGCGCTGGCAGAGTGCCTTAACAGGCGGCACATTTTTCTTTCATTTATGTATTCCCAGAATCCGTCCGTACAAAGAAGAAAAGCATCAAAATCTTCTGCACACTCTTCTTTTGCGATTTCAAAATCCGTTTCTTCGTTGCTATCAGGACCGATTGCTCTTAAAAGCTTGTTACGGTCAGGGTGACGGCGGATATCCCCGAATTTAATACTGCCGGATTTTAAAAGCATATAGGGTATGCTGTGATCTTCGGTGATTCGGATTACCTTACCGCCCTTGAAGCCGTACAGCCGGGAATCGCCTATGTGACCCCAAATGCAGCGTCCGTTATCAATTATAAGGGAAACTGCAGTGGTTTTCATACAGGAAAGCTCGCTGTTTTCTTGCGCCGCGCGGTTTATCTTGCTGCAAGCGGCGGAAAATGCAGATTTAAGGAAGGTGCCGAAATCAAAACTCTGCTCTTCAAACACCTCTTTGAAGGTGTTGCAAACAACAGCAGAGGCAATCTCGCCCTTGCCGTGACCTCCGAGTCCGTCACACACGGTAAAGCAATATGCTCCGTCTTTTTGTGCTATGCTCAGGCAGTCCTCGTTGTTGCTTCGCCCTGCACATTCACATACGGTAGAGAAATCCAAATCAATCACCCCATTTCTGTTAAATATTATATTATTTAGTAATTGATATGTCAATTAATTAAATTTAAACAATAAAAAAAGCTGAATTTCCGCAGGGGAAAACAGCTTTTTCTTTGATTATTTTATTCTGGTGATTTTGCTGCCCTTAACAACAAAGGCACGGCTGGCAATGTCGATAAGCGGTTTGTCGTTTTCAGGGGAATCTGTATAAAAATCGTCAATTCTTCCTTCAGGGTATGCCTCGAAGAAAGCTTTGATTTTTTGCGAACGGATACAAAAACGGGTAATTTTTCCTGTTTTTTCGTCAATCTGAGAGCCCATGTAATTCTTTATACCGAGCCTTTCGCAAATTACCTTCATTGACGATTCGGGCGAGCCTGTAATTATAAGGTCATCCTCTTTTTGAATCTCGGCATAAAAAGGCTTGATTTTATGCATGTGGGAATCCCAGAATTCAACGGCATCGGCGTGAATATCGGGGATTGAACGGAAAAAGTCTTCCACATCTCCCGAGTATTTGTTCATAAAATCGTTTACCGTAATTTTGCCTGCCTTATACTTGCCGAAAGCGTATAATACTCCGGGCAGATGCCGAAGCAGCGAGGGGTAGCGCCTGATATAGAATTTGAAAAAATCAAGCATGCTTTCGCCGTCATAAATTGTATTGTCAAAATCGTATACGTTCATTTACCACTCATCACTTTCATCAATCATTACTGCGTGAGCGCAGCGGATTCCGTCAACGGCGGCTGAAACAATTCCGCCAGCATATCCCGCACCTTCTCCGCAGGGGTAAATTCCTCTTATATTTGCCTGATAAATATCGTCACGCAGGATTCTTACGGGCGAGGAGCTTCTTGTTTCGGGCGCTGTAAGAACGGCTTCGGGCAGGGCAAAGCCCTTAAGGCTTCTGTCCATTTTCACAATAGCCTCAGCCATTGTTTGAGTAACACGCTCAGGCAGAATTTTTCTTATATCATCGGGTGTGACTCCTGTTGCGCAAGTGGGTTTAACATAGCCGAGCTTTGTTGAAGGAATGCCGTTGAGAAAATCGCCTACTGTCTGGCAAGGGGCGCTGTAATCGCCGCCGCCTCTGGTAAAAGCGGTTTGCTCGATTTTTCTTTGCAGCTCAATGCCGGCAAGCGGATGCTCGCTGCCGAAGTGCTCAGGCTCAATGCCGACCAGAAGGGCGGAGTTTGAATTTTCGCCGTTTCTTGCATATTCGCTCATTCCGTTAACAACAACGCTGTTTTCCTCAGATGCTGCGGCAACTACCGTGCCGCCGGGGCACATGCAGAAAGTGTAAGCGCCTCTACCGTGGTCAGGATGGCAGGAAAGCTTGTAATCGGCGGCGCCGAGGGCGGGGTGACCTGCAAAAGCACCGTACTGAGCCTTGTCAATAAGCTCACGGGGATGTTCAATGCGCACGCCCACTGAAAAGGGTTTTTGCATCATTTTGATTCCCTTTTTGTAAAGCATTTC
Source organism: Acutalibacteraceae bacterium (assembly GCA_045533875.1). Lineage (GTDB taxonomy): Bacteria > Bacillota > Clostridia > Oscillospirales > Acutalibacteraceae > CAG-177. The sequence goes on along the minus strand of JAZSIQ010000123.1, from coordinate 8,593 downwards.
AACCGTATCGCGTGCGGAGTGACCGATGCAAAGCAGAAGAGTATCGGTTTCTATGCCGTGAATACTGCCCTTTGAATCGGTATAGTTAATGCCGTAAACAACACCGTTTGCAATAACAATGTCTGTCATTTTACAGCCGAAATGCACCTGACCGCCAAGGGAGATGATTTCTTCCCTGAATGCTTTGACTACTGTGCCAAGCTTATCCGTTCCTATATGGGGGCGGGATGAATATCTGATTTCCTCGGGTGCGCCGTGAAGAGCAAGCTCATCAATAACCTTGCGGCAAAGAGGGTCTTTAATGCCCGTGGTAAGCTTGCCGTCTGAAAAAGTGCCTGCGCCGCCTTCGCCAAACTGAACATTGGATTCGGTGTTGAGCTTTTTATCGGTCCAGAAGCGGTTAACATCGGCTGTGCGAGTATCAACATCGTTACCTCTTTCAAGCACGATGGGGTTAAGACCGGCACGGGCAAGAATGAGAGCGGCAAAAAAACCTGCAGGTCCGAAACCGACAATTACAGGGGGAAGCTTACTTGTTCTGCGAAGGGGAGGAGCGGTATAGATTATTTTTTCGCCTTTTTCAACCTTCGGGTTGCGGCACGAAGCAACAAGCGAATCCTCGTCACCGTCAAGGGTTACATTTACATTGTAAACAAAGAAAATGTTATCCCTTTTTCTGCTGTCAACAGCCTTTTTTGTAATTTCAACATCAGTTATTTTTGCGGCAGGGCATTTTAGTGCCTTGGCGGCAAGAGCTTTAAGCTCTTTTTCATCGCTGTCAAGCGGCAGCTTGAGTTCATTTATTTTAATCATATTTTTCCTCCAAGCTCGCCTGCAAGCAGACCAGAAGACCATGCCCACTGCAGATTGAAGCCTCCGCAGTTGCCGTCAACGTCCGCAATTTCTCCTGCTATAAACAGGCCGGAGCAAATTTCAGATTCCATTGTTTTCTCGTTTATTTCGTGCGTTTTTATGCCGCCGCAAGTTACCTGAGCTGTATCAAAGCCTCTTGAAGAGGTGATTCTCAGCGGAAAAGCCTTTGCAACCGCAGCAAGATTCTCTATTTCATAATCGGTAAGTGATGATAAGCTTTTTGAAGATTCGTAAAGCGAAATAGCTTTACAAATTGCTATACCAACTGCTTTCGGGAGCAAACCTGTAAGCAAAGAATCAAAATCTCTCGAAATTGTTGATATACAAAGGGATTTAACGTATTTGCAAAGTGATTCGTGTGACAAATCGGGCAAAAAATCAATGGTTGTAAAGGTGTCAATCTTTACACCGCTGGCTTTTGTTTTCTCTACGGTGGAGGCGAGCTCCATAGCGGCAATTCCCGAAATTCCATAGTCAGTAAAAAGCAATTCGCCTTTTGTTTTGATTTGATTACCGTTCAAATCATAAACAGAGAGCTCGGCAGAGTGCACCCTGACGCCTTTAAGCGGTTTTGTGACAGATTGATCGGCGTTAAGGGAGGTAAGAGAGGGGCAGAGAGTGCTTATCGAGTGACCAAGCTGCTTTGCAAGCAGATAGCCGCTGCCGTTTGAGCCCTGGGCGGGCGAAGCTTTACCGCCGGCAGCAAGGATAAGCTTTTTTGCAAAAAAAACGGAATTTACGGTGAATCCGTTTTTTTCTTTTTTGATTTGTTTTGCTTCGCAGTCACAGTAAATGCTTATGTTTTCTGCGTTAACTGCAAATCTGAGCGCATCAAGCACGCTTGCGGCTGTATTACTTAAGGGGTAAATTCTGCCTTCGGAATCCGTGTAGGTAAGCAGACCGAGTGATTCAAAAAAAGCGAGAGTTTCGTTTACTCCGTATTTATTTAATGCATGTTTTGCAAAATCCGCATTTGTGTATGGGTGCTCTGCGGCATGAATATTTGAGAGATTGCATCTGCCGTTGCCCGTAGCAAGGATTTTTTTGCCGATGCGCGGCATGCGCTCAAGAATGGCGATTTTTATGCCCGGATAAAGCCTTGAAGCGTTTATTGCTGCCGCAAGCCCCGAAGCGCATCCGCCTATTATAATCAAATCAAAGCTTCCCATATACACCCTCCTGAAATATCAATTTATTTTACAATATTTAATGCATTATTGTCAACTTATTATAAAATTCTGTTATTGATATTAATCAAAAACTGTGTTATACTTTTCAGGTAAATATCAATGAAAGGATGTTTTTAATTATGACAGCTATCACAAAAGATTCAAAAATAGGCGAAATCCTTGATGCACACAGAGATTGCAGCAAGTTTTTCCTTGCAATGGGTATGCATTGCCTCGGTTGTCCCTCCGCAAGATCCGAAAGCGTAGCTCAGGCTTGTGCGGTTCACGGTGTTGACTGCGACAGCCTTGTAAATGCCATTAACGAATACCTTGCATCAAAGAATGATTAAGCTTTCGCCAAGAATGATGATGGCGGCGCAACTGGTGCGTCCCGGCAGATGTGTTTGCGATATAGGGACTGACCATGCCTATCTGCCCGCCTATCTCGTTTTAAACGGAATATCACCTTCGGCCCTTGCCTGCGATATTGGCAAGGGTCCGCTTGAAAATGCCCGAAAAAGCGTAGAAGCTTACGGCATTGCCGATAAGATTGAATTGCGTTTGTCTGACGGGCTTGATGAAATCTGCGAGGATGAAGCGCAGGAATTTGTTTTTTGCGGCATGGGCGGTACTCTTATGGCAGAGCTTATCGGCAGATGCAGTTGGCTTAAAAATTCTGATAAGCATATCGTTGTTCAGCCGATGAGTCATATTGACGACATCCGCAGATACTTTATTGAAAACGGCTTTGAAATTGAAAATGAGTGTGTCTGCGTTGATTCGGGCCATATCTATGCAGCGGCAAGCGCTTATTATACCGGAGAAAGAAAAGATTATCCGCCCGGATATGTTTATTACGGCAAGCTTGCCGAGAATGCCGATTCGCTCAGTTTATTATACATCGAAAAGCAGCTTTTACGCCTGATAAAGCATTCGAAAGGGATTGAGAATAATCCCGATTTGCGTGAAGAGTACATACAGCTTCAGGCCATTATTTCGGATATAACGGAGGTACTTTCAAATGCTGAAGGTTAAGGATGTTTATGATTATATAAACAGCTTTGCTCCTTTTTGCGCTCAGGCAAAGTGGGACAACAGCGGTATGCTTGTTGGCGATTTTTCACAGCAGGTTAAAAAAATTGCCGTTACGCTTGACATAACCGCCGATGCGGTTGATTTTGCCGAAAAGGCAGGGGCAGATCTTATCGTAAGCCACCATCCAGTTATTTTTGCGGCTAAAAAGAGTGTTATGAGTACTGATCCTGTATATATGCTTGCCAAAAACTCCATGAGTGCAATTTGCGCTCATACCTCGCTTGATATTGCAAACGGCGGAGTCAACGATGCGCTTTGCGGCAAGCTTTTGCTCAACGGCAAGCCGCTTGCGGATGAAGGCGAGGAAGCTATGGTGAGAGTTGCCGAGCTTGGTAACGAGGTATGCGCACATGAACTTGCTCAAACCGTAAGTGAAAGGCTTTCTGCGGCCGTACAGGTGAGTGACAGCGGCAAAGCTGTTAAAAAGGTTGCTCTTTGCGGGGGCGCAGGCGCTGATTTTATGCAGGCTGCGGCTGAATGCGGCTGCGATGCGTATATTACGGGCGAAGCTAAGCATCACGAATACCTTCTGGCAAAGCAGTTGGGTATTACTCTTATTACTGCCGGTCATTATGAAACCGAATATCCCGCAGTTGAGATGCTTACCCGTAAGCTTTCGGAGAAATTCGGAGCGGAGGTTATAACTGTGCCCTCCGAAGCGCCTTATTATACTATTATTTCAAAAGGATGATGAAGTGTGCCGCTTGACGGTTTTACGCTTAACTTATTAAAGAATGAGCTTGCCGCAGAAATTGTGGGAAGCAGAGTGGAGAAGATACATCAGCCGTCTAAGGATTCGCTGGTGTTTTCTTTGCGTACAAGGGAAAAGTCCATGCGTTTGCTTGTGTGCGCAAGCGCAAACTGCCCGAGGCTGCATCTGACTTCTCATGCTCCCGAGAATCCCGCAACTCCGCCGATGCTGTGTATGCTTTTAAGAAAGAACCTTACCGGTGCTACTGTTACTGCGATACATCAGAAGGGGCTTGACAGAGTTGCGTTTATTGAGTTTTTGGGCACAAATGAGATAGGTGATAAAACTCAGTTTACCCTTGCTGTTGAGATTATGGCAAAGCACAGCAACATAATTCTTATAAATTCTCAGGGTAATATTGTGGACGCTGTAAAGCGAGTTGACTTTACGCAGTCTTCTGTCAGGCAGATTTTGCCTACTTTTAAATATGAGCTTCCGCCTGCGCAGAATAAACTGAATTTGCTTGAAATAACCGCAAAAGAAGCGGTAAACGAGATTTGCTCCAAGGCAGGGAAGCGACTTTCTTCGGCTGTGCTTGAAGTGCTTGAAGGAGTTTCGCCGCTTGTGTCGAGAGAAATTGCTGCATATTCCTGCGGCTGCGATATAGCGGTTGAGGAAATGCGTGATATATATGCCGAAAGGTTGGAAGCAAAGCTTGAAGAGATAAAAAGAATGCTGGAAACTTCGAAGGCGAAGCCCACCATGCTTAAGAGTGATGGTGTAAAGCTTATGGACTTTACTTTTTTCGATGTTTCACAGTATGGGTTTTCGGTTGAAAGCATTGAGTTTGAAAGCTTTTCTGAGTTGCTTGATGAGTTTTATTACGAAAAAGACCGCAGAGAGCGTACCGGACAGCGTAGCCAGTCGCTTATGAAGCTGCTCAACAACACTACCGCAAGGATTACCAGAAAGCTTGCGGCGCAAAGAGCGGAGCTTGAAGCATGTGAGGACAGAGAAACGCTGCGAATAAATGCAGAGCTGATACTTGCAAATCAGTATGCTTTGGAAAAAGGTGCTCCTTTTTACGAATTGGATAATTATTATACGGGAGAAAGGGTTCGCATAAAGGCAGATCCTGCTCTTTCTCCGAGTGCAAATGCGCAGAAATACTATAAAGAATACCGCAAGGCAAAAACTGCTCAGCAAATGCTTGGCGATTTGATTGAAAACGGCGAGCAGGAGCTTGCGTATATTGAAACAGTAATAGATGCCGTAAACAGGGCTGATGGTTTCACGGAGCTTGCAGAAATCCGAAACGAGCTGTATGAATCGGGATATCTTAAGCGTGCCAAAAATGACAAGGGCAAAAAAATGAAACCTTTGCCGCCGCTTGAATATATCTCCGATGACGGTTACAGGATACTTGTAGGAAGAAACAATGTTCAAAATGATATTCTTACCTTTAAAACAGCCAGAAGGGATGATTCGTGGTTTCATGCTTCAAAAATGCCGGGTTCTCATGTTGTAGTGCTTGGCGAGGGCGAAATAATACCCGAAAGTACCGTGCGCCAGGCGGCTGCGCTGGCTGCTTACCACAGCACGGGCAGGGATTCCTCAAGGGTGCCTGTAGACTATACTGAGGTAAGAGAGCTTAAAAAGCCCGTGGGTGCAAAGCCCGGCAAGGTTATTTATCACACCTACAATACGATGTGGGCGGTGCCTGAGCGTGAGCTTTGCGAAAAACTTGCAAAAAAGAAGAGTTGATAAAAAACAGCCGCTTTGTGAATTCACAAAGCGGCTGTTTCTCTTGGTAAATACAGCTTTGTTTAATTGTGTGGTTCGTCCTCTATGGCTTCGGTAACTCGCGAATCTCTGAAAAGCAGAGAGATGCACCAGATGCCTGCCAGAGCAATAACTGTGTAAACAATTCTGCTGATTATTGCACCCTGTCCTCCGAAAATCCAGGCGACCAAATCAAACTGAAACAGACCGATGCTGCCCCAGTTGAGAGCGCCGATGATGACGAGTGCAAGAGAAATTTTATCAAGCATTGATTTCAACTCCTTACATACTTGTCGAAAGTAGTATGAACTTAAAATCAATGCTTTATTCAAAAAAATGAAGATTTTTAAAATTAAAAATGAATGTCGCTGTCTTTAAGGCAGGGGGCGCAGGCATCTTTTTGAGAAAGGATTGGGGTATTGCAGGGCCATTGAATTCCTATTGCAGGGTCATCAAAACGAACGCTTCGGTCATTCTCCGGCGAATAGAAATTATCTACCTTATAAAAAACTTCAACATCGGGAGTAAGGGTGACGAAGCCGTGAAGAAAACCTGCGGGGATATAAAATTGCTTTTTGTTTTCTTCGCTGAGATTTACCGCAACCCATTTGAGATATGTGGGGGAATTTTCGCGAACATCAACGGCAACATCGAAAATTTCGCCCTTAGTGCATGAAACAAGCTTTGTCTGCGCCATGGGTTTTGTCTGGCAATGCAGCCCTCTCAGGGTACCTGCTTCGGCGGAAAAAGAGCGGTTATCCTGAGTAAAGACCGTGTTGATTCCGAACTCTGAAAGCGATTTTTGAGAATAATGCTCATAAAACCAGCCTCTGCTGTCACCGTGAACGGTGGGTTCAAGAATAACAAGACCTTCAATTTCGGTTTTAATAAGATTCATTGGAAATCATTCCTCTCGTCCCCAACGGGGTCTTTCGCCTGGCTTGCCGCCGTAGAGGATTTTACCCTCGGCAACTCTGCGAAGATGCTGACCGTATGAGGATTTGCCGTATTTTTCTGCTGATTCGAGCAGAGCTCGCTTGCTTATCCAGCGCATATTGTAGGCTATTTCTTCAGGGGCGGAAATTTTAATGCCCTGAAGCTTTTCAACCGTGCGGATAAAGTTTGAGGCATCGGTAAGCGCTTCAACGGTGCCTGTATCAAGCCATGCGAAGCCTCTGCCCATAAGCTGGATATCGAGATTGCCTGCTTCAAGGTAAAGCTGGTTTATATCGGTGATTTCAAGCTCTCCTCTTTTTGAGGGCTTGAGGGCTTTTGCGTATTCAACAACCTTGTTGTCGTAAAAATAAAGACCGGTTACCGCATAGTTTGATTTTGGCACTTCGGGCTTTTCTTCGATAGAAACGGGGATTCCGTTTTCATCAAATTCAACAACGCCGAAAGCCTGCGGATTCTCAACATAATAACCGAAGATGGTGGCGCCGTTCTTTTTCTTTGATGCCTGGCGCAAAATGTGGCCGAGACCGTTGCCGTAAAAGATATTGTCGCCGAGAATCATAACAACGGAATCGTTACCTATAAATTCTTCGCCTATAATGAAAGCCTGCGCCAGACCGTCAGGATGCTCCTGTACGGCGTAGGAAAGCTTGATTCCGAATTGCTTGCCTGAGCCGAGAAGTTGCTCGAATTTCGGGGTATCTTCGGGAGTTGATATAATAAGTATTTCCCTGATTCCCGTAAGCATGAGGGTTGACAGGGGATAATATATCATAGGTTTATCATAAACCGGAAGAAGCTGTTTACTTGTTACCATTGTTAACGGATACAGGCGTGTACCCGAACCGCCGGCAAGGATTATACCTTTCATTTAATCAAACTCCTTAGGAAGTTATTACCGCATTATTAATGTTATTTTACCACTTATAGTGAAAAGTGTCAATGTTAAAAAGATAAATGTAACCTGTGTGTAACTTTTGCACAAAAAAGCCGCGTATGCACGAGCGCATACGCGACCTTTTATTGACAATTTGAGAATTAAAGCTTTTCTACTGTAAGAGTGACCGACATACCGTTGATATCCCAATCCTTTGTGTATCCGTTGCCCTGAGCGTTTTCAATGCTTTCGGCAAGAACGTTGGAGCGGATTTCCTCAGCGTTTGCGGTAATGGCTTCGCTTACAGCGCTGCCGTCAGCCTCTGTGTAGTAAACCTTGATGTGGTCAACAACCTCAAAGCCCGCTTCCTTACGCATGGTCTGGATTTTGGAGATGATTTCTCTTACAAGACCTTCGTTAATAAGCTCGGAGGTAAGGTTGGTGTCGAGGATTACGCTGATTCCGTTATCGGAAACGGAGAAAAGACCTTCCTTCTGAACGGTGCTGATAAGCAAATCGTCAACGGTGAGTTCAACGCTTTCGCCGTTAACCTCAAACTTAAGAGCACCGTTTGCATCGAGCTCTGCCTTTGCGGCTGTGCCGTCAAGGTTTGCAAGATGCTCTCTGATGCCGTTGAGAAGCTTGCCGTATTTGGGGCCTACTGTTTTAAGCTGAGGCTTGAAGCTGTAGGAAACAAAGCCTGAAGCGTCACTTACGAACTCAAGCGCCTTAACGTTGAGCTCATCACGGATTATGCTGCAATAGCTTTCTGCGAGGGCGCTTTCAGCCTGAACATACATTGTTGCGAGGGGCTGCCTGTTCTTGATGTTGGAGCCGTTTCTTGCAGCTCTGCCGAGAACGACGGTGTCAAGAACTCTTGCCATTGAGCATTCAAGCTCGCTGTCAATATAATCTGAATTTGCAACGGGATAGTCGCAAAGATGTACACTTTCGGGAGCGGAGGAATCAATGCTGCAAACGAGGTTGCGGTAAATTTCCTCAGCCATAAAAGGAATCATGGGAGCGGCAAGTTTGGAAACGGTTACAAGAGCTGTGTAAAGAGTCATGTAAGCGTTAATCTTATCCTTCGTAAGTCTCTTAGTCCAGTAGCACACGCAGCTGAGTCGTACATACCAGTTGCTCATGTCGTCA
>JAZSIQ010000080.1:0-27037 GCA_045533875.1 Acutalibacteraceae bacterium | reverse complement strand
CCGCTTACTGGCGCCCATGATATTGGTGGGATTCACAGCCTTATCGGTACTGATCAGCACAAACCGCCGGCAGCCGTGGGTCATGGCTGCATACGCCGTTTTGTAAGTACCGATCACGTTGTTCTTGATTGCCTCGCAGGGGCTTGTCTCCATAAGGGGAACATGCTTATGAGCTGCAGCGTGGTAAACAATATCGGGGTGGAAACGCTTGAATACGCAGTCCAGTCTTCTTGAGTCACGCACGGAGCCTATAAGAACTTCCAACTTCATTTTGGGGTACTTGTCTTTAAGTTCCTGCTGAATGGCGTATGCGTTGTTTTCATAGATATCAAAAATAATAAGTCTTTCGGGCTCATGAGCTGCAACCTGCCTGCAAAGCTCACTGCCGATTGAGCCGCCACCGCCGGTGACGAGAATAGTTTTTCCTTTTATGAGGTCATAAACCTCTTTCATATCTGCCTTGACGGGTTCTCTGCCAAGCAAATCTTCAACCGAAACATCCTTGAGAGCGCCTGCGGTAATTCCGCTGTTGACGTACTGATAGAAGTCAGGAAGAGTTTTGGTTTCACAGCCTGTTTCTTTACAGATATTAACGATATCTCTGATATTTTCCTTTGAGGCGCTGGGCATTGCGATGTAAATTCGGTCAATGTTATATTTTTCAACGCTGTGGAGTATATCATCTCTTCCGCCGACAATCTGAACGCCGTCAAAATAACGGCTCTGCTTATCGGGGTTATCATCAATCATGCAGATAACCCTGTCTTTATTGCCTCTTGTTTTAGCAATGTTTTCAAGCAGCATTCTGCCTGCATCGCCTGCGCCGATTATCATTACTCTGTGGTACGAATGAACTCCGGTATCTGTTCCGAAAAGCTGAGGAAAGGCGGAGAAGATTCGGTAAGAGAATCTTGCTGCAAGCAAAAGGATAAGCTGAAAGCTTGTTCCCCAAAGATAATAAGAAAGAGGCATTCTTCCGAAGATAAGGGTAATCAGAACAATGTGGGTAACCGAAGCGGATATACTGCCGATTGCCGCTTTCATAAGCTCTCTGATGCTGACATATTCCCATATACTGTGATACATACGCATAAAGTAGAAAATAACGAGGCTTATGACTGTGTATATGGGAATGAAGCCGACATAAGGATCCAGATATTTTTCAGGTATTGCGGAAAACACACCGTCAAACCTTATCCACAAGGCAACGAAATACGATATATTGATTGCCATAATATCGTAAGCCATAAGAAATACAGCTCTTATCTGCCAGGTTTCAATATGAAATTTTCTTTTACCGGAGAGGGACTTCGATAACTTCAATTCAATCAAATCCTTTGCTTTTATGTTTCAGCGTGATGAGAACCTCTGTGTTTTTTCTTTTTGTTGGTGTGTTTATGGTTTTCTCCGTAGCCGTAACCGTATTTGCCATAGCCGTAGCCGTATTTGCCATAACCGTAACCGTAGCCGTAGCCATAGCCCGAAATGCCGTGAACGGTTCCGTTAAGAACGCAACCGAGAATATGGATATCGGTAGTCATAAGATTATCAAGACCGCTTTTGATTCGTGAAACCCTGACCGCATCCTGGTGAACAACATAGATTGCGGCATCTGCAGCCTGTGCAATGAACATTGCATCTGATATAAGACCGCAGGGGGGAGTATCAACGAGAATGTAGTCAAATTTAGCTTTGAGTGAATTAAGAGCTTGCTTGATGTTGCTTGAGTTGAAATATCCGGTTTCTTCTTCGTTGCTTGAATCAGGGATCATAATATGGATATTGTATTTTTCAAGAAAAGCAATGCTGTACCCGTCCGAAACGGTTTGATATTCAAGCTCCTGAGAGTCAACTCCAAGCAGGGACAGAATGCTGGGATGTCTTATATCACCGTCAACAACCAGAATTTTTTTGTTAAGATCCACAAGAGAAATGGCAAGGTTGGTGATAACCGTTGTTTTTCCTTCACCGGGAACGGAGCTTGTTGCCATAACAATTTTTTCATTTTTCTTAAGCGTGGAAACAAATATGTTTCTCAGCACCCTGACGGATTCCTTGAAGCTGTCGCTGAGTTCGGGGTTTGTGAACAGAAGAGAATTATCAATCTGAACTGTGCGCTTCTTAAAAGCAATGTGAGGAATAACCGCAAGGGTTTCCTGATTAAGCTCGGTTTTTATATCTTTTTTGGATTTTATTGTTTTTCGCTGAATAACATAGACAAAAATCACGAGCAGACCAAGAACGGCACCGATTACTCCGCCTGAAAGTGCCTCGTTGAAATAGTTAACTTTGTTTGAGGGGGATGTGGGCACCTGAGGTTGAGCTATTGTTTCGAACCTTATGCCTCCTATAACATATCTGGCGACAGCAGGAAAATTATCAATTGCTGAAATAAGCACATCGTAGGTAAGCTGCGGGTCTGTGCCTGTTGATGTGATTGTAACCATATTGGTATTTGCAACCGCAGATGCACTGATGCTTGCGGGTACGGCATTCAAATCCAGATCCTCACATATCATATCCTGCAAAAGATTAAGTGAAAGGATATGAGGGAATATGCTTGAAAGCTGTGTGGCGGCGGTTGAGTCATAGTAGAAATTATAAACCGAAATGCCACCTATGGAAGATGTGCTTTGTGTGTTTACCGTAAGAATTGCAGAAGAAGTGTATTTGGGCGTGTAGTTAATACGCTCATTGACAGCTTTGAAACCGCCTGCGACTACTGCAGCTGCAACACAAATCCACCAAAACTTTTGCAAGCCTTTTATTATGTCGCTAAGATAGACTTTTACAAAGTCGTCTTTTTTATTGTTTTTTTGTGTCTGGCTCATTTTTTCAGTTCTTTCTTTGAATTATTGGCTGTCAGCCTTGATATCATCAGATGCGGTGTGCATATCGTAGTGCCCGTAATGCCCGTAATAATTACCGTATTTTCCGTACCTGCCGTATTTTCTGCCGTAATGTCTGCTTTCGTCATTGCCGGAGAAAGAGAAAGGAGCAATGCCGGGGTAAACATCATTGAGAATACAGCCGGCAAGATTATTGCTGATTTTGCCTACGGTTGAGAGTGCATCGTTGATTGCAGCAACCTTAACGGTGTCCGTTCTGACAACCATAAGAGTTTTATCTGCAAGCTTGATAACATTTGTAACGGATGAATCAACGGAAAGAGGTGCTGTGTCAATTATGACGAAGTCTGTTTTTTCTTTGAATATATTTAAAAACTTTTCGATTTCGCCGCTTTCAAGCCACTTATGGCTGTCTGAACAGGGCTTTGTACTGATTGCAAGGTAAAGTGAGGATTTTTTGTATCTCCTCAAGCGGAAGCTGTTGTTGGGAATCTTCTTTTCAAAAAGATTTGAAAGCTCGCTGTTTTCTTCATATTCTTCGTTGAATATTTTGTGAAGAGCAGGCTTTTTACCGTCAAGGTCAAAGAGGATAACTCTGTTGCCCCTGTCTGCAAGGGAAACAGCAATGTTTGCTGCGCAGGTTGATTTGCCTTCATTTTCAGCAACGCTTGTGACTGCAAAAACCTTACATCCGTTTTTACTCTTCATATATTCAAGCTTTGCAGCTATTTTGTGGAAGCTTTCGATAAAACGCAGACTTATAAATGCGTTGCTGTGAATCAGCAAGCCTTTTTTCTTTTTTTTGATTGATTCGTTGAGGGTCAGATTTTTATTTTCGTGAAGAATACTGCCGACAAGCTTTGAATCAATTTTTGTGTTGAATCCATCTTCGTTTTTAACGGTATCTCTTGTAAGCGAAAGAACAATGATTGCAAAAAGAGAGAGAACCATGCAGGCCATAACGATCAGGTCTTTATTCTGGTCAGGCACTGAGTTTGAAGGAGAACGCGGCATTGACGGCAGCTTAAGAACGGTGATGCTTGAGTTGCTGAAAATCTTCCGGGTCAAATCCGGATAAACATCTATAACAGCAGAGAGCATTCTGTATGCTGTTTGCGGATTGTTTGCCGTAACCTGTAGCTTAATAAAATTGGTGTTTGATATAACCGAAGCGGAAACAGTGCCCTTGAAGCTGCTTTCGCCCAAGTGCGCAGCGGCTTTTTCTCTTAAAATCGGTTGAGTGAAAACCGTTGTAATAACATTTGCAACATCACTTGAAACTGAAATTGATGAAAGAGAGTTGCTGGTAGCATTAACAGCAAGCGTTGCCGATGAGGTGTATTGAGGCTCATAAACCTTATGAGCTACAATGTAAACTCCCATGGCACCTATAAGCGCAGCCAATATCACAGTCCAGATATTTTTTACAATATCTTTTACAAGGCTGTGCAATTCAATTGTAATTTTGTTTTTTTCATTCATAGCTTATCATTTCCTAACAACTACAGTCATTATGCTGTGTCCCTTAATACCGTTGGCATCGGTGGCATAATAGTGGACGATGTATGTACCTTCTTTGTTCAGATTCAGGTTTGATTCTGTTCTTACGGAACTCTTTACATCATTTTTGTTTTTATCGGTTGCGCTTACAACATATCCGGCGAGGTCAAGCTGTGACCCGGCCTTGGCATAAACAAGATAATCTTTAAGTTCAATTACGGGAGCATCAAGGCTTCTGTCCTCAACAACAAGCGGAAGGCTGATTTCGGAGGAATCCCCGTTTTTGTTGGTGACGGTAACATCCAGAGTGAAAACACCGGCAACCGCACTTGTATAGTCTTTTGAGGTTATTACAATATTTTCTGTAATATTTCCTTCTATGCTGTCTTTTGCCGAGATAGCTTCGCTCAGATCAATTGTCTCATACATTGAATAGCAGAGGGATTCATTAACCTCAAATGCAGGGGATACATAATCTTTATACCGTATTTTTCTTGTTGCCGTTGCAACGTTGTTGTTGCTGTCACAAACGGAATATGTAACCTTGCAAACACCTTTTTCTATGAATCTTGATATGGATTCAACGATAACCTTATCCGTCAAATCCTTATCCTTCTCGTCGTGTGCGGTGACACCCTTCAAAAGCTCTTCATCCGTTGCTTTTAGGCTTACATCTATTATTTCGTTTTCAATGGTGATAACAGGTATCGTCTTGTCTTCTTTGATTTTTTCTGAAATGAAAACAACAGAAAAAACTGCAAATATAGCTACAAAAAGAAGAGATATAATCAATCTGAAAATTTTCATTTTTTTCTCCTTAGATTTTCTGATTTCGTATAACCTTCATGGGGTTTTCGCAAAGCAGAAGCTGTGCGTAATCATAAGAGTAAATTTCACCTATCATTTCGTGTGCTTTTTCAAGGCGAGGAGTTCTCATATACGGGCTGTGGGCATCGCTTGCCACAAAATCCGCAAACCGCCTTTCGAGAATGCGGTGGGCTGTTGCCTGTGCAGACCTTCCGAATTTGCCGGTAACGCTTCCTTTGTTAAGCTGAATCATGCATCCGATTTCTTTGATGTATTCTGCAGCTTCCTCGTCGTACTGAACGAACTCATATCTTTCGGGATGAGCGACAATGGGAATGTAGCCCTCTGCCAAAAGCTGCTCAAGCTTTGGGAATACTGTTTTCGGATGTTCATAAAAATCAAATTCAATCAACGGATACACGGAGTTATTCAGCGTAATAAGCTGCCCGTTTTTCATTTGCTGCAAAAAATCACCGTAAGCAAAGATTTCCTGACCCGGAAAAATTCTGACAGGAACATCTTCGGCTTTGAGCCTTTTATTAAGTTCAATGAAATTTTTTGCATATTCTTTATTGAAGTGATTCTGAAATGAATTCGGAATGTTGCTGTGAGGTGTAGCAATTATGGCTTTTGTGCCGCTTTCGGCGGCGAGTTTTGCCATCATTACGGATTCCTCAATATTGTCGGAGCCGTCGTCAAGTCCGTGCAGAATATGGCAATGAATATCAAACATGACGCACCTCCACCAATAAACAATTATAGTTATTATAATGATACTATAAAAGCAACATTTTAGTCAACATATATTTATATATTTTTATTATTTTCCTTTTAATATGACAGTAAAACAGAATAATTTTGTTTGCTGAAAAAAGCTTAAAAAAATTACCCGCCTGCATTTCTGCAGACGGGTAAAAATCTTAATTTTTATGAGAAGAAAATCTGAATACCTGATGTGAATTTGCAGTAATTCTCCCAATCAATAGGATCTGGACAGGACTCGGTTGGAGCAAATGCATTCTCATGGTTGTAACCCATTTCCTCAAGGATCTCAAGAACGCCAGTTGCATCGGTTGTGCTGGTGGAGCAGGTTGAGGCTGCTGCAGAGGCCGTTCCCGAATTAAGAAGTGTAATAGTCGGTTTTATATACTTATTCATTTCTTTACTCCTTTCTTAATATCTGAGAAGAGAAACAACTGACTCTATAAGGGATTTTGCAAAAGCGATAGCCTTCTTAAAGAGCTCAACAATATAATTGATGATGCTGGTAAGCTTGCATTCTGTTGTATCCTCATCAGTTGAACCGTCAGTATCTGTGCTGGTATCATCATCGGGTGCCGAAGTGTCATCATCGGGCGCTGAAGTGTCATCCTCAGGAGTTGACACATCGGGTTCTGTGACGGGTTTTGGGGCATTGAACACAACTTCTTCAGAGGGTGCTGCCATCATTACGCTTGCGGTCTCAAGGTCAAATGTGTTCAGCAGTGCTGCTGAATTGCCCGTAATTTTAACAAAGCCGATTGCAAGCAGAGAGGCTTCTTCAGAAGTGTTCTCAATTGTAACGGTACCGTTATCATCAATATACTCAGTAATGTCATAATACATTTCGGTGTTGCTGGAGATTTCATCATAAGCTCTGCCGATTTCTGCGACAGGAGTGCCGTAAGCAGCTCTGAGGCTGACCATAACATTTGTTGTGCCTCTGTTAAATCCGCCAACAGTAAATGTTATTGCATTGGTTGAGTTTGAGAGATAGAGCTCATCCTTTGGACCGATTGAGTTATAATTATCAATTGTAACCGTTTCATTGGGGTTACCTGAAACATAAGCAATGTATTCGCCACTGCCCGAAACGGCGCCGTTATCGTTTATAAGGTTATCCATAACATTGTAATACTGGGCGCCTTTTTCGGATTCAATGTAATAATCATCGCCGTTTTCAATGGGATTATAAACTCTGATTGAGTCCACAATATTGAGGAGTGTAACCGTTGAGGCTGTTGACAATGTGCCGGCCTTCTGGGTATCTGCACCCTTGCCGCCGTTAAGAACTGAATCATCGTCAAACCATACAACATTAACCTCGTCTGCATCGAGAACATAGTCCATATCGATTTCGGCAAGCATTTCGCGAAGAATCTCGTTATCTGCTGCTGCAGAATAAGCTGTTATTTCGTCAAAGCCTGCAACGGACTGGGGTGTCATCTCGTTATTGTCTGCATTCTTGACTGCACCTGCTGTTGAGAGATAAGAAGCTGCAACCTGAACGGTGTAATTGCCATGGTCAAGGTCGGTTATGCTTACGATGGGAACCTGATAAAGTGTGCCGTAGTCGCTGTCGTTGTAGTAGGTATCAACGATGCTTGAATTAATAACTTTTCCGGTTGTATTGTTCTTAACTGTAACAATCTGAACGCCTGTTGAGTCACCGCAAGCGCTGTAAAGATCAAAGCCGGTACCTGTGAAATCAAAGGTAAGGATTCGTGAACGCTTTGTGGTGCTGTCAACGGAAGCGATAAATGCAGAGTTGTTTGAGTATTGTCTGAATGAATTGTAGCTGTCATCATATCCGTAAACGTCATTGACGGAGGATGCTGACTGGCTTGAATTCAATGCCGTGCCTTCGGTTGTTTCCCATTCAACGCCTGTTGTGCCGCTGCCGGGCTTGAACATTGAATCCTCATAGAGGATGTTGGAGGCGGGAGCAACGGTAATGGTATCGGTAACTTTGGTTGTTATACCGCCTGATGTAATTGATGCCTGATAGAAAACGGTTTCAATGTTGTTCATAGCCTTTGATGGAGTGTATGTTACATTGTTTCCGCTTACGCTGAATGTGCCGTAGGCGCCGTTAACTGTTGCTGAATAGGTTGTATCGTCTTTACTGATACCGTCAATTTTGTAGCTTGCATCTGTAGCCTTAGCCACATCAATCAATGCGGCATCATTATCGAGCGGAGTGATGTTGACGGATGAACCAAAGTCAACAGTAATATTATCTTCAGCAAGAACGTCTTCGTTTTTAATCCACTCTGACTTAAGGAAATATGTGTTTCTGCTTGAAGCTGTTGATGCGGAGGTATACAGAGTTGCTCCGTCATACCAACCTGCGAAGGTGAAGCCTTCTCTGGTGGGGACGGGAAGGGCACCGAATGCATCGCCGTATATTACCTGCTTGTTTGCGGGAGTGACATCAATTTCGCCTATGGAATATTCATAAACGCGGATGTTGTTGAATGTAACGGGATTTGCGGGTTCGTTTGCGTCAACACGAATCTGTGCTTTAACAACAGATTCTTTGTTGGGTGCGGTGAACACAGGTTCCCAGGTAGTGTAGCTGGAATATCTGTTTGTCTGACCGTCTAAGAAATCAACCCAATTGCCGTTTGCATCGCAGAAGAAGATGTAAACATCCCAGGGAGCACCTGTGGTTTCAATATCAATCTTATACTGTTTGCCGGCCTCTACTGTGAAGTAGGGTGAAGAGTAAGTGCCTTCGCCGCCGGTGGGTTCGATTGATGTGAGAGTGAAGCCGGTGTCTGTTACATTGGAAACTGTTGCATTGCTTGGAGTTAACTTGCTCCATTCCTTGATATCGATAAGGTTATCGAATGTGATATTAACCTTATCGGGAACCCAGACAGCATAAAGAGTAACCGTAGCGCCGTCTGTGGGAGTGAGTTTGTTTACGGTCTGACCGAGATTATAATCGGGTGTTGTTGCACTTGCGTTGGTTGACCAACCTGCAAGAACGTAGTCAGTTCTGCTGTAGCCGCTGCCGTTGTTAAGAGTTACGTTCGCAGTGTAGGTGGTGTTTGTGGGTGTGCTGAATGCGGGACCGTTACCGCCGTTCTTATCATAGGTGATGCTGTACTTATGCTCATACCATTCAGAGTAAATTGTTGTGTGAGCTTTTGCAAGGTCGGTAGAAGCTACAACGGTTGTTTCGTCTTCGTACAGCCAATTGAGGAAGGTGAAACCGGTTCTTGCGGGTGCTGCAAGAGTGCCGTAAGCGGTGTGCTCTGCATAAACATCCTCGGTTTTGCTATATACGGCATCACCGTGATAATGCTCTGCTTCAACAAATCTGATGTTGGAGAAGGTTGATTTGTTGATGGGCTGATTGATGTTACCGAAACGGAACGCAACTTCAGCAACATTTGCCGTGGTGGTGAATCTCATAACAATGTGAGTGTTGCTGTTTGTGCCTGTATAAGTTCCGAAAAAGTCCTCATTGCCGGTGGCTTTGTTGGGTTCGGGGTCAGGGGAGAACCATTCTC
The DNA here is from genome assembly GCA_045533875.1 of Acutalibacteraceae bacterium. GTDB lineage: Bacteria > Bacillota > Clostridia > Oscillospirales > Acutalibacteraceae > CAG-177. The sequence continues at coordinate 17,601 of JAZSIQ010000080.1, read as the reverse complement.
CGGAGCTCGACTCAACTGAGGTGTTTGTTATTGAAACACTGTTTCCGTCTGCATCGTAGAAGAAGAGGTGTGCCTGAGAGCCGTGGTCTGAAACAACATCATATTCAAACACATACTCCGTGTCAGCCTTTATGGGAAGGTTATAGTAGGTATCCAGAGGACCGAAATGGGTATAAACATTATAATTTCCAGCGGAGGTGTTATTGCTGTTGATGATGATTGTACCGTCCTGATACTTAACGGCAGCTCTTTCATCAAGGACAGCGATATTGTCGTTCTCCATTGTTTCTTCTGCTTTTACCATTCTCATGCCTGCAGTTTTCTGCGAGAACTCGTATGCACTGAAGAGGTTATCGAATTTCAATGAATAATATTCTACGGATAAAATATTGTTAAGCTCTTTTCTTGCTGTATCAATTTGTTCCTGAGTTGCAGAGGGGGTACCGAGAACGGTTGCCGCCTCCTGAAGCTTATCCATGAAATCGTCATCCTGAGTGTCATCAGCCTTAACATAAGCTTCAAGAACCGCATCACGAAGACCGCTCTTGTCGGTTACGGAGCAGAGAACAGAGGTGCCTGCTGTTGAATATCTTCTTGCAATCAAGATCTGATAAGCTTCACCCTGAGCTATTGCATGAATATATTTACCGTCAATTGTTGATACATCGTAATCAGGAACAACTGTTTCTCTGTAGGGGATCTTACTCCTGTCTTCACCAAGCTCTTCATAAAGCTGAGTATGAGAACTGTTCTGAGTCCAACCGCTGGGTTTAGCATCAAGATCATCCTTAGAAGCAGTAAAGGAATCAATATCGCCTAAAGTGTAATAGGTATTATAATGTTCAAGTGAATTTTTGGGATGTCCGCTGGCGATTCCTAAAGCATCGTAACCTATTTTGAGATTCGGAATCTGATTTGTGTTTGTGTAACGGGATTTATCAACTGTCAGCAAGCCGAGGTAGCTCTGTGCTCTTGAACCGTCGTGACCATTGGTTGCAGTCGAAAGTACATAGGCGTTATCGCCGTAGTCATCAGTAGTGCCGACAGTATCGTCGGTTGTAATGTAGTCATCCTCGCTTCCGCCTGTACCTGACAGCTGTGCTCTTTCATTGTATAACGGATCAACATTGAAATAACCTGAATCGTGATAGTCACCGTGGAACTCACCCAAGGGTGCTCTCTGGCTGTGGTCAATTCCGTTGGCACCGGTTATCCATGAAGAAACTTCGTTTTCAGAATTGCCAATCTGACGGGCTTCAGCAACGGCACCGACGGTTTTCATGGGAGTATACAAAACGGTGAATACCGTATAGGTTTCGGTTGTGCCGTTTTTGAGTGTAACGGTTATATCCCATTTAGCGGTAGCTGTCTGGTTGGTTTCGATTGCATTGCTTAAACGCAGGCTGAAGCCACCTTCGGATACAAATGTATCGTTTTTGCTGGAATCGAAATATAATACTTCGCCTTCTCTGTTTCCGGTGTTGTCGCCATAGCCGAGGATAATATCGTTAGAGGGGGTTGTAACGTTTGTAACGTTGACAGTGAAGGATTCGGCATCATCAATGTGAATACCGAAGTACATATCGGTTTCTGCTGACTTTGCTTCGGTTTCAACATTATAGAAATCACGATCATTCATTATGTTGTTAACATAGTACTGAGGAGCTTTATTATCTGCGGGGTTCATGTAAACAGTTTCGGGAACCGCAATCTTTGTCTTTGCAAGCTCGACTTCAGCTTCTTTATCACCGATTGAACGGAAGTCTGAATAAATATCTTCCGCAGTACCGGTTGTTAAATAATATGAATACTCGGTGGGGTCATAGCTCTTGAAAGTCAGTTTTGCAAGAGGAGCGATATACGATGTGGGACTTTCGGGTGAAGGGTTAACAGTTTCGGCGTGTCTGTAGTTCCTGTTGTTTGAGTTACCCGTCACATTGCCGTTTTCATCGTAAGTTGAAGCGAATATTTGGGGCATTACGCCGTAATAGAAATCGGTTGAGCCGGGTGAATAAATACCAATGCCGAAGCTGTCGGGGTCTTCGCTGGCGGTGAATGCAGCCCAGTTTTCATAACAGGCAGCATTAACATCGATTCGTCCGTCACCGTTTTTATCATTTTCATTGTTGCGGTGCATTTCGTGGTAACTATCCACTATACCCCAGAATTCAGGTTCCTCGATGTTTTCAAGGGAGTCACCGATTTCATCAAGGCTTTTTGACCATGCGTCTTCCGCTGAAACATTATTATAAACGAAGTGGTTAAGCGGTTCGACAATGTAGAGTGCAGGCAGTTCCTGCTCGGTAGTTGCTTCAGGGAAACCGGAATAGTCAACCTTTCGGTTGGTTACCTTAATCATTCCGCTGTCAAAATCATACCATGCTTCCACATAGGTGTCGGAAATGACGTCATTGCCGTAAATGGGCTGATGGTCTTCAAAATGCTCACACTCAGCAGCGTGTTTGTCAGACCATTTTTCCCACTCCATGGGACGGGCTTTAACATAAACGTATGTGTCGGTTATCTCATAATCGACAAGCTTACTCGGTTCTTCGCCAACGTTACCGCCCTGAACGGGGTTGTATCTCCAATCAGCGCTGTTAAAACGTCCTGGGACATAAGGTCTTTCGTTTGTTCCGTAATATGACTGCTGAAGATAACGTCCGCGGTCAAGAGTGTTGATAAGGTTAACGCTTTCGCTTTGCTCAATATAATTGTCGCCCCAGTTTTCATCCAGCTTATCCTTGTAGTCAACTTGGGAGATATTGTGGGCTCCGTTGGCATAAACACGGGCAGTAACGGAATCGTCTGTGTCATAAAGTTCGGAAACAACGCCGCCGTATTCAAGTGAAACACCAAGCTTATATTCATCATTGGTGAAGTAAACGGTTTTGTCGTAGCCGCCTTTGTTTACGGTTGAAATTGCTTTCAGCTGGAAATTGCCGAGTTCATTATCAAGGCAGGTGAACTTGACTGCTACAACCTTGTTGTAGGTATTGTCATAAACAAACTCATCAACATAAGAAGCAAAGTTTCCGTTATCGGAGGGCTCGAGGAAGAATTCTTCCGAGTGACCACCGTTAAAGGTTATAACGCCCTTTACATAAGAGTTGGTAGAGTATGCAATTTCATAGCGGTTAAAGGCTGATACATCTTCATTTATGACGTAGTTTTTGTTTGCCACAAGAACGGTTTTTTCAACGCCGTTAAAAATGATGGAGTAATCACTGTTTTCCTTAACGGTAACATTGAATGTAACAGTCTTGCCGCCGTATGAAACAGTAATGGGCTGGGTTCCTACGGTGTTAAGATAAACGGGAGTGCAGTTGAAATCCGAGTTGATATTAAATGATGAGCCGTTAACGGTTGCCTTAAGAGAAAGACCTGCTGTATTCAGCTTCTCGCCGACGGTATAAATTAAATTGGTTGGGTATGTGGCTATTTCAAGGCTATCTACCTTGCGCTCAAATTTGGGAAAAACGGAAAAGCTTTCGTATTTAATCTTCGTTTCGGGGGTAATGCGTTCACCATCGGCTGTGTACCAACCGCCGAAAACATAGCCTTCGGGAGCTGTTGCTTCCGGAAGATCACCGTAGAAGTTTGAGTCTGTTCTCGAATGATCATAAGTGAAAACCTGACGGTGGGGAGCACCGGTTATATCTTCAAAATCTTGCGCAAGGCAAAGTGTCATATCTTTGATACTCCACGTGCAATCGCCTGTTTTTGTCGGATCTGTATGATGGAAACTGAACACGACCATAAGACGGGAAGAATTGTTGCCGGTGGTAAATGTGTATTGGTTTTTGCCGAAGGCAGCAGACATGTAATTGTACAGCAATCCTGTGAAACTGCCGTCTTCAGTAAATTCAGCAAAATAGGGCTGGAAATAAACGGGACCCGATGCATTGCTGATAGCTAAATCGTAAGAGAATGTATAGGTGGTATTCGGTTCAATATCTACTGTGTAAAAGTTTGCGCAAGAAGATAAATCATAATTGGTGAAATATGCATTGCCGTAAGATGTAGATGTATAAGTAACAACGTTATCTTTTGCGTTTGCTGTTAAAGTGCCGGTAAAACCGGGGAGCATACTGTTTGATTTTCCGTTGGCTGCCCATTCTCCGAGGCAGAAAATACTGCCAAGATCGCAGAATTTGATGTTTTTCATAGTGCCGCTTCCGGTAGTGCCGCTATGGAAAGCGCCGAATGCTACCTGCATATATGCGGCTTCTGCGGGAGTGTTGAAGGTGTGGTAGTTATTGCCGTTGCTGTTGTAAGAGTAAATGTTGTGATACTCTATAAAATCGCCGTTTGCCTCATGCCATGCGATAGCAACACCCGCTTGTACAAGATTGGAATTGATAAGATCGTACGAAACGGAGTATGTAGTGTACGGCTTGACAGGCATTGTGTAGTAGCCTTCACTGTTTCCGTTAATAATAAAGTTGGTGAAAAGTCCGCCGGTGGCTTCAAAGTAAATGCTTGCGTCTGAGCTGTTTATATCTGCGGTACCGTTACCGAGAGAGTATGATGCTGCAAGACCGTTCGAATTATCGTTGCTTGCCCACTCGCTGAAATCAAAAATATTTTCAGGCTCAACAAGTTCAGATTCATAAATTATAATATCTTTGACAGTAGCGGTAGAAACATTACCGTCAGCGCTGTTTCCGACGGTGAATCTGATCTGGATATGGTCAGCAGCAGCGGGTGTTGTGAAGTTCCAAGTGTTAGAACCGTTAAGATTAGCAGCTACTCCGAGAGAATTAAATCCGACGTTTTCATTGCCGGGTGTGGGAACAGCTAAATTTTTATCGTCAAAATAAAAAACATAAGGAACAAAAGATGAAAGATTTGAACTTTCAAGAACATAAGAGAAACTATAGGTTGTGTTCGGTTCAACATCTATTGTGTAATAGTTTTGGTTATTGGCGGCATCTTTTGTATCACCGGAATGAGCGGTGAAAATTCCTCCGTAACTATCAGGGGCGTTGCGGAGCAAGGTGATTGTGGTACTGCCCGCTGTTACATTTGACTCCACTTTACCGTACGGATTTGCTTCATCCAGCGGCTGTATAGTTGTTGACAGTTTATTGTTTGCCCACTTTTCAAAAACAAAAAGGTTGTTATAGGCAAGTTCAACAGGGAATCTGTTATCTGTTGCAGAGGAGAAGATCATTCCAACGGTCGGAATGAGCAATGCAACCACCAGCAGCAGGGGGATTATTTTTTTTGCATGTTTTTTCATAATGTACCTCCAAAAAATTTGCGTTATCTATATTAAATCCAAAATTATTTCTTGGACAATGATTTTCGGGAATCGTTACTGTGATGAAAAATTCTCGCACAGTTTTTTGTATTCCGCCGCTTTTTTGCAGATGTAATCGGGCACTCCGCCGAACTCACCCGTTTCCGCAAGCGTTACTGCTGCGCACATATCGCAAAAGCTCCTCAATTCACAGCTTTTGCATTTGGCAGGGAGAATAATATGTTGCCGAGCTTCCTTGATGCTGCCCCATGCTTCATCAAAACTGTTGATATCAAACATGGGCTTGGTCATCATTCCGCAAGGGGACATCTTGCCGTCCCAGGTGACCCAGAATGTGCTTAAGCCTGCACGGCAGGGAATCCGCTGGCCGCTTGCATCGGTGCATTCGCCGAGTTGGTCGGGCTTTATCGCATTGGCTTTTCTTTCGATATGTTTTTTTAACCTTTCGCTGCCCAGACCCAACATGCGGCATTCAAACTGAAGCTTTGCCGCATCCTCGGGGCTTAACCTCTCTGCCTTGCCGCCGACCCTTACGGGCGGAAACGTATAACTGACAGGCTGAACAGGGAGCCCAAGCTTATTTGCAATTTCGTATATTTTTGCTGTATCGTGTCTGTTGTACTGGTTTGCGGTGAAGTTGATTTTGACATTGACACCTGCCTGCTTCAGCTTGATTATGGCTGCGAGCACCTTTTCGAATGCCTCGCCGTTACCGCAAAGCTCGCGGTAAGTTTCTGCCGAAGCACCGTACAGCGTTATATTCAGCTTTTGCGGCGGATTATCCGCAAAGAATTTTACCATGGAATCGTCTATAAGCAGTCCGTTCGTGTTGATTGATACCAACAAGCCCGTTTTTTTTGCCCCAAGATAGATTTCTTTGAAATCTTTCCTAAGCAGGGGTTCGCCGCCTGTCAGCAGCAACATGAACATGCCTGCGTTTTTTGCCTCCTCGGCAAGGTTTAACCACCATTCGGTGCTTTTTTCCTGCTTTATTGCTTTGCAATCATTCTCTTTTCGGTGGATATAGCACATTTTGCAATCAAGAGGACACCGTGAGGTTAACTCAAACGCACCAGACAGGGGGATGGAATCCTTATCTGCCTTGGCAAATAGATTTGTTATAAAGAGATCGTATTCCAATCCCAATTCAGATAACACCTCCGACCTTAAGCTCGTTTTCGAGGGTGACAACTGCTTTTTCATCCGGCGTACAGCCGAGAGAATAAACGGGAACGGTTTTCAGCAGCTCTATGAGCAAATCAACAATTGTTTTTTGCTCGTTGGGCGCAAGCAAATCAAGATAAATGTTTTGCAGTACACCCTGCAGCGCTTCAAGACCCGTTAAACGCCTTATACTGTTTTCGGGTGATTGGTAAAGCAACACAATTGCACCGAGAGGAAGATTTTTATTTTTGCAGATGCCGCTTGTTCCGCAAAACGGAACGCCGCATGCATAAACACCGTCCTCAACAAGAATGCCTGCCTTGTCGCCGTTGATGACTTGCGCATTGCGGTGCTTTTTCCACAGAGCCGCCTGAGTGCTTTTGCCTACGCCGCATGCTGCAGAAAATAAAACCGCATTGCCGCCAACGTCAATGTATGACGAATGGATAAAAAATGCGTTTTTCGCAAGCATAAGCTGAGCCAACGAGACCGAACTCCACATATATCTGCTGTCCATCATAACAGGGAAGCTTCTTTGAGTAAAAAAAGTTTCGCTGAAAGAAGTATCGGCGGGAGTGTATCGTGTCAGCGCGCTGTGTGCAGTACCCATGGGCAGCGCACGGTGAACGGTGTCACCTGCAATGCAAACGAGAAACTCGCCTGCTTTGCCTTTGGATTCACCGAGCATTTCGGGGAAAGGCTCGCAGACCTTGCAGCTGATGTTTATATCGGCGATGCCGCTTTCCGCTTCAAACTGTGTCCACAGGGGATTGTCGCCGGGGAAAAACTCAGCATCAATGCAAACTAGTTTTTTACATAATAGATAATATTTTTTCATAATTGTACAATTATATATAATATAAATATTTTTTATTATACCAATCATGTATTTTACTACAATGCTGTGGAATTGTCAATAAAGCAGCCGACAATATTTGTGGTAAATTTGCACAAAAATATACGGTGCTGCAGATTGTCGGAATATTTGCTGCATATTTTTTGCTCTTTTACACGAGCATTCAATTTGAAAATGCGCCAAAATTTAAAATGCGACAAAATCTGATTTACATACAGTTTCGTTGCTCTATTTTTTTGTTGTAATTTTGATAATAATATGATATAATTCATAGAGTATAATCGGAAGTGTTTGACTTTTGGCTGAAACAGGTGTTTTCATGAAGAAAAAATCCAAGAAAAAAAAGATAATTGCAATATGCCTGCTTATTCCGCTGGTTATTATAATCGGCACTGCGGCAGGTGTTGCTTTGCGGCTTGTCATCAGCTATAACAACAATGCCTACGAAAAGGTTGATATTGTTGAGAGAAGCGATGAATACATTGAGCCGGAAACAGATCCGCAGCCCGAAGAATGGGAAAATGTTACTCTCAGGGAAGAGGATCTGGGCAGGGATTTAACAACAGCCGAAACTATCCCCAACAATGTTAACGGAGGAGGAGGAAATTCAAAGGCTAATTCCTTCGACAGAAATGCTTCCTTTGGCAGGAACTCAAATGCAATAAGTGTTTACGGTAAAACCCCAATATACAAGGTGGCAAAAAAAGACCCCAACATCGAAAACATTCTTGTTCTCGGAACCGATTCAAGGGATGTTACAAAAGAACGAGGCAGAAGTGACTCGATTATTGTGATGTCCTATAACAGGGCAACGGGTGAAATCAAAATGGTTTCAATTTTGCGAGACTCGCTTGTGCCTATTGAGGGCAGAGGCTGGAACAGAATCAACGCCGCATATTCTTTTGACGGCGTAGGCCTTGCGGTTAACACGGTAAATCAACTCCTTAACCTTGATATTCAGCGTTTTGTTGTTGTTGATTTCAACGGCGTAACGGATTTTATTGACAAGGCAGGCGGGGTTACAATCAGTCTTACACAGGCTGAGGTTAATTATATGAAAAAATACAGCTCAGGCAAGGTTGAATACAATGTAGGCCCCAACAATTTCAACGGTGACAGAGCCTTGGCATATATGCGCATCCGTAAGATTGACAGCGATTTCAACAGAACGGCAAGGCAGAGAAATGTTATTGAAACCCTTGCAAGGAAAATTATTAAAGAAAAAAGCCTTTCGGAGATATATGATTTAACTGACTTTGCATTCGGACTTGTTAAAACAAATATAAGCCTTGCGGAGCTTACATCGGTTATAGGTTCGGTTGCAACAAGGGCGGTTATCAGCGGACTTAATCTGGATTCCCAGCACGTACCGTACAGCGATGCTTTCACTTATAAATATTACAACGACATGGCAATCATTTCGTTCAACATTGACGATGCTGCAAGAAGAGTTAACAATTTTATTTACGGATAATACAGCACTGTTTGATTGAGGAGGTGACAGCTGTGTTTGATATTCATTGCCACATTTTACACGGAGTTGATGACGGCTCGGGAAATATGAGCGATTCGATTGAAATGGCACGGCTTGCTGCTGAATCAGGAACAAAAGGTGTTATTGTGACTCCCCATTGCAACATCCCGGGAATGTTTGATAACTATTGGTGCGAGGAGCTTGGGAGTAAGGTCTGTACTCTTCGTAATGAGATAGATAGGCAAAAGATACCGCTGGAGATTTATCCGGGTCAGGAGGTATTCCTTTCAAGGGCTTTCGATGAGCACGTTGAAAGCGGGGGCTTCATCACACTCAACAATTCAAGATACATGCTTGTTGAGCTTGATTTCCGAATTGATACGGCTTCAGCTTTTTCAAGGCTTGAAAGGCTTGTTTCCTTGGGATATGTTCCCGTTCTGGCTCACCCCGAGCGATACGGTTTTATTATTGAAAATCCTGCGCTGGTGAGAAAAATCCGAGCCCTCGGGTGTCTTGTTCAGCTTAATTCGGGCAGCCTTGCAGGCGATTTCGGTTGGCTTATTAGGAAAACAGCTGATGTTATTGCAGAAAACAGACTTGCGGATTTTATTGCCAGCGATGCCCACAGTCAATACAGCCGCACGCCCAATCTTTCTCCCGTGCATGAATTGATTTGTGAAAATTTGTCGTATGATTATGCAGATGTTCTGTTCAGAATAAATCCCGTTAAGGTTCTGAACAACGAAATTATATAGAGAGGCGAAACCTTTATGTTAAAATGGCTTCAGAGAATAACGTTGATTTTGTTTGCTACGGTGCTTGTTGCATTCGTTGTGTTTTCTGTTATTGACCGGATAACAACTGACAACACTCTTCCCGTTATTGCAATGGATACGGATGAAATAGAAATCAGCGTTAAGGATAAAAAAGAAGCATTGCTCAAGGGAGTTACGGTCACCGATAAAAAAGACGGCGATATTACCGACAAACTGCTTGTTGAGTCCGTTTCAAAATTCATTGAGCCAGGTGTTTTTTATATTACATACGCAGTTGCCGACAGTGACAATCATGTAACAAAGGCAATGCGCAGGGTGCGTTATACCGATTACACCCAGCCTGAATTCTATATGAAGCGCGCCTTGGTTTATTCCGTTGACGAGGAGGTTGATATCCGTGCGGCAGTCGGCGCAAGAGACTGTATTGACGGCGATATCAGCGACAGAGTCACCATTGCTGCAACAGATTTTGTTCTGAATACCGCAGGCGTGTTTACTGTTTCGCTTCAGGTTGCAAACAGTATGGGCGATATGATTTATCTTGATGTAACTGTTCATGTTGAGGGTAACGAGACAATGGCGCCCGAAATTCAGCTTAAAAAGAGCCTTATCTACATTAAAAAAGGCGAAAAACCCGTGTTTGAGGATTACATCAAGGAAGTAACCGTAAACGGTGTTCTTATGAAGGATTACGGCCTGCTGATTTCAACCAACTTTGACAGTGAAAAAGAAGGAACATATAATGTGCATTATTATATCTCGACCAATGAAGGATATGAGGGTCACTCAATTCTTACCGTTGTTGTTGAGTGATGGGGGTGATAAGGTTTGAACAAAAATAAATCATGGTTTACGATAACGTTTGAATGGAACAGCCTTATCAAGGACCTTATACGCAATGTGTGGATTATTTTCCTTGCAGCTCTGATTGCTTATATGGGCATTCAGGTTTACGAAAAAAGTATTTATACTCCTACATACACAAGCAGGGCAATTCTTGTTGTCCGTGCAAAGGTGGGTTCTTCGGGAGTTTACAGCAACCTTGCTTCCTCCTCGGAAATGGCAACGATTTTCACAAAGGTTTTCCAGCAGCCCTCGATGAAAAAACTTGCTGCGGAGAATCTCGGAATGAGCGGATTTGACGGAACAATTTCTGCAGAGGTTACGGGAACAACAAACCTGCTGAATGTTACGGTAAAAAGCGATGACCCCGAGCTTTCGTTCAGGTTGCTTTCATCGGTGCTTGAGGTTTACCCCAATATATCCGATACGATTTTTACCGATGCTGTTATTGATGTAATTGCAAATCCCAATATGCCAACCTCTCCGTCAAACTCACGGCTTACAACTTACAGAAATCAGATTGTTCTGCTTGCAATGGCGTTTGCGGCAGCGCTGATAATTCTGTTATCGCTTCTGAGGGAAACGGTTAAGGAAGAGAAAGGCTTTACGGATAAAATAGATGCAGAGCTTGTGGGAACGGTAGGGCATGAGAAAGCTCATCTTTCGCACAAAGAAAAGTTTGAGAAGAAAAAACGAGCCTTGCTGATAAACGATGCATATTCCACTCTTAAATTTACAGAGGATTATCAAAAGCTTGCCACCAAGCTTGAGTATATGCAAAAGAAGAAAGATAAAAAGGTTTTTGCTGTTACAAGCGTTGCTGAAAACGAAGGTAAATCAACGGTTGCTGCGAATATTGCCCTTGCGCTTTCGGGCAGAGGCTATAAGGTTGCGCTTCTTGATCTTGATGTTCGCAAGCCTTCAATGTATAAAATTTTCGATTATCAGCATGAAATAGAGAATGAGTTTTCCGATGTACTTACCAATAAAGTTAATTTAAGCGATTTCAGTTTTTACCGCTACAGAAAAAGTGACCTGATTATTGCTTTCAACAAAAAGTCTCAGGACAATTCGCACGACATTCTGAGCAGCGCCGTTTTTGCAAAATGCATCTCCGTTCTGCGCGAAAAAATGGATTTTGTTATCATTGATACACCGCCGTCATCAGTTTCGGCAGATGCGGTTTCAATATCGTCTTTTTCGGACAGAACCTTGCTTGTTGTAAGGACGGATACCGTTGCGGTTCAGGATATAAACGATGCTATTCTTGCAATCCGTGATGCCGGCGGAAAGCTTGCGGGATGTATTCTTAACGATATTTATAAGCCATTCACCTTGTTCGGTCAGATGGGTACCGATGAAACGGGTTATTACGGTGCTTATTACAGAGGCGGCTACGGATACGGCAGAATCCAGCAAGCATTGGTCGGCGAAGGTTTTACCGAGGATTATTCTGAAAATTCATCCTACAAAATCGAGAAATAAGGTTATTATATGAACGATAATATAACAAACAATGATACCACCAACTCAACGGTGGAGCTTAAAGTTCTGCTGAGCGATATATGGCGTGGAGCCATAAAGTTCGGCTGGATTTCAGTTGCTCTTGCCGTTCTTCTGGGGGGCTTGCAGTTTTACAGAAGCTATGTCCGCTATGTTCCGCAATACACCGTATCTGCAACTTTTACCGTTCAGACGGAAAACAAGGTGCTTTCGGGTGAAAACGGTGTTTCGGCATATTCGTTTTTTTACAATAAAAACACAGCAGACCAACTGGCGAGTGTTTTTCCCTACATCATCGGCAATTCAATTCTGATCTCTCAGGTTTGTGAGGATTTGGGAGTCACGGCTATGCCTGCATCGGTTACGGCAACCTGTATTTCGGATACCAATATGGTAACCCTTACCGCAGTTGGCGGAGATCCTCAGCTGACCTATGACACACTGCTTTCGGTTATTGACAACTATTCTTCGGTAGCGGATTACATAATAGGACGCACAAAGCTTGTTATCATAAGCGAGCCGATTGTTCCCGAAACGCCGTCCAATCAGATGGCGTGGCGTTCGTCTGTTCTCAGAGCGGCACTTATAGGTGCGGTTATAGGTGTTGGTTGGATTATGGTTTATGCTATCCTGAGAAAAACAATACGTACCAAAGAAGATATCCGCAATATTCTTAACCAGAACTGCATAGGTGTTCTTCCTCAGGTTGTGTTCAAAAAATATCGCAGAAAAATAAACACCGATATTATTCTTACAAACCCCCTGATAGGCAACGATTTTCTTGAGTCCCTGCGTCTTTTGAGAAGCTCTGTGAGAAAGTGCCTCAAGGAGGGCGAGAAGGTTATTATGTTAACCAGCACAGCCCCTGATGAGGGCAAGTCAGTTGTGACGGTTAATCTCGCATCTATTTTTGCAAAAAACGATAACAGAGTGCTTGTTGCTGACTGTGACCTTCGAAATTCGGGTATTTCTTCTCTCGTTATCAAAGAGGCGGACGAAGAAAAGATTAAGGCGGAAACAGACCTTTATGTAATCCGTCATATTGAGTCATTGGGTATTGATTTGTTAAGCTTTAAGGGCAAAGAAAATAATCTTCAAAGCGTAATCCGCACGCATTCTCTTAAAGAGCTTTTCGGCAGCTTGAAGAACGATTATGACCTTCTTCTCGTTGATACTCCGCCCTGCGGAATTATTTCCGATGCAACAATCATTGCAGGTGCGGTTGATGCCGTTATCTATGTTATCAGGCAGGATGCTGTTATGCAAACAACAATAAGAACAGGAATCAGCGCTATGCTTGAAACCGAAACCAAGCTTCTTGGCTGCATTCTCAACGGTGCAACGGGAGGACCCGGCGGCTACGGCAACTACTATAAATACGGCGGATATAATAAATATTACCGCTACGGTTATTCACGCAAATACGGCTATGGCGATGGTTATGGCAGCCAAAAGAAAAAATAAATTCAGGAAATGAGATGGTTTAAGTGAAGAAGCCGGGTGAATATGTTGAGCTTTTCCGTTCGCTCGGAAAAGAGTGGAAGTGGCTTCTGCGCTACGTTTCAAAATACCGTTTGCAGATTGCTCTCTATGTTGTTATCGGACTTTTGAGCACGGCGATGGGTCTCGGTGCAAATGTTGCATCAAAATATCTGATAGACTCCGTTGTTTCCCATAATAACGAAACTATTGTTAAAAGTGCCGTGCTTGCAGTCAGCCTTGGATTAACGCAGTTGCTTGTAGGTGCAGTTATTACGAGAATATCTTCAATTGTCGGCACAAAAATCAGCAGCGAAATCAGGGGCAGTGTTTATGAGCATATAACCTACTCGAAATGGGAGGATATAAGGAAATATCACTCGGGCGACCTTCTTAACAGAATAGAAGGCGATGTGGGTGCGGTTTCAAACAGCATTATTTCCTATATTCCGGGTGTTTTTACAAAATCAGCTCAATTTTTGGGCTGCCTTATTGTTGTGCTTTATTATGATCCCATAATGGCGATTTTTGCTTTTATGAGTGCACCTTTTCTTGTTCTTTCTTCAAGAATGTCAATGAAGATGATGCGCAAATACAACAAAGAAAGCCGTGAGATGAACGGAAAAATCCTTTCGTTTTATGCCGAATCAATCCAGAATCTTCAAACCATAAAGGCTTTCAATATAACAAAACGCTATGTTGAGCAGATGAAAATCAACCTGCAGCTTTACAGAAAAATAAGGCTTGACCATGACAGGTTTTCAATAATTATGACATTTTGTATGTCAATTATCGGCCTTGCCGTTTCCTATCTTTGCTACGGTTGGGGCGTGTACAGGCTTTGGCAGGGTGCTATTACCTACGGCACAATGACTCTGTTTTTACAGATTTCAGGTCAACTGACCTCGTCTTTTTCGGCGTTGGTTTCTCTTGTGCCGAGTGCAATTTCAATTGCGACCGCTGCAGGAAGAATTATGGAAATTACCGATTTGTCTCTTGAAGAGAGCAAGGATGATGAAGAAGCTAAAAAAATGGAAAATTCCGCCAATGAAAGTGGCATTACGCTTTCCTGCGATAACCTTACTTACACCTACCCCGACGGTGAAAAGCCGGTAGTAAATAACATTTCATTCAGCGCCGCACCCGGCGAAACAATCGCATTTGTAGGTCCCTCCGGTGAGGGCAAAACAACAATTTTAAGGCTGATTCTGGGGCTTGTTGAACCTGATTCGGGTGAAATTACAATGGGTACACAGGACGGTGGAAAAATATCTGTTTCAGAAAGCACACGAAGATTCTGCTCCTATGTACCGCAGGGAAATGCAATTTTTTCGGGTACTGTTGCGGATAATCTTCGCATTGTCCGCCCCGAGGCAACGGATGAGGAGCTTACAGAAGCACTCAAAACTGCCGATGCGTGGAGCTTTATCAAAGAATTACCTATGGGCATGTATACCGAAATCAGCGAAAAGGGTGTTAATTTTTCTGAGGGTCAGGTGCAGCGAATGTCCATTGCCAGAGCCCTTCTGAGGGATGCTCCCGTTATTGTTATGGATGAGGCAACAAGTGCTCTTGATGCTTCAACGGAGGAAACTGTTCTTGCAAACATGATGAAAGCATATCCCAACAGAACAAGGGTTATTACTACCCACAGGCCAAGTATGCTTCAGTATTGTACAAGGGTATATAAAATAGGGGAAAACGGGAATCTTTCAGAAACAGAAAATCACACAAGCATTGGGTGAAAAGGTTGACACATAACCGATTTATTGGTAAAATAAATCATAAATCCAAACTTTTTAGTACATGTGCTAAAAATCGAGATATTGCACAAGGCTTTTAAAGGAATGAGAGGCGAAGTATGAATAAATACGAGATTTCGCATATTGTTCAGAATTCAAAGAGCCTGCCGGAGATGGTTACGGAGCTTCGTGCAAAGGGTATTGATTCCGTATATCATGACTGGGCAATGCGTATGTATCTTGATTCAAGGGCAAGGGAAAAGGCGGTGCCGCTGAAAGGCGTGTTTGAGCTGACCCCTCATTGCAACCTTGATTGCAAAATGTGCTATGTCCACCTGAATTCCGAGCAGATGAAGGGTTGCAGGCTGCTTTCTGCCAATGAATGGGAAGACATAATGGCGCAGGCGATTGAGGCAGGTATGATGTTTGCCACCCTTACGGGCGGTGAATGCCTCACATATCCCGATTTTAAAAGGCTTTATCTTTATCTGCATAAAAATTCTGTCAGGCTTGCCGTGCTTACAAACGGCATACTTCTGGACGAAGAACAAATTGGATTTTTAAAAGAAAATCCGCTCTTGTCGCTGCAAATCACGCTCTACGGAGCAAATGATGAGATGTATGAAAAGGTGACGGGTAAAAGGGAATTTGCAAGGGTTACCAAGAATATACAAAGCGCAGCAAAAGCGAAGCTGCCTGTAAGGATTACTCTGACCCCCAATCCGTATCTTTCTTTGGAAGAAAACAAAGAGCTTATCCGCTTTGCATCCTCTCTCGATGTGCCGTTTTATGTAAACAGCGGCTTGTTTACTCCCAGAAGCAGTACCGAAAGAAACAGGGGTTTCAGCGATTTGAGCATTGATGACTATATTGATTTTTTTAAATTGGAAAAATCCCTCAAAGGCGAGCTTATGCCACCTGAATGTATAAGTGATTTACCTAAGGTCGGCGGTAAAATTGATTCAAGCGTGCCTAAAGGTATACGATGCGGCGGCGCAAGAAGTTCGTTCAATGTGACATGGGAGGGCAGACTGGTTCCTTGTAATCGACTGACGCACATAAGCGCCGACCTGTTGAAAGAAGGCTTCAATAAGTCATGGCAGCAAATTAACGGGCAGGTTATGGAAATTTTGTTGCCTGTTGAATGCGAAAATTGCGCTTTCCGTTATGCGGCAAAGGGCTGTGCGGCAGGTCATTTGAATGCAGTACCGGGCCACGCTTCGCCCGAGCAGTGTGAATGGTGCCGTGCGATGGTCAAAAACGGCTTCGCAAAAACAGTATAAATAATAAAACATAGCAGATTTATTTTGAAACATATAATATTAAAAGACTAAAATGGAGGATACATATATGAAAAAAACTTACTCAACTCCCGTAGCGGAAAAGATTGAATTCCGCTACAACGAGCAGGTTGCAGCAGCTGCTACCACCAGCGGTCTTACATGCACACAGGTATGGCTTGGCTACGGTGATTCTTTAACCTCCGGATGCAGCCATGAGGTGCAGGTTCCCGATTCAGGTTTCGTTTCCTGATTTATGAAGGAGAATAAGGCGGCTGTCGGCATAGCGGGTTTATGCTTTGAATTTAAAGGCGGCCTGCCGTTGTTCAACGAATTTGTCTGTCACTTGAAAGAAAAGAGTGACGGTCAGATTTGTTGCATATCAAAAACGCTGTATGACGGCACGGAAAAGACTGTTGTAGAGCATGGCGATGTGGTAATTTATATCAGGGATGACGGCTCGTGGCTTTATGCTTCATCTGCATACAGCGATGCGGTGCAGGTTGTATTGACAGCGGATTATAAATCAGTATATTGTTATGTGGAAAGACCGGAGGTAAATCTGCTTGAGCAGATTTTAAGAAATCTGCTCAGGATAGCTTTTGAAAGCGTGCTGGCGATAAATTCATGCCTTACGCTTCATTCGTCATGTGTGAATGTCGGCGGTGAAGCCGTTGCATTTACGGGCATTTCCGGCATGGGAAAATCGACCCGTGCCAATGCGTGGATAAGCGCCAACAATGCAGAATTTATAAGCGGAGACCGTCCTGCATTAAGCATAAGCCCTGACGGAGCAACTGTCTACGGTGTACCGTGGGACGGTAAGGAGCAGATTTTTACAAGTGCAGAATGTCCGCTGAAAGCAATTCTGGATGTCAGACGTTCGGAATCGGTTTATCTCCGCAGGCTTGATGAGTATCAGGCACGCAGCGTGCTTATGAAGCAGATATTTATACCGGTGTGGGATAATCTGGCAGCTGCATCGGCAATCCTGAACATAAAAAAATTTGCCAAAACTCTTCCGATTTACCGCGTGTTCTGCGGACCTGACGAAGAAAGCGCAAAAAAAGTTTATGATATTTTGTTCAATAACCCCGATAAGATTCTGGAGGCAGCAAAGGAAATGAAAATCAAAGAAGGCTTTGTTTTAAGAAAAGTGGCCGATGAATATATTGTGATGCCTACGGGCAGTAACATTGCAAAGTTTGACGGTGCGGT
>JAZSIQ010000189.1:0-10718 GCA_045533875.1 Acutalibacteraceae bacterium | reverse complement strand
GTGGTAAAGGAATTAAAAATGATATAAAAAAACGGCTGTATCGGCGCAAATTACAACGCACGGTACAGCCGTAATTATTTTATTACATGCTTTCGGGTACGGTAATCTTGAACATCGTGAGAATGTTTGCAAGCACCGTCTTAACGCACAGGCAGAGGCTGAGCCTTGCCTGGGTAAGTCCCTCTTCGCCGCAGTTTACACGGCAGGAATTGTAGAATTTATGGAAAAGGGTTGCAAGGTCAATTGCATAACGGGTGATTTTTGCGGGGTCATAATTCTTTGCAGCGCTTACTATTTCATCGGTGAGCGATGCAAGGTGGAGGATAAGCTCAATCTCCTCATCAGCGGTGAGAAGGGCAAGTTCCTCTTTAGTGCAGGTGCGATAGGAAATGCCCTGCTCCTCAAGCTTCTTGAGAATGCTGCAGATTCTTGCGTGCGCATACTGGCAGTAATAAACGGGATTCTGAGAGCTCTGCTCAACTGCAAGGTCAAGGTCGAATTCCATCTGCGAGCCGGGGTCTCTCATGTTGAAGAGGAAGCGTACGGCATCAATGGGGATTTCCTCGAGAAGGTCGGTAAGAGTTATAGCTTTGCCTGTTCTCTTGCTCATTCTTACAACCTCACCGTCACGGGTGAGCCTTACAAGCTGCATAAGAACAATATCAAGCTTATCACCGTCAAGACCGATAGCATCAAGAGCGCCCTGCATTCTTGCAACATGGCCGTGGTGGTCAGCGCCCCAGATATCAATTGCAATATCAAAGCCTCTTGTGAGCAGCTTGTTGCGGTGGTAAGCGATATCGGCTGCGAAGTAGGTGGGATTGCCGTTGGCACGGATGAGAACTTCATCCTTGAGCTCAAGGCGGTCAATCTCCTGCTGCTTTTTGCCCTGTCTGAGAAGTCTTTCGTTGAGCACTTTGGAATTCCTGTACCAGAGAGCACCGTCCTTTTCGTAAGCAAGGTCGTTTTTCTTAAGTATATCAATAACCTCGGCAATGTCGCCGCCTGCGTGCAGAGTGCTTTCGCAGAACCATGTGTCATACTCGATGCGGTATTTTGTAAGGTTGTCCTTCATAGCCTGAATGTTCTTGGGCAGAGCGAAATCAACAAGTGCCTTTCTGCGCTCAGCCTCGGATTTTGCTATGAATTCGTCGCCGTAAACGTCCGCAAATTCCTTTGCACGCTCAGCGATGTCTGCGCCGTGGTAGCTGTCCTCAGGAAGCTCGGGAGCGTTTTCGCCCTCGAAAAGCTGACGGTAACGGATATCAAGCGAAAGAGCAAATTTCTCAATCTGATTACCTGCATCATTGATGTAGAATTCACGGCTTACTTCGTAGCCCGCAAAGTCAAGCACGGCAGCAAGGCAGTCACCCAGTGCGCCGCCTCTTGCGTTGCCCATGTGCATGGGGCCTGTGGGGTTGGCGGAAACAAACTCCACATTTATTTTTTTGCCGCCGCCAAAATCCGAACGGCCGTAAGCGTTACCTTTTTCAAGGATATCTTCAATAATCTGAGAGTAGAAAAGAGGACCGTAATAGAAGTTGATAAAGCCGGGGCCGGCAACCTCGCAGCGCTCAAAAACGGTATCCTCAAGCTGAACATTTTCAACTATTGTTTCGGCGATTTTGCGGGGGGCATTGTGAAGCTCTCTTGCCCATGCCATAGCCGCATTTACGGAAATATCACCGTTTTTTCTGTCAGCCGGAACTTCGGTTTTGAAGCCGGGGAGAGCAACTGCAGGGATAGTGCCTGCGGCGACAGCTCTGCCTGTTGCTTCCATAACTGCGGTGTATGCATCTGAATGCGCTTTACTTACCAGTACAGACATTTGTTTTTGCCTCCTTTATAATTACGGTCAGGGAATTTGTGCTTACCTGACCCGTGTTGAAATCAAGCGTATATGTGAAGCTCAGCCTGCCGCCTTCTTTGCCCATAACGGAGCTTATTTCTTCGGTGTAAACACCGATTGAAAGCGAGCCGAACGGGGTTTTATAAAAGCAGATATGGCGCCTGCCGAGTTCAAGAATCATTTGTGTTGTGAAGCTGCCCGTGCGGGTCATCTCAATTCGTTTCTTATCCGTAACACGAAGGGAGGTGACACACCCTGCAAGGGAGGGGTCGGGCTCGTTATAAGTAATCGTATAGTCGTTTGCATCGCCCGTAAGGTCTGCTTTGGCGGTGAAGTTGAACGAGGATTCCTCGCCGTCCTCCTCGTGGCGGTCAAACAGCTCCATGATATATTTTTCACTCATTGTGTGTGCCTTTCAGCGGACTTGCACCGCAGGAATTATCGCTGGACGGCAAGGGTGAGAAGCCTGTCAAGCAATTCGGAATAGGGGAGACCCGAAGCGTCAAAAAGCTTGGGGTACATACTGATGGGAGTGAAGCCGGGGATAGTGTTGGGCTCGTTGAGAAGAACGGCTCCGTCACTTTTTCTTACAAAGAAATCAACTCTTGCGAGCCCTGCACAGCCGAGTGCTTTGTACGCATTGCGAGCGGCTGACTGAATCTCTGCAAGCTTTTCTTCGCTGAGCCTTGCAGGGATATGAAGCTCGCTTTCGTTGGCGAGATATTTTGCATCAAAATCGTAGAATTCATTGCAGGGAACAATTTCGCCTACAACAGAAGCAATGGGTTCATCGTTGCCGAGCACGGCGCATTCAACCTCAATGCCGTCAATACCCTCTTCAAGCACAACCTTTTTGTCATGCTCAAATGCCTTTTCAAGTGCGGCGGCAAGCTCCTCAAGGCTTTTTGCCTTTGAAATGCCTACGGATGAGCCTGCGTTTGCGGGTTTGATGAAAATGGGGAAGCCGAGCGTGCTTGTTGCTTTTTCAAGCAGTGCATCGGGAGTTTTTCTGTATTGATAAAGGTCAAAGCTGAGCCACTTTGCCTGAGCAATGCCCGAATAATCGGCTACAGTGTTTGTCATAGCCTTATCCATGCATACTGCAGAGGAAAGTGCGCCGCAGCCGACGTAGGGGATTCCTGCAAGCTCCAGCAAGCCCTGCACGGTGCCGTCCTCGCCGTTTTTGCCGTGAAGCACGGGGAAAACAACGTCCACTTTTTCAATGCTTGTGCTGCCACCCATGAGGATGATTCCGTGATGCGAAGCGTCGGGGGAGATAACGGCAGGGGTGAGGTTGGCAGAATCCTCAAGCCATTTATCCTCGGGAAGATTGGCGGTATCGCCCGTGTAAAGGTACCAGTGACCGTCCTTGGAGATGCCGAGCATCTGCACGCTGTAACGGTCACGGGGAATGTTCTCAATTACCGATTTTGCGGAAACGAGCGAAACATCGTGCTCGCTGGAAACTCCGCCGAATATAACAAGGGCTTTCTTCATAAACAGACACCTCTGACAGCAGCCGAAACTGCCCATATTAATCAAATTAAGTTAAAATATGATATCACAACACTAAGATTTAGTCAATATTTTATCTTAATTGATGATTAAATATATGCTATATATTTTAAATTAAACAATCTATACTTATATTTAATATATATTTTAATAATAATTATGCCATACTTCTTTAAAAGAAATAAAAAATAAAGTTTATGTGATATAATTTCTTTGAATAATTTGAAGTATTGCGAGGTATGTCAAATGGCTGATATTTATGAGCTTATAGGAAAAATCTGCAACAGTCTTAAGCCCGTGCTTTCCGAGTGCGGCTTCTCACCCGTTTATCCCGAGGGAGCATCAAAGGACGAGCTTCCCATCCAGACCAAAAACGGCAAAATCACCGTTGATTACAAGGGCGAAAACAGAGCCGTAAGGCTTGAGCATTTCAATGGCAAGCTTTTCCTTTACGGTGTGCTTAAGGAGGGCGAAATCTCACAGGGCGATTACGCTCAGATTACCGTTACTCTTCTTGAACCTGAAAACGCCGATGAAAAGGATGTAAAATATGCGGTAAACGAATTTGGCGAGAGCCTTGTGCTCAGATTCGGCGCAAAGGCAAAAATCAAGAAGAAGCTTCCTTCAACCGTTTCAAAGAGTGCGGTTGAAAACGGAGCGGTTTCCTACGATTCAAACACTCTTGTCAGCCGTTTTACCGGTCTTTATCCTCAGCTTCGTCAGGATTATAAAGAGAATTTTGAAAAGTACGATGTGCTCCTTTCTGAGGAATTCTTTGTTGAGCACGGCAATGCGGTTGTGATTGATGCAATAAGAAGAAACAACCCCACAGAGATGAAAAAGCTTTTCAACCTCTTTAACGAAATGTATCTTGACGGCACCAATGACACTCAGAGCCTTGTTGCGGTTACAATTCTCGGCTCGCTCAATGTTATTGACCCTGAGGAGCAGCTGCTTGCAAACTGCCTTGATTATACCTGCGATGAGCTTACATCCGCTGTTATAAGCGTTAATAAATACCTCGCTTCCAGCAAGAGTGCGAGGATGAGACTTGAGAATCCGCCCAAGTACAAGCCCAAGAAAAAGAGCAAGGGTCTTGGCAGCCGTATAGGGCAATAAAAATCCGGGGAGGTAAAAGCTTTGGATATTGAAAAGACTGAACTCAACGAGCTTGACGAAGCTCAGGAAATCTCGGCTGAAAAGCAGGAGGAGCTCAACAAGGCTGCTCAGGAGCGTGCGGCTGCCGCAACTGCAGGCGATGAGGATATCGAAACCATGAATACTGCGGTTTCCGATGACTATAACGCAAGCCAGATTCAGGTGCTTGAAGGTCTTGAGGCTGTACGTAAAAGACCCGGTATGTATATCGGCTCCACAGGCCCCAGAGGTCTTCACCACCTTGTTTACGAAATTGTGGATAACTCCATAGACGAAGCCCTTGCAGGCTTCTGTACTCATATTGAAGTTGAAATCGAGCCCGGCGACGTTATCTCCGTAAGGGATAACGGAAGAGGTATCCCCGTTGATATCAACGAAAAAATGGGTCTGCCCTCTGTTACCGTTGTTCTTACCGTGCTTCACGCAGGCGGTAAATTCGGCGGCAGCGGCTACAAGGTTTCAGGCGGACTTCACGGCGTTGGCTCATCTGTTGTTAACGCCCTTTCCGAGTGGTTTGAGGTTGAGGTTTCAAGAAACGGCAAGGTACACCGTCAGCGCTTCTCAAACGGCGGCAACATTGAAACCGACCTTGAAATCGTAGGCGAAACCGACACCACGGGCACTTTTATCCGCTTCAAGCCCGACCCTGAAATCTTCACGGAAACCACCGTGTTTGATTTTGAAACGCTCGAAACAAGGCTCAGGCAGTCTGCATTCCTTAATGCAGGCCTTAAGCTGACCCTTACCGACCGCCGTGATCCCGAAAACATTGTGGAGAATGTTTACTGCTACGAGGGCGGTCTTTCGAGCTTTGCGGAGTATCTCAACAACAGCAGAGGTCTTGTGTCCCTGCATGATGCTCCCATCCATTTTTCAACCGTCAGCGGTGACCGTGCCGCAGAGGTTGCAATGCTTTACAGCAGCGACAGTTACAATGAAATAATGCTCTCCTTCGCCAACAATGTACGCACCGTTGACGGAGGCACCCATGAAACGGGCTTCAAGACCGCTTTAACAAGAGTTTTCAACGATTACGGCAAGAAGTACGGCATCCTCAAGGACGGCGACAAAAAGCTTTCAGGCGAGGATGTAAGGGAAGGTCTTACTGTTGTAATCTCCGTTAAGCTTACCGAGGCTCAGTTTGAGGGTCAGACAAAGAGCAAACTCGGCAACACGGAAATCACTCAGCTTGTTTCATCCTCTGTTTATGAGCATCTTACAAATTACTTTGAGGAAAACCCCTCCGTTGCCAAGGCTATATTCAGCAAGGCGCTTGATGCTTCAAGAGCCCGTGAAGCGGCAAGAAAGGCGAGAGACCTCGCAAGGCGTAAATCCGCCCTTGAAGGCAACGCTTTGCCCGGCAAGCTTGCCGACTGCACGGAAAAGCAGGCTGACGGTACCGAGCTTTACATCGTAGAGGGTGACTCTGCAGGCGGCTCCGCAAAAGAAGGCAGAGACAGAACCTACCAGGCAATTCTTCCTCTCTGGGGTAAAATGCTCAACGTTGAAAAGGCAAGGCTTGACAGAGTTATAGGTAATGACAAGCTCCAGCCCGTTGTTATGGCTCTGGGCACCGGAATAGGTGAAGATTTTGATATAAGCAAAATCCGCTACGAAAAAGTTGTTATCATGGCCGATGCTGACGTTGACGGCGCTCACATCAGAGTTCTTCTTTTAACATTCTTCTTCCGCTACATGCGTCCGCTTATTGATAACGGACATGTTTACCTGGCTCAGCCGCCTCTTTTCAAGGTAAGCAAGGGCAAGAAGTTTGCCTATGCTTTCTCTGATGAGGAGCGTGACCAAAAGATAGAGGAATTCGGCGGAAGCTGCGATATTCAGAGATATAAAGGTCTCGGTGAAATGGACCCTGAGCAGCTTTGGGAAACCACCATGGACCCTGCCACAAGAGTCATGCTCAGAGTAACTCTTGCGGATGCCATGGAGGCTGACCAGACCTTCTCAATCCTTATGGGTGACAAGGTTGAGCCCCGCCGTGAATTTATTGAAAAGAATGCTAAATTCGTTGAGAATCTGGATATATGATTTTTTCGGAAAGGATAATCTGAAATGAACTTTGGTGACGCACGAGACACTCAAAAAATTATAAATGTTGATTTAAACAGGGAAGTGCGCAAATCGTTCCTCGACTATTCGATGACGGTTATCACCTCGCGTGCTCTTCCCGATGTTAGGGACGGACTCAAGCCCGTTCACCGCAGAATTCTTTATACAATGCACGAAAACGGTCTGACTCCCGATAAGGCATACAGAAAGTGCGCCGATACAGTCGGTTCCGTTCTCGGCCGCTATCACCCTCACGGTGACGCATCGGTTTACGATGCCATGGTTCGCCTTGCGCAGACCTTCTCAATGAGATACACTCTTGTTGACGGTCACGGTAACTTCGGCTCCGTTGACGGTGACCCCCCTGCAGCTTACCGTTACACAGAGTCAAGAATGAGCAAAATTGCGCTCAGAATGCTTACCGATATTGACAAGGACACCGTTGACTTTACCACAAACTACGATGACCGTCTTAAGGAGCCCACCGTGCTTCCCTCAAGATTTCCCAATCTTCTGGTAAACGGCTCGGTAGGTATCGCCGTAGGTATGGCTTCCAATATCCCTCCCCACAACATGGGCGAGGTTATTGACGGCATGTGCGCTCTTATTGATAACCCCGATATTGACCTTGACGGTCTTATGGAGCATATTAAGGGTCCCGATTTCCCCACAAAGGGTATTGTTATGGGCAGAGCGGGCATCAGAGCCGCTTACAGCACCGGCAGGGGCAAAATCACCCTGAGAGCAAAGACCGAAATCGTTGAAAAGAAAAACGGCAGATTTGAAATCCAGGTAACCGAAATTCCTTATATGGTTAACAAGGCAAGGCTTATTGAAAGCATTGCAAACCTTGTTAAGGATAAGCGCATAGAAGGAATTTCCGATGTAAATGACTACTCCTCAAAGAAGGGCATGCTCATTTCCATTGACCTCAAGAGAGATGCAAATCCGCAGGTTGTTCTCAATCAGCTTTTCAATTACACTCAGATGCAGGATACCTTCGGAGCTATCATGATAGCTCTTGTAAACGGCGAGCCCAAGCAGCTTTCGCTCAAGGAAATCCTTAATCATTACATCAGATTCCAGGAAGAGGTCATAGTCCGCAGAACGAGATTTGACCTCAAAAAAGCTCAGGACAGAGCTCATATTCTTGAAGGTCTTGCAAAGGCTATTGATATTGTTGATGAGATTATTGCAACAATCAGAGCCTGCACGGGCGGTCAGGCAGAAGCCAAAACCGCACTCATGGAGAAATTTGACTTTGACGAGCCTCAGGCGGCGGCAATCGTTGCTTTCCGTTTAGGTCAGCTGGCAGGTCTTGAAATCCTCAAGATTACAAACGAGCTCGATGAGCTCAAGGCAAAAATCGCAGAGTACAACGAAATCCTTGCTGATGAAGCAAAGGTGCTTGAAATAGTCAAGAACGAGGCAATGGCAATCCGTGATAAGTTTGCTGACGAAAGAAAGACTGAAATCGTAAACGTTTCGGGCGAGGTTGATATTGAGGACCTTATCCCCAGAGAAAACTGCGTTTACACAATGACCTCCCTCGGCTACATCAAGAGAATGCCTGTTGCAGAATACAATGTTCAGCACAGGGGCGGCAAGGGCATAAAGGGTCTTTCACGCCGTGAAGAGGACGATGTTCAGACTCTGTTCACCTGCTCCACTCACGATTATATCATGTTCTTCACCACCAAGGGCAGAACCTATCGTCTTAAGGGCTATGAAATTCCCGAGGGCTCAAGAACGAGCAAGGGTATGAATATTGTAAACATTCTTCCCATTGAAGGTGACGAAAAGGTTTCCACCATGATAAGAGTTCCCATGCTTGATGAAGAGGGTTACCTCTGCATGGTTACAAGGAAGGGAATTATAAAGCGCACCTCGCTTGATGCTTACAGGAATGTACGCAAGAGCGGTGTTTATGCGATTACACTTGATGACGATGATGAGCTTGCATGGGTCAAGCGCACCACGGGCAATCAGGATTTACTTATTGCCACAAGGAACGGCAAGTGCATCCGATTCAATGAAAACGATGCAAGACCCATCGGCAGAACCGCAAGGGGAGTTAAGGCAATCACCCTTATCGGTGACGATGAGGTTATCGGCATGGATGTTGTTGAAGAGGGCAAAACCGTGCTCACCGTCAGCGAAATCGGTAACGGCAAGCGCTGCGAGCCCGATAAATATTCGCTTCAGCACAGAGGCGGTCAGGGTCTCAAGAATTATGATATCTCCAAGTACGGCAAGGTTGCCGCTTTTGAGGTTGTGGACGATAATGACGACCTTATCCTTATCGCATCTGACGGTATTATAATCCGAATCCCCGTTTCCGCAGTCAACCTTGTGGGCAGAGACTCAAAGGGTGTCCGTGTGATGAAGGTAAGCGAGGGCGAAAAGGTTATAATGGCAATTTCCGTTGAAAACGTTGAGGATGAAGCGGATTCTGAAGCTCAGACCGAGGGCGAAGAAGCCGAAATTTCCGCCGAAAACGCTCAGCCCGAGGCAGAGGAAACCGAGGCAGAGGAATAATCCTGAGTAAAAAATGTAAAAAACTCACGATAAATTGTAAAAAACTCTTGCCAAGATTTTCTGCATTTGTTATTATAAGCATAGGGTTATAAAAATAGGGAGGCGAATTTATGAACATTGCTTTGATAGCCCATGACGCAAAAAAAGAACTTATGGCTCAGTTTTGCATCGCATACTGCGGAATTCTCAGCCGTCACAATATCTGCGCCACCGGCACTACCGGCAAAATCGTTGCCGAGGCAACCGGTCTTAAAATTCAGCGCTATCTCAGCGGCTCCCAGGGCGGTGACCAGCAGATAGGCTCAGCCATTGCCTGCAACGAAATAGATTTGCTCCTGTTTTTCCGTGACCCTCTCACGGCAAAGCCTCACGAGCCCAAGGAAGAAACTCTGCTCAGGCTTTGCGATGTTCACAGTGTTCCCGTTGCCACCAATATCGCCACCGCCGAAGCGCTTATTCACAGCCTTGCAAGAGGCGATCTTGACTGGCGTGATATTGTAAATCCCAAAAACTGAGGGAAAAAATCTATAATAACTCAGGGGGTCGTCATGCGGCGTCCCCCTTTTAATATCCGATTTCAGGGGAATGATAATTATGGCACTTCTTACCAAAGCAATCAAAGGCACTCAGGATGTTTTGCCGTCCGAGAGCTACAAGCACCAGTATGTTGAGGCAACTCTGTTCAACATTGCCTCTCTTTTTGGCTTTAAGGAAATAAGAACTCCCGTTTTCGAGCATACAGAGCTTTTTCAGCGCGGAGTGGGCGGCACTACCGATGTTGTTCAAAAGGAAATGTATACCTTTGACGACAAGGGCGGCAGGTCAATCACCCTTCGCCCTGAGGGCACGGCAGGTGCGGTAAGGGCTTACCTTGAGCACGGTCTTTTCAACGAGCCCATGCCCCAGAAGCTTTGCTACCATGTAAACTGCTACCGCTACGAAAAGCCTCAGGCAGGCAGATGGAGGGAGTTTGACCAGTTCGGTGTTGAGATGTTCGGCACCTCATCACCTGCGGCAGATGCCGAGGTTATCTCCCTTGCCAATGAGATTTTTGCGTTTTTCGGCATTGAGGGCTTAAGGCTTGAGCTTAACTCAATCGGCTGCCCCGAATGCCGTAAAAAATATCAGGCGGCGCGCAAGGAATTCTTCGAGGATAAAAAAGATGAGCTTTGCGGCACCTGCGCTGAGCGTCTTGAGCGTAACCCCATGCGTATTCTTGACTGTAAGAGCCCTGTTTGCTCTGCAATAGCTGCCGAGGCTCCCACTGTGCTCGATTATATATGTGACGACTGTGCGGCGCACTTTGAGCAGGTCAAGAAATATCTTGACGCAATGAATATTGAATACACCGTAAATCCCCACATTGTAAGGGGACTTGATTACTATACAAGAACTGTTTTTGAGTTCGTTTCCACCTCAATCGGCGCTCAGGGCACCGTTTGCGGCGGCGGAAGATATGACGGCCTTGTTGAAGAGCTCGGCGGAAGCCACACTCCCTCGCTCGGCTTCGGCATGGGTGTCGGCAGGCTTCTCATGGTTATGGAAGCTCAGGGAATCAAGCTCCCCGAAGCTCCCGCATGTGAGCTTTATA
>JAZSIQ010000068.1:0-4535 GCA_045533875.1 Acutalibacteraceae bacterium | reverse complement strand
TGTATTTTTCTGCCACACGCTTTGCCGCATCGCCGTGAGCCTTTACCTCGTATTTAAAGCCGTCCCAGAGCTTTTCGGTAGACGTGCCCTTTAAAACGAAAGGCTCCATAATGATTATTTTAATCTGCGGCAGAGCCTCTTTGATTTCTTCAATAAGCATTGAGTAAATCTTCTCAAATTTTTCCGCCGTCACTCCGCAGCCCATTGTCAGTTCATGCGCAACGTCGTTTACGCCTATGAGCATGGACATATAATCGGGTCTGAGATTGATAATATCTTCCTTTATGCGTGCGTAAACGTCGGTAATTCTGTCACCGCTGACTCCTCTGTTTATGAATTTGAACTCATTTTTTCTTGATTTTGCAAGCTCTGCGCCCACAAGCAGAGGATACCCGAAGCCGAGCCCGAAGTTATCCTCGTTATCATCAACTCTGTTGGCATCCGTTATGGAATCGCCCTGAAATAAAAAGATTTTCATATAAAATTCCTCTGTTATATCAGAATGTAGGTTTCGTTTGCCTCGGTGTCAAAGGTGAGGGTGCCGCCGCCTGAAGCGAAGGGGATTTCCGCATTGTCAGACTTCCTTACAATGCTCTTTATGCCGTCACTTTCAACGGTGCACTTTCTGCCCTGCAGGCTTGTGATTTCAAGCGAAGCGATTTCGCCGTTTTTAAGGGACGAAGAAACAAGGAAAGCGCCGTCCGCCCTGAGATTTTCAAACGATGCGGCGGATTTTCTGTTCCAGCACGGGAAAAGCCTGATAACTCCCTCATGGCTCTGCATAAGCATTTCGTTTACTGTTGCAGGGACGGTTGTAAGATGCTCAATGCCGCCGCCGTGGTGACGGAAAAGTCTGTTGGGAAGAGCAAATTCTTTTATGTTCTTATGAATTCCCTCAATGAGGAAATCGGGGTCAACTCCGATTCTCGCACCTGCAGGGAGATAGGAGTTTGAGCCGTTGTCGTCAAGGCATCTGTCGTTGATAAAATAGGTGTTTCTCGCAATCTTAAGCAGCCTTTCCCCGGAGGAAAGACCAACCTGAGAGGCAGGGTAAATATGCTGCAGACCTACGGTGTTGTCGTCACGCCAGCGCATGCCCTTTTTAGTGTAACGGAAGCATCTTTTGCCGTGCTTTATGAAGGTCGGGAAGTCGCTCAGATTTTCAATGATTTCTTTCCATACGGGGAGCTTTTCGGGGTTGAGGCCGAGCTCCTTTGCCATATCGTAAATACCGTCAAACAGCAGCTTTACAAGACCGAGGGAGTTTATAGCGTTCACGGCTTCAATCTGATTTTTGTGAGTTATGTAGCGGAATTTTTCGCCGCGGTAGTAGGGGATTTCGTGCGCAGCATCGTTTTTGATTACGTATCTGCCCTTTTCCTTAACGAGGTAATCCTCCCAGAAAGCGGCGGTGTTGAGCACAAAATCATAGTAATTTTCACGTGCAAAATCCTTATCGTAGGTTGCAAACCAATGCATAATGGGGATTACGCATGCGTATGCGGCATGGCTCTTCTGACCGAGGAAGAGAATGCCGTGCTCCTTGCAGCTCTCCATGCTGTAAACGTCCAGAGCCTTGGGTCCGAAGCTTACGGGCAGGGCGTAGCCGTTGCAGCCGAAGAGCTTTGCCATTCTCTTCGCCTCTTCACGCATCTCGTTGACAGGTGTCATGTAGCCGTCAAAAAGCTCGGGATGATTTGAGGAGAATACGCAGTAATAGGGCGCTTCGTAGTTGTAGTTCATGTGGTAATCGCCCGCCCAGGGAAAGAAATCATCCGTTATGAAGTTGCCGAAAAGTCCGGGAGGGAAAGCCTTGTTGCCCATGCAGCCTGCAAGGTGATAAAGGCTTGAATTATAGAATTTTTCTATTTCCTTATCCTCAAGAGTTACTTTTGAAGCGGCAAAGAAATTTTGCCATTTTTCCTGAGTTTTTGCCTTGTCACGCTCATAATCTGCGCCCTCAGCCATATCAACACCCTTGGCTGTGCAGTCCTCTGCATCAAAATTGGTAACGGCACAAAGGCAGAAGCTTGAGCACTGAACACCGTTATCCGTGAGAGTATCAAGCTCCTTGAGGCAGAGCAGAGATGCGGATTCACGTTTTACCTCTTCGCCGCAGAATTTGCGCTCGTAACACTTGACGGCAGAGCGGATGAATTCGGAATTCTTAGAATTGCATGAGTCGGGCATTTCCACGCTTACAGGCGGAAAAACCTGACTGACGGGTGCTTTGATTTTAAAATAAACAATATTTTCGGGGGCAACAAACAGCTCAATTTCCACATTGCCGAATGTGCCTTCAAGCAGACCCTTATCAAAATACTGCTTTATATTGTACTGCGACAAATCAACGTTGCCAATGCGTACGCTGCCGAGGGTCTTTATGCCGCCGTCAGAGTGCGCACCTGCAGTAAATTTCCAGAAATCGCATTTTGAAACGTGGATGATAAGGTCCTTTTCGTCGTTATCAAACACAATGCCGAGGTCGCCGTTGCCGCTGAATGCGCCTGCAGGGATTTTGTAAAGTATGCCGCTGTCGTTTGTATTGACGGGCTTTGAAGTAATTTCGTTAAAATAAGTGTTCATAATATATCACCAACCCATAGGTATTATAATGATTTTTTATTTTTAAATCAAGAGCAAAAAACATTGATAAGGATAAGCTGCGGAAAAAGCAAATCTCAATGAACACAAGGCTCATTGAGATTATTTACACACCCGTCAAGTTTTTCTCGTTGCGCTTCTTCTGCCTCATTCTTGATGCACTCAGTTGGCAATGGAATTCAATCACCAATTTTTTCCGGGTATTTTCCGATGCCCCATGCACAATTGATATAAGACAGCGCCCTTGTTGTTATCTTGCCAGACTATATATCAGCTCATAGGCAAAGGTGAGGTCGTCAACCGAGCAATGCTTCTGCACAAAATGCGAGGTACAGCAAATCCACCGTTTGCCCTTAAGGAGCGAAAAAATTCGCCTGATTTCCTTTTCGAGCTCATCCCTGCCCATAATTCCGATTGCAGACTGCACGCATATTCCGCCCATGATTGCAAAATCGTTGCTGTATTTTTCAAGATATAAATCAAGGGGCATTCCTGCATTTTCCTGCCAGGGGTGAACAACGTCAAATCCGAGGTCACGTACACCGTCAAGCACCTTTCTGATGCATCCGTCGGAATGAAGGCTTGCAAAAACACTCTTTGAATGAATATGCTCAACAACTGTTTTCATGTTTGGATATATGATTTCCCACCATGTGTCAGGGCTGAAAAGCATATCCTTCTGCGAGCCCCAGTCATCGTAAATGTGTATCATATCCGCACCGAGCGAAATGCACTTGTCGGCAAATTTTACCGTCCATTCAGCCTGCCGCCTGTAAAGCTCACAGAGCTCTTCGGGATAAAGTGCGGTATACAGCAGGTGGTTTTCAATGCCGAAAACCGAGTTGAAATGCTCAAAAAGCCCCGGAGTCTGCATATAGCAGAAGCGTTCACACTGCTTGTGGTGAGCAATATCCCGTTTTACCTGCTCAAAATCCGCATCGTTATCGGGCGTGGTGAAAAGGTTATAGTCAAGCAGCACATCGGGAGTAAGCTCCCCGTGGCGGCTTCTGATAACATCAAAGGTATCGCCGTCAAATGACCACGGACCGCCGAAAATATGCGCCGCATCAAACTCAAATTTATCCTCAAAGGCATCAACACTGCCGATTTTTGCCGAGATTTCATCGCTGAGATTTTCTTTGACCCATCCGTATATCGGCTGACGGTCAACCGCTTTGCCGAGGATGGCGTTGCGTACTCTTTCGGTGCTGTTCATAACCCGAACTCCTCATTTATAAAAGTTTGCGTTTAAATTATACCACAATGCAATTTGTATTTCTACAAAAAACATAACCCACTCAACATAAAACAGCAAAAAATCTGTCAAAAATTTTCATTCATAAGCATTCGTATGGCGGCTAAACTATGAATGCTGAAGCAACGGACAACCGAAGTTAAAAGCAAACCTCAGCCGTATTTGAAGGCTGAAGGAGCTTTAAAAATGCAAAAGCGGCAATTCGCCAGCGGCATTGCTAAGCAGTTTTTGTAGAAGTGTTTGCGAAAAAGAACAGTTAATTCACAAAAACGCTTTTTTCATGCGATTGCCTGTTGTTTCATGCAATTCAAGGCAAAGGAGTGTAACGGATAATGGCAAAGAAGAGTTCTGTTCCCCAGGCTCGTGAGGCTCTTGATAAGTTCAAGATGGAAGCTGCTCGTGAAGTAGGCGTAAACCTCAAGCAGGGATACAACGGCGATCTCACCTCTAGGGAAGCCGGTTCAGTCGGCGGCCAGATGGTTAAGAATGATTGTCCCGTACGAACTATGAAATTCACCCGTGAATACCGTTGGCTTGACGGTCACAGCAAAGAGATTACATACGAAGCAGTTCTTGCTGTATAAGCATTTTATTTAAATGGATTTAATAGTTTAATTAGGAAAAAATTCCGTAACAATTTGAAGATTTGAGATATAGCACAGACTACACGGATTTA
>JAZSIQ010000029.1:0-3651 GCA_045533875.1 Acutalibacteraceae bacterium | reverse complement strand
GGCAAGGTTGCGCTCTACCAAATGAGCTAAATCCGCAAAAATATCGTAACGGCACCCTAAAATGGTGCCTCCGGTCGGAATCGAACCAACGACACGGGGATTTTCAGTCCCCTGCTCTACCAACTGAGCTACAGAGGCATTTCAGTAAAAAAATTTTGGCGATTCGGATGGGACTCGAACCCACGACCTCTAGCGTGACAGGCTAGCGTTCTAACCAACTGAACTACCGAACCGTATTGGCAGGGGCAGAAGGGATCGAACCCACGACACGCGGTTTTGGAGACCGCTGCTCTACCAGCTGAGCTATACCCCTATACTGAGGTCACTCATTGCCTGCAACCTCTGAAATGGTGGGCCATCAGGGACTCGAACCCCGGACCAACCGGTTATGAGCCGGTTGCTCTAACCAACTGAGCTAATGGCCCATAGGAATTGTGAACGCAAATATATTAACAAATACTTTTGCATTTGTCAATCACTTTTTCTCTTATTTTTTAAGTTTTTTAAAATTTCCTTGCACCTTTTATTGACACAATTATAATATTGGGGTATTATAACCTATACTATTTTTCAATCAGATAGTGAGGTTTTTTGCTTTGCACGAAATTTTGCATATACTTCAACACACGCTCAAGGATTCGCTTCCCTTGCTGCCGTTTTTATTTTTAACATATCTGCTCATGGAATTCATTGAGCACAAAACTTCCGAAAAATCAAAGTCTGCCATTTCCAAAGCAGGTGTGTTGGGACCCATTGCAGGCGGATTGCTGGGAGTTATTCCCCAATGCGGCTTCTCTGCCGCCGCTTCAAGCCTTTATTCGGGCAGGATTATTTCGCTCGGCACTCTTTTTGCAATCTTTCTTTCAACCTCCGATGAGATGCTGCCGATTTTCCTCTCAAACAAGGTTGAAATATCCGTAATCCTTAAAATCCTCGGTGTCAAAGCCGCCATCGGCATTGTGCTCGGATTCCTCGTTGACCTTGCTTTCCGTCTGCTGAAAAAGCCGCAGAAAGAAGTGGAAGTGCACGCCCTCTGCGAGCATGACCATTGCCATTGCGAAGAAAGCATTTTTAAATCCTCCCTCGTTCATACCGTCAAAATTTTCGCATTTATTTTTGTAATAAATCTCGTTCTTAACGTTGTTATTAACGGCATAGGGGAGGACAGGCTTTCATCCCTGTTTACCAACACACCAATCGTAGGTTCGGCTCTTTCGGCGCTTGTAGGTCTTATCCCCAACTGCGCTGCCTCTGTTGTCATAACGGAGCTTTACCTGTCAGGAGTTATCAGCATGGGCGCCATGCTTGCAGGCGTGCTCACAGGCTCGGGAATGGGCTTGCTTCTGCTTTTCAAGACAAACAAAAATCTTAAAGAAAACATCGTAATACTTGTCACTCTTTATCTTTTCGGATTCCTTACAGGCAGTATATTCGAGCTTATCGGAATTACATTTTAAAAAATTGCGGGGCAGTTCACTCTGAACTGCCCCGTTTTTCGTTTTATTTTGCAGGCATAACGAAGGGTCTGATGAAGTTGATTGTGTAATCTACTCCCCAATCGCCCTTTTCGCCGCGCCAGTTGCCCGAATGAGGCTCGATTGAAAGCATTCCGCTGTAGTTTTTGATATAAAGCATTGCCATAACGGAGCGCCAGTCAGTCTGGTCAAGGCCTGCGGGCGGGTCGTCATAATGCTCGCCTTCAACATAGAGGGTGCCCTTTACATGGAAGTGATAGAATCTTTCGCCCCAATCCTTCATTTCCTTGAGGTAATCGCCTCTTCTGTTGATGCAGTGTGAGGGATCATATTTGATTCCGAGCTCGGGCAGAGCGCCAAGGATGTATGCCCAGCTCTTCTGCTCATGGACGAAGTTTGCCCAGTCGCAGTTATATACTGCAATTTTTACATTCTTCTGCTTGCCGTATTCGATAAGCTTTGCAAAGTAACCCTTTGCTATTTCGCAGTTTTCAAAGAAGCTCTTGGATTCGGTGTAGTTGCAGCCGCAGTTGAAAACGGGGCAGCCGAGCTGAGAAGCGGCATCAATGATGTTGTAATCATCCTGAAGGGCGGAGGCAACAATTTCGCCGTTGTCATCAATTCTCTTTGCACCCCAGCGGCCCATTGAGCCGATTGCTACGTTGTATTTTTCCGACCATTCCTTAATCTGAGGTACCTGAGCAAGGAATTCAGCACTGTCCCAGTTATGGTTTACGCAGAATTCTACACACTCAAGGCCCTTGCTGTTAACGTACTTGAAGCCTTCTTCTGTCCAGCTTTCAATAATGCCGAGTTTCATCATAATTTACACTCTCCTTATTTATCAATAGCCCTCTTCGCTTTTCAATAATTTGCGAATGTAGGCAAAGGTTTCTTTTTCGCCCTTTTCGGCGAGCATTTTCAGAAGCTTTTCAAGCAAATCGGAGGTTTCGGGGTGAATCACACGCCTGCTTTTTGCTTTGAGGAAATACTCAAGCGGATGTGCATCCGTATATTCCTTACCCTGATAAATTTTACTTGCCGCAACACGGTCACAGAACATTTCAATCACATATTTTTTGGGCATTTTTACGGGGCTTACGAGCTTCGTCTGAGGATTGTAATCGCTCCAGTATTCAAAATGGTGACGGTTTCTGCCCTTGTGGTGCATCCATGCCGCAGAATGACCGAAAAGCTCACGCTCACGCTCGTTTGGGCTGCGTGTGCCCTGATAATACTTCATGCCCGGAACAAACTCCACGGGGCTGTACTTTGACAGATCATGCCTGAGTCCCTGAAATCCAATCCCTGCCCTGAAGCAATGAATTGCAACCTTGTGACGGTGCTTTGTGATGGTGTTGAAATGCCTTAACGGGTGAAGCACGCACTACTCTCCTTTGCTTGTTTGCTTTGAATCTTAAAGAGTTACTTCCTTGCCTGTTTTTGCGGATTCGTAAATTGCGCAGAGAATCTTAATCATATCAACGCCCTGCTGAGGCTTGAAGCAAGGCTCTGCGCCCTTTGTAAGTACATCAAGGTAATGGGTGAGATTGTTGTGGTGACCCTTGTTATCCATGTTGCCCGTGGGCTTGATGTCAAGGAGCTGACCGTCCTCTTCGGTGAAGAATTCAACCTCATCATTCTCCCACTTAAGACCTGATTTTGTGCCTCTGAGTTCAACAAAACGTCTTTCCTTCTTTATATTGGAAGCCCATGAAAATTCAATCTGAAGCACGGCGCCGTTGTCAAAACGAATCATGCCCATTGCAAGGTCTTCAACATCGAAGGTGCCCTCTGCGTTCGCATCGCCGAAATCGGAATTGACGGAATCGCTTGTGTCGTTATCGGCAAATTTGCAGTAGGTGTTTGCGCTTACGGAAACGGGAGTAGGATTGCCCATAAGCCAAATTGCAAGGTCAATCATGTGAACGCCCAAATCAATGAGGGGGCCGCCGCCGGACTGTTCCTTGGTGGTAAACCAGCCGCCTTTTCCGGGAATGCCGCGGCGGCGCTGCCAGCCGCAGCGAGCGGCATAGATTTCGCCCATATTGCCATCAGCAATATACTTTTTGGTAAAGGCGGAAACAGGCATATAGCGGTTATTGCGCATAACCATGAGCACTTTGCCGCTTTTTTCGGCAGCAGCTTGCATCTTCTCAACTTCGGCAACGCTCAC